>JBDKSR010000340.1:0-6941 GCA_039680545.1 Bryobacteraceae bacterium | reverse complement strand
TGGCCGAAGTCGCGCGTGAGAACGGCTGGAAAGCGTCGGCGATGACGTTCGACCCACACCCGGCGAAGATCGTCGCTCCGGAACGAGCGCCGAAGCTGCTGACCACACCGGATCAGCGTTGCGCGCTGATGGCCGAGGAAGGCATCGAGCAGGTGTTGGTTCTGCCGTTCTCACAGGACATCGCACAACTCACGCCGGAGGAATTCGCACGAGAAATATTGATCCGGAGACTCGGCGCGCGCGCGGTACTGGTGGGGGACAATTTCCGTTTCGGCCACCGGCACGCGGGCGACACGGCGACACTGCAGAAGCTCGGCGAGACACTTGGATTCGTCACTGAGGTGGTTCCGGCCGTCACACTACGGACTTGGATGATCAGCAGCAGCGTGGTGAGACGACTCATCCAGGACGGTTCCGTGTCGAAGGCGGCACGCCTGCTTGAACGCCCGCACTTCGTGGAGGGCGACGTGGTGCGGGGCCTCGGCATCGGATCGCGCGAAACCGTGCCGACACTGAATATGCGCCCAGCAGGCGAGGTGATGCCGGCCAACGGAGTCTACGTCACGAGGACGACCGACCTGGAAGACAAGCGGAGCTGGGCATCCGTAACGAACATAGGCTACCGGCCGACGTTCGACGGCAACGGCCTCACGGTGGAAACACATCTGCTTGCCCCCCTAACAGGCGAGACACCAGGGCGTATCCGGGTGGAGTTCCTGCGGCGTTTGCGTGCGGAGCGGAAATTCGCGGATGCAGCCAGCCTGAAGGCCCAAATCCTCGTGGACATGAGCCGGGCAAAGGTGTTCTTCCGGCGCCTGGACCGGTGGGTGGCAAACCGGCCGGCATCCCGCCTACTATAGATAGTCGAATACAGTTAAAACTGACGGGGGCTGGAGATGATACCTACAGAGGGAAAGATTCGCCACCTCAAGTCACTGGCGACAGCCAACGGGATTATCGCTGCGGCGGCTATGGACCAGCGGGGAAGTTTAAAGAAGTCCATCGCCAAAGCCAAAGGGTCCGACCCTAAAGCGGTGACTCCGGAAATGATGGCCGAGTTCAAGACGGCCGTTACCAGGGTTCTCTCACAACACGCGAGCGCGATTCTGCTCGATCCCGAGTTCGGCCTTGACGCGGCCACGGCACGCGCTTCAAACGCGGGGCTGTTGCTCGCATACGAACGAAGCGGTTACGACAACACGCAGCCAGGCCGGTTGCCCGACCTGCTTCCGCACGTGTCGGTGAGACGGCTCAAGGGCTGGGGCGCCGATGCGGTGAAAATCCTCATCTACTACACGCCCTTTGAGACGCCCACTATCAACGACATCAAGCACGCGTTTGTCGAGAGGGCGGGCGCGGAATGTGCGGCGGCTGACATTCCGTTCTTCCTGGAACTTGTCGGCTACGACACGGACGGGGGGGACGAAAAGGGCCCGGAATACGCAAAGATCAAGCCGGAGATCGTAAGACGCAGCTCGGAGGAGTTTTCAAAGCCGCAGTATCGGGTGGATGTGCTGAAGGTCGAGATCCCGGTCAACGTCGAGTACGTCGAAGGCAGCAAGGTTTACAAGGGGCGCAGCGTCTACACGATGGATGAGGCGATGGACCTGTTCCGCGCGGCAGCGCCGCCGCCGGGCACTCCGTTCATCTATCTGAGCGCAGGGGTGAGCAACGCGCAGTTCGTCGAGTCGCTGCGGATGGCGGCCAAGTCGGGGGTGGACTTTTCGGGTGTGCTATGCGGACGCGCTACCTGGAAAGAAGGTATCCCGGTGTACGCCAAGCAAGGGCTGAAGGCACTCGAAGACTGGCTGTCCGTGGAAGGCGTCCGGCACATTATGGCCGTGAACGACGCGATCAAAGACGCCACACCCTGGTACAGCCGGGCAGGCATCGAAATTTAGGCCAACTCGGGCGGACAGACCGGCAGCGGCCGGACGACAGCATTTTTACCAAACGAAGCCAATTCTGTGTCCGGGGAGTCGCCTGTGCCAGGCGCCTCCGGAGGATCGGATTGCGGCGGGCGCATCGAGCGCAGGCGCTGGAACTGGGCAAGCGCCCGGTACCAGGCGCGATGCACGGACGCTTCGTAGCGCGACAACACAGCCAAACGCGCCGGGGGCGTCTTGTACGACATCATGTCGCCGAGCATGACGGTGGTTTCTTCGTAATCCAGTTTCCCGCTCCACCGGTCCTCATCCTCTCGCGTTACTTCAATCGCGTTCGCCAGGAATCCGGTCTCGAGGCGAAGCGTACGCCTGAGTTTCCAATCCGCGACAGCCATTTGCCGGACACAGAACTCCTCGAGAGGTCCTTCGGGAGCCATCCCGTCGATATAGCCGTCGACTAGTTCCGCAAACTCGGCGGCGTCCTCCCCTGGCATGACGGCGTCACGCGACTGGAGACCATGCCGGAGCGAATTTCGGGCGGAACGGGCCTTTCCTTCCTCGGTGACCGGGCCCGTGCTCCGACGGGCGTTGTCGCGATTGGCGTTGATTTGACGAATGGAAGCCATAGTTCATGCGGCGTTGCGCCACTTGATGATAGGCACACAAGGCAAGAGCCAAGCATGGAGCGAAAAGAAGAAGGCTTTAGGAATCAACTTAGTAAAGATTTATTGAAGGTGTGACCAGCCGAAGCTATTGCGTCAAGATTGTGACTTGCGTGAATGTTAGAATCGTCGGGATGCGGACTCGATGTTGCCAAGCCGGGTGGTGGCAATGCTCCTGAGTTTGTTGATACCGACCGTCGAGTCTCGTCAACACCTCTTCTCCCGTCTCGCGGAGAATCTCAACACCCAAATTCGAGAGAGCCGTTGGGCGCATGAGGTGGAAGTCCTTCACGCGCTCGACGACGGCAGGCAATCGATAGGGGAGAAACGCAACCGGCTCATCGAACGGGCATCGGGCCGTTTTGTCGCGTTCATCGACGACGACGACGAGGTGAGCACGGACTATGTAAGCCGCATCTGCGAGGCAATTGAAAAGAACCCCACAATCGACTGTATCGGCCTACGAGGCGTCATCACGTTCCGCGGGTCGCATCCTCACATGTTCATCCACTCAGTTCGCTTCGATGACTACTTCAGCCGGAATCATGCCTATTACCGGCCACCGTATCATCTGAACCCAATGCGGCGTGAAATTGCCGCGCGGTACCGGTTCCGGGACGTCAGCTATTCGGAAGATATCGAGTGGGCGCTGCGCATCCGGCGCGATGGCGCGCTGAAGACTGAAGAGTTCGTCGATTCGGTCCTTTACTATTACCGTTCCCGCCGCTGGTGGAGCTACCAATGGTTGCTTGACCAGACAGAAAGCTTCCGGCATAGATTCGGGATTCGCCTTTCGAACCGCCTCACGCCCGGCGGCGCAATCCGCTCCAAGACGCGGAGAGCCAATGCCGAAGACTGACAAAGTGATCCATCCCCGGATCTCAGTCATCATCCCGGTCTTTAACGGCTCGGAGTATTTGGAGAATTGCCTCGACGCGGTTTTCGCTTCGGACTTCCCGTCGTTCGAAGTGATCGTGGTTGACGATCATTCGAGCGACGGCAGCACATTGATCGCGCGGAGATATCCCTGCGCCCTGGTGGAATCGCCGGTGAATGCCGGTCCCGCCGCCGCCCGCAACATCGCCGCGCGCGAAGCCCGGGGCTCCATCCTGTTCTTTCTCGATGCCGACATACTGATCGAGCGCAACACGCTATCCAGCATCGCGGAAACCATGGACGCAGAACCCGGCATCGCCGCGTTGTTCGGTTCGTACGGAAAAGAAACGCTTCCGAGAGAGTTCTTCTCCCGTTACAAGAATCTCGTTCACCATTACACGCACCAGAACTCGAGCGAAGAAGCATCGACGTTCTGCAGCGGTTTCGGCGCAATTCGCCGCGAGGCGTTTCAGGTCCTTGGCGGGTTCGATCCGCAGCAACGGTTTCTCGAAGACATCGAAATCGGCTACCGGATGAAAAAGGAAGGATTGCGCGTGCGACTCTGCAAGGGTTTGCAGATGACGCACTGCAAGCGTTACACGCTGCTGAGTCTCATCCGTTCCGACTTGTTCGGACGCGCGGTGCCGTGGACGCGCCTGATGATCGAGCGAGGCATTTTCCGGAACGATCTCAATACCCGCTGGAACAACGTCCTCAGCGTACCCGTGGCGCTTCTGCTGTTGCTATCACCCATGCTGCCCGCGCCGTGGTTTGCGGCCGGGGCTCTGGCGAGCCTGTTTTTCGCGCTGAATGCGAAATTTCTTTCACTCACCTTGTCGGCAGGCGGCCTGGTCTTCGCGCTGAAATCTTACCTGATGTGCTGGTTCAGTTATCTTTACAGCGGTGCCGGCGTCGCCCTCGGTGCCGCCGCTCACTTGCTAAGCCGGCCCAAAGAGCGGCTGGATGCGCCCGGCAGCCTTTCCAGTAATGACAGGTACGAAGAGAGGGCGTGAAAAAGGGCAAACGGTCGAACGCCCGCAGCAAGCACCTCCTGGCATGACGGTCCTTTGGGTCACTTTCGGATTGCCCTACCCGCCCGATTCCGGCGTGCGGATGCGCGACTTTTATCTGATTCGCGAAGTCTCGCGACAGGCGCGCGTTCTCCTTTTCAGCCTCGTTCCGCCGGGAGGAGTCACCGAACCCGGAGAACTCCGCGACTTCTGCGCCCGTATCGACACCTGGCAGATGCCCGCGGTCTGTCCGCCCCTCCATCTGCTTCTTCGCATGCCGGCAGGCGCCTGGCGCAACTTCTTTCCTGAGGCTGCGGCACGAATCCGAGCCATCGCCCTGGAGGAACATCCCGATGTGATCCAGATCGAACATTCGCTGCTCGCTGGTTATCTCGACGCCGTGCCATCGGAACTTCAGTGCCGTACCGTTCTCTCACTGCACAATATCGGTTTCGAGCAATACCGGCGGATGGCGGGTATCAGGTGCGGGATCGGGAAGCGAGCCGGATATCTTATCAAGTCATGGATCATGCGGCGAACGGAGAGCCATTACATCCCGCGCTTCAAATGTTGTCTTGCCGCGTCGGATCGCGATCGAGATCTTGTCGAGCGCGCTGTTCCGGGCGTGCGTCCCGTTGTGATCGAGAACGGCGTTGACTGCATGGCGCAGAAGCCCTTGCCTCGGGCCGGTGCGGTGCTCCTGTTCGCGGGGGTGATGAACTATCCGCCCAATTCCGATGCCGCCGTGTTCTTTTGCCGCTCCATCCTACCGCTAGTTCGGGCCAGCGTTCCGGAGGTGAAACTTCTCATCGTCGGGCACGCGCCGCCTCCTCAAGTCATGGCGCTGGGGCGCGAGCCGGGAGTGACCGTCACCGGAAGGGTGGATGACGTGCGCCCCTATTACGCACAGGCTTCCGTCAGTATCGTGCCCTTGCGGGCAGGGAGTGGAACACGTCTGAAGATCCTGGAATCGATGGCGCTCGGACGGCCGGTCGTGTCGACAAGCATCGGCTGTGAAGGACTCGACGTGGAAGACGGCCGCCCCTTGCTGATCGCTGACGATCCTCAGCAATTCGTGGAGTGCGTAACTCGCTTACTCCTCGATCCGGCGCTGTGCGACCGGATTGCAACCGAGGCGCGAGGTCTTGTCGAACAACGCTACGACTGGCACGCAATCGGCCAGCGGCTCGTTTCCACGTACTCTTCAATATGAACCGCCTCGAACTCGAGAATCGCATTCACCGGTGGCTACTCGCCCGCGGTTGGCGGGTGCAGCGTACCACGCCTGTACCCGAGGGATGGCTTCCCGCACACGCCTATTGGTATGCAGCGTACCTGCGCCGCCTTGGGTTTCGACCTGGCACGCTTATCGACGCCGGCGTAGCAACAGGCACTAACGAGCTTTACGAGGCGTTCCCCGACGCGCATCTTGTGCTCGTGGAACCGGTCGCCGAGTTTACCGAGTCCATTGGTAAGATCCTGCGTTCCCGCAAAGGCGTTTACTTTCCCGTCGCTTTGGGCAGCGAACCGGGAGAGCGAATACTTCGCATTGAACCGTACCAGCCCTTGCTCACGTCCTTCTATGAGCGCCATGAAGTCGAACGGACCGGCAGTGAGCCCGTGATGCGAACCGTCAAGGTCGAAACCCTCGACCGGCTTGTGGCGAGTACGCGGTGTCCACGTCCGTTCGGGCTAAAGATCGACGTCGAGGGAGCTGAACTGGAGGTGATTCGCGGCGCGTCGCAGACACTTCGCGAGACCGAATTCGTGATCTCGGAAGTCAGTGTGCTGCCGCGGTTCGAAGGCAGCTATCGAATGCTCGATTTCGTGTCCGAACTCGACACGCAGGGGTTCGAGGTCTGCGACATTCTGGATATCGGCCGCACTGCCACGTCGCATGTCGCCTACTTCGACCTGGTATTCAAACGGAAGGATTCCACGCTGTGAACGACGCTCGTCCGCTGGTGCGCATCGTCTCCGATTGGGATTGCTCGCGGCTCCTCACGCAGACACCGGGCGGTACGGGCGTCTGGGACGGCATACGATTTACGACTCAGCCGGCCGACGAGTGCGATTACTTCGTGATGTTGAATAACCGCAAGCTCGATGCGACTACGGCTCTGTGCCCTCCCGATAACGTATGGGCAATCATGCAGGAACCTTATCTAGAGGGCCTGTACGACTGGCTGATCGAAGGACACGAGCCTTACGCCCGGGTGTTCACTCATCTGGCGCAGGCTGCTTCCGATAAGTACATCCCGTCGCACCCCGCGATGCCTTGGGGCGTGGGGCTCACCTATGACGATTTGGTGTCCGCTGCGATCCCGCCAAAGACCGGGGGTGTTTCGTGGATTGCCAGCGACCTGACGCTGACCCCCTGCCATCGTCTGCGCACGTCCCTGCGTCTGCGACTCCGCGATGAGACTTCCCTGCCCGTCGATTTCTATGGACGCGGCATTCGATGGATTCCCCGGAAGTGGGACGCAGTGGCTCCCTACCGGTATTCG
>JBDKSR010000339.1:0-20526 GCA_039680545.1 Bryobacteraceae bacterium | reverse complement strand
GGCGGGAGCTTTCCGCCCGCGTTGTGAGTGAAGCGGATGCCTTGCGGCGCCAGACTGCCGAGCAGATTAATCAGGCGGCGCGGCGGCTGCGGCAGTGCGAGACGGGCGAGGAACTTCATGCCGCTCTACTCAATTCGGCGGGCGCTTTCTGCTCACGAGCCATCCTGTTTGCGATCGATGGCGAGGTCCTGCGCTGTGCCGGCGTGTTTGGAACGAACGAGGGAACAGCGAGTTCACTCTCTTCTGCTGAAGTGCCTCTCTCCGCGGCGCCTGCTGCCCGGAATGCCGTCGAGTCGCTCGATACGGTCGTATCCCAGCGAACAGCAAGCGAGCTGTCGGAGACCCTGGTTTTGCTGCTTGGCGGCGATGCCGAGCGCCAGTCGTACTTTTTCCCGATTGTCTCGCGGGGAAAAGCGCTCGGATTGCTGTACGCCGACGGCGATGATCCGGCCCCCAACACAGCCGCGCTGGAGTTGCTCGCATCCATCGCCGGGAGCAGCATCGATCTGCATGCGGCAGCCGGAGCAGTCCAGGTGGCGCGTCCTCAGGCCGTTCTTCCGGAGTGGTCGGAGCTTCCTCCTGAAGAGAAAGAGTCGCACGTGCGAGCCCAGCGTTTCGCGCGCGTCCAGGTGGCGGAAATGCGGCTGTATAAGTCGGGTGAGGTGCGTGCAGGCCGTGCTGCTTCGAATCTGTATGGCGAACTGAAGAAAGAAATTGATGCCGGCCGGGAGGCATTCCGCGTCCAGTTCCTGGTTCCGTGTCCATCGATGATTGACTACTTCCATGTTGAACTGATCCGCACATTGGCCAACGACGAAGCTGCTCTGCTCGGGCCAGAGTATCCTGGGCCTCTTGTGTGAGCCGATGTATCGAATCGCACTCGCACTCCTGATTTCTCACGCGACGCTTTCGGGCCAGAGCCTTGAATCGCTCGTGCGTGCTTGCCGGGAACGCCCGACTGAGGCGCGGCAGGCGGCGATTGTGCAGTTTGCCGCGTCGCATCCGAGAGACAGCCAGGGCGGAATAGCGTTGTTCGCCTTGGGGGTCATCGAGTCGGAGAATCAAGAATTTGAGCAGGCGATAAAGCACCTTACTGCCGCCCGCAAGCGCGTGCCTCAGATTGAGGACTACGTTTCGTATCATCTTGGGCTGTCATATCTGCACCTGAAGGAGTGGGAGGCCGCCGAGCGGGAACTGAAAGGCGTGCTTGGGCGGGCGATCCCGTCGCCGTTAGCTGGGCGGGCAGCCTTGTCGGCGGCGGAAGCCTGTGTCGAGCGTGGCAACGCGGCGGACGCGGTAACGTTTTTACGTGACCAGTACCAGCATCTGCGACAGCCGGCAGGAAACCTGTCGCTCGCGAAGGCCCTCGAAGCTGCCGGCGAGCTTGGCAAGGCTGTCCGATACTACCAGCGCGTGTACTACGAATTCCCATCCGCTTCTGAGGCGTCGGATGCGGCGACTGCCCTATCGCGCCTTGAGACGTCCATGGGCGACGCATATCCGCCGCCCATGCCACAAGCAATGGTGGAACGGGCGGACAGGCTGCTTGCAGGCAGGGATGCGTCGCGGGCCCGAATAGAATTCGAATCACTTGTGCCGCGTTTGGGTGGTCTGGAGAGAGACCTGTGCCGGGTCCGGATAGGAGTCGCCGATTTCGAGGCCGGGCGGACACAGGGCGCCTACGATTACCTGCGCTCACTGGAAGACGTCTCGCCCGAGGCGGATGCCGAGCGCTTGTATTACCTCACCGCCTGTGCGCGCCGTCTACAGGATGCCGAGGCGATGCATTCATACGTCGCCGGCCTCGACCGTTTGTATCCGCAGTCTGAGTGGCGACGGAAAGCTCTGGTAAGGGCCGCGAACGACTACGTTCTCGAAAACGACGTTGCCAAGTACGAGCCGTTATTCAAAGCCTGTTACGAGTCTTTTTCGGAATCACCCGAGGCCTGGCAATGTCACTGGAAGGTGGTTTGGGCCGAATGGATGCGTCGGGGTCCGTCAGCCGCGGAACTGCTTGCGGAACACATCTCCCGTTACCCCAACAGCCCAAAGGTCGCCACGGCGCTCTACTTCTTCGCTCGCGCTGAAGAAGAGAAAGGCCAGGTTTCGAACGCTCGGGCGATTTACCAATTCGTCGCCGGGCATTACCCCAATCGTTACTACGGATTCCTGGCGGACCGGCGCTTCGCGGAGGGCGCGGTTGCCAATGCACCAGCTCCAACCGCGCCACCGCCCGTGCTTTCCGGCCTCGCCGATACGCTTCAGGACACGACGCCTTCCTTTACGCCGGGAACTGTAACGAGTGCGCGGATTGCCCGCTCCCGCCTGCTGGCTTCGGCCGGCCTTTCGGACATGGCCGAAGCCGAACTCCGTTTCGATGCGCGCGACAGCAGCGATGCACCGGCACTGGCCCTCGAACTGGCGCAGCAAGCGACACACCGTGGTGCGCCCGAGTCGGCCTTGCGGCACATTATCGGAGTTTTTCCCGAGTTTCTGTCCATGCCCCGGGATGAGGCTCCTGCCGAATTCTGGCGTTTTGCTTTTCCGCTTCCTTACCGTCGCCAGCTTCAACAATATGCACGCCTGCGGAATCTCGATGAGTTTCTGCTGGCAGGTTTGATTCGTCAGGAGTCCGGGTTTGACGCGAGGGCGGTCTCCCGAGCCGATGCGCGTGGCTTGATGCAAGTGCTGCCTTCAACCGGAAGATCTCTCGCGCGGCAGACGCGCTCCGGCCGGTTCCGTGACGCTCTCCTGTATCAGCCGGAATACAACATCCGTCTCGGAACGTATTACTTTCGAGCGCGGTTGGACGAGTTTCAAGGCGATGTAGAGGCAACGCTCGCCGCGTATAACGGTGGGAAGTCCCGTGCGGTCGTGTGGGCGACATGGGGCCCATTCCGTGAGCCCGCGGAGTTCATTGAGACAATCCCATTTACCGAAACACGAAACTACGTGCAAATTGTGCTTGCCAACGCGGAGATGTATCGGTGGCTCTATGGACGGGAGCCGGTGACGGCGGCCCCGCCGGAGGAGACCAGCCCGGCGGAACCTGGCAAAGCCACTACTCGTAAGGCTGCTGACGGCAAAGCGAAGCCGCGCAAACCCGCTGTTAACAAGGCCAAGCCTCGCAAGGCTACATCTCGTAAAGCCACACCGCGCAAACGTACGATCCGTTCCACTCGCAAAAGGAAATCATCATGAGATTCCTACTCGCATTGCTCCCTGTCTGTCTCTGGGCTCAGGCCGGATTGCGGCCGCCCGCGACACCCTTGATCGCTCATGACCCGTACTTCTCGGTATGGTCCATGGCGGACGACCTCACGGCCGAGGACACGAACCACTGGACAGGATCGCCGCAGCCGATTGGCGGGCTTGTGCGCGTCGATGGGAAAGCGTTCCGCTTTATCGGCGCCGGGCCGCGAAACATTCCTGCAGCGAAGCAGTTGTCCCGCACGGTTACGCCCACGCGCACGATTTACGAATTCGAGGCCGGTGGAGTGGTCCTCGGGCTGACGTTCTTAACGCCCGCGTTTGCCGACGATCTCGATATCCTGTCTCGTCCGGTCACGTACGTAATCTGGAATGCCAAGGCCTCCGATGGCAGGACGCATTCCGTGGAACTCTACCTCGACGCCGGAGCGGAGATTGCGGTGAATAGCCTGGATCAGAAGGTGAACTGGTCACGCGTTCGTGCAGGCGGCGTATCGGCGCTGCGTGTTGGGAGCACCACGCAGGAGATGCTCTCCCGTTCGGGCGACAATCTGCGTATCGATTGGGGCTACTTCTATCTTGCGTTGCCGCCCGGATCGGGTGCGGAACTCGCGAGTGGCACCCCTGGAATGCGAGGACAATTCGGGGAGACCGGCCGGCTGCCGGATACCGACTTGCTCGAACCTTCCACGCGGGCTCAAAGGGGAGCCGTGACGCTCGCCGCTGCGTGGTCAGCCGGGAGTGTGGATGCGCGCCCCGTCGAAGGCTGGGCCATGTTCGCCTACGACGACCAATTCTCGATCCAATACCTTCAACGAAATCTCCGTCCCTGGTGGCGGCGGGATGGAACGGGCATCAGTGAATTACTTCAGAAGGCCGCCGCTGAGTTCGAAGGATTGCGCAAGCGGGCTGTTGAATACGACCAAACCCTCACCGATAAGCTGGTGAAGGCGGGTGGCGACCGCTACGCCGCGATTGCGATCCTGGCCTATCGTCAAGCGCTGGCTGCTCATAAGCTGGCTGCGGATTTTGACGGTACGCCACTCTACTTTTCGAAGGAAAACTTCTCGAACGGATGCATCGCGACCGTGGATATCACCTATCCCTCGGCGCCGCTGTTCATCGCGCTTAGTCCGCGCCTGATGCGCGCAATGCTGCAGCCGGTTCTTTACTATGCGAGCCTCCCCAGATGGAAATTCCCATTTGCGCCGCACGACGTCGGACAGTATCCACTGGCGAACGGGCAGGTCTATGGTGGCGGTGAAAAGACGGAAACGAATCAGATGCCCGTCGAAGAGTCGGGCAACCTGCTGATCCTCATGGCGGCGCTTGCCAAGGCGGAAGGTTCAGCGGCTATGGCGGAGCAGTACTGGCCTGTTCTTTCGAAGTGGGCTGTCTACCTTCGCGAGAAGGGTATGGATCCCGAGAATCAGCTCTCGACCGACGATTTCGCCGGCCACCTCGCCCACAACACGAATCTCTCGATTAAGGCGATCGTGGCGCTGGGCGCGTATGCGCAACTTGCGAATACGCTGAAGCATCCTGCGGTGGCGAAGGAATACATGGACGCCGCCCGGTCGATGGCAGCGCGCTGGAATGACATGGCGCTCGACGGCGACCATTACAAGCTCGCATTCGACAAGTCCGGCACGTGGAGCCAGAAGTACAACCTCGTGTGGGATCGGATTCTGGGTCTGGGCCTGTTCTCGAAACAGATCGCCACGACCGAGATGGCGTATTACCGCAAAACCCAGAACAAGTATGGCCTGCCGCTCGACAACCGTTCGACGTACACCAAACTGGACTGGATCATCTGGACCGCTACACTGACCGGGAAGAGAGCCGATTTCGAGGCGTTGACGAATCCTGTTTTCGACTTTCTGAATGACTCCCCGTCGCGCGTTCCGATGACCGACTGGTATTGGACGACGGATGCCAAGCAGCGCGGCTTCCAAGCGCGCTCGGTTGTGGGTGGCGTATTCATCCCGCTCTTGAACCCGGTTCAATAGCTGCCGCCACCGCCGGAACGGCCGGCCTGGCGTATCTAAACGGGCCGGCTCCTAACTGATTGACCGCAAGGTTGATCGGTTCCTGAACCGGCAGGATATACTAACTTCTATAGGCTCATGCCCGTGGTGACTGGGAAAACTCGCAGGCGGATAACCGCTTTAATACCAGCCGCCGCAGTTTTATTTTTCACAATACTTGTAGCGCTGCCTCATGGGTGGCACGATCATACATCGGGCCAGCAGTGCGCAATCTGCCATGTCGGGCATCTGCCGGTGCTTGCGGCGGCCCCTGTGGTGGCAATCCAGCCGCTGGTACGGCTGGCGTGGCCCGTTCTCGTCGACCCATTCCATGTATTGCCCGACTTGCGGTTCGACGCGTTTTATAGCCGGGGTCCTCCCGCTTAGTCTTCATTCCCGTCTTCGTCCGGTGGTGGTCACTTGATCTGTGTGCGTGGCTGCTGCCTGTGACGTTTATTTTCTTCTTCATTCAGACAGGAAAGGACTAAGATCGTGGAGTTTCGAAAGCATTTACTGCTGATCAGTTCGTTGTGTATCCTTTTCGCCGTCTCTCAGGCGCGCGGCGAGGATATGGGTGTGATCGTCGGTACGGTAACCCTCGATGAGCGGGGTGACCCAATCCAGCACGCCACGGTGACGATCTCCAAACTTGGGCGGAATGTGCAGACTGGCCCTGATGGGACGTATAAGCTCGACCGTGTTCCCCCCGGGGTGTATGACGTTATGGCTCACATGCACCCGCTCGCGGATTCGCATAAGACGGTTCAGGTCACTGCGGGAAGCCAGATCGTGCTCGACTTTCACCTCGACCTTGCAGTCGTGCACGAAAATATCACGGTTACCGCCTCCGGGCATGAGCAGACGGAAATGGAGGCCTTCCAGCCGGTTACAACGCTTGAATTACTCGACCTCGCGCCAAAAGCGGCTGCGTCGCTTGGCGACGTCCTGGAGAACGAGACCGGCATTGCGAAGCGGAGTTACGGACCTGGCACCAGCCGGCCGGTGGTGCGGGGATTCGACGGCGACCGCGTGCAGATCTTGCAGGACGGCCTGCCCACTGGAACGCTCTCCTCTCAGTCTGGGGACCATGGGGAACCCGTCAACATCAACACGGTTGAGCGCGTGGAAGTCGTGCGGGGACCGGGGACGTTGCTTTACGGGACGAACGCGCTGGGCGGCGTGGTCAACGTGATCTCCGGGCACCACGAGATCCATCAGCATGCGCATGAGGGCATTCGTGGCTTTCTCTCCGGCACCGGCGGCACCAACAATGCGATGGGAGGCGGTTCCGGCGGATTCGAGTACGGGGTAGGGAAGTGGTTGTTTTCCCTGAGCGGTGGCGGGTTGCGGACGGGCGACTACCACACCCCGGAGGGACGAGTATTGAACTCCGAGACAGAAGTGAAAGATGCCGCGGGCGGCGCCGCTCATTACAGTGAGCGAGGCTTCTTCCAGGCCGGGTACGGGATTTACGAGGGACGCTACGGTGTTCCGTTCAACCCGAATCAACTGGGCGGCGAAGAAGGACCGGTGGATCTCAAGTGGCGGCGTCAGAACGTCCGTTTGGCCGGAGGCCTAAGGAATCTTCGTTCGGCAATCGAGAGTTTCACGCTCAACCTCAACTACTCCGACTGGAACCACAAGGAAATGGTCCAGGAGGTCGTGGGGACCGAGTTCTTCAACAGGCAGTTTGTTTACAGAGGCGTCTTTGAACAAGAGCATCAAGGCCGGTTCTCGGGCAGTTTTGGCTTCTCCGGTTCCCGGCGCTCATACAAGATCAAGGGGAGTGAGCAGTTAACCCCTCCCGTTACGCAGGATTCGTTTGCGGGATTCGGGCTTGAAGAGATATCTGTCGAGCGGCTTCGTTTTCAGTTCGGAGGCCGGGTGGAGACGAATCGATTTCATCCGGACGGTCTCCAGAGCCGCTCATTCACCGGGTTCTCCGGTTCCGCGGGCGTCAACATGCCGCTTTGGCGTGACGGGGCTTTCGTGGCGAGCTACAGCCACTCCTACCGGTCGCCCGCCATCGAGGAACTGTACAATTACGGGCCGCATCACGGAAATCTTGCCTTTGAAGTTGGCAATCCAAATCTGACGCGAGAGCGCGGTGAAGGCATCGACCTGTCCGTGAAGCACCACGGCGCGCGGATACGCGGCGAAACCGGTGTTTTCTATTACAAGCTGAAGGATTACGTGTATCTGGCCCCGACTGGAGAATACAAAGAAGGGCTCACTGTCGCCGAGTATCGCCAGGCCGACAGCCGTTACATGGGGGCGGAGGCGCGCCTGGACGTGAACCTTCACCCGAATCTTTGGCTCAATCTTGGATTCGATTCAGTGGACGCTCAGCTCAGCGCGAGCAAGATCCCTCTCCCGCGAATTCCGCCGGTTCGGGGACGCATCGGCTTTGACGCGAATTATAAGGGCTTCAGCTTCCGTCCCGAACTGCTGCTCACGAACGCACAGCAGCAGGTCTACTTCAATGAGACTCGTACGGCAGGCTTCGCCGCCCTCAACCTGGGCGGCTCCTATACGAGGGCGACGAAGCACCTCATCCACGTGTTTTCGGTGAACGTCTTCAATGCCTCGGACCGCTTATACCGGAACCATTCATCGCTGATCAAGGATTATGCGCCCGAGATCGGCCGTGGTGTTCGGTTCAATTACACGATGCGTTTCTTCTGATCCATGGGGCGCGGTCACATCCGCCGCGCCCTTATTCGTATCAATCAAAACGCAGGCAGTTGTAGTTACCATGTCACTGCCACGACGTCATCGAGTGGGGTGAAATCGTCCTGGGCGGGGACCAATACCACGTTTTCGCCCTCCTTGGTCCACGGGACAGCTTTGCCCGTGCGCAACAAGATGGCGGACTTCGGTGTTGGCACGCTCTTAAGCGATGCGGAACGTTGATTGGCGGTCAGGAAATGCACAAACCAAGTGCCCCCCTTCACTGTGACCGGCGTGTTTGCGCGCTGCGGATACGGACCGGCTTCGGCGTCGTAGATAGAAACGGCGCTGTGCTTCATCCAGGCCGCCATTTCATCGCATATGGCGTAATAGGCCGGGGGCATGCTGCCATCTTCCATGGGGCCGAAATCCGGCAGGTAATTCCCACCCCAGGCCCGATTGCGGGCCAGTCGATCGAGTAAGTGCGAAGCAGGCTTGCAAGCTGCCTTTGGCCCGCGGTAGCTCCAGCCCTCGCAGATCTGCTCGCACTGCTCCCAATCGCCACTCGGCCGGAGGGCCGGGTCCTTGGCTTCGAAATCCGTGTTGTAATCGCCCATCGGCTTGGAGGCTCGCCAGATCGCGTAGCGATCGTTTTGCACGATCTTCGGCTGCAGTTTGCGAACGTAGTCTTCCATCTCGCGCCCGTGTATGTCGGTTCCGTCCGGCCAATCGTAGCCGTCCCACCAGAGCAGGTCGATTGTTCCGTAGTTGGTGAGAAGTTCGGTGATCTGCCCCTTCACGTGGGCGTAAAACTGCTCAAAGTAATTCTTCTGCAACTCGGCGATGGGCATATCAACCCACTTTCGCAAGCCATGCCGCTCGGGCCTGGAGTAAACAAAGTTCGGGTCGAAACGCGGGAAACCTCTATGTGGCCAGCCCTTGGGACAGTAATTCCAGTCCGTCGGGCAGTAGTAAAAGCCGACTTTGATGCCATTCTTCCGGCAGGCCTCGACGTAAGGCCGTACCAGGTCGCTGCCATTCATCTTCTGTTTGACGCCAAACTCGCCATAGTCGCTAGGCCAGAGCGTATAGCCGTCGCAGTGCCTTACGGTGAGCACGGCATAGCGGAACCCGGCGCGTGCTGCGGCTTTCATCCACTTGTCGGGCTGGTATCTCTGCGGGTTGAAGCGGTCAGCCAAGGCGTTGTACTTTTCCGGTGGCCAATGAACGTTGGGCGGGTTCTTGCTTTTGAACATACCCAAACCGATCTCGACTTGGCCCACGCTGCAAGGACCCCAGTGAATAAACAACCCCAGCGCAGCTCTTTGAAACCACGGTTGGATGTTTCCTTTGCGAGCCGTACCGGAACTTTCAGCCGGGTTCTGGGCAAGAACTGGAAGACCGGCTCCGGCGGCCAAACTCTGGAGCAGTCGACGTCGATTCATGATTGTGGGCATCAATAAACTCGATTCTAGGCAAACAGAGAGGTCAATAGTCCCTTCGTTTCCTGCAGTTTCGGGCTGTCGGGCTCAATCCTGGGGCGGCGTTTACCCGGAGGTAGCCGCACTTGATTGCGAACGCCCTCATGAGGATCTACGAACATGACTTTTGTTGATTATGATAGATCATCGATGATCGTGCAAAAAGTATACATGATGATGAGAACGGTGGTCAACGCCAAGAGCGATTCTGCATATGCTCGATGGGGAGTTCCGCCGTCAAGCGAGAGGGCTCAGGGTGTCCGATGTTCGAGCGGCAAGGCTGATCGGTGCTGCCCTGCCGTGCTCGCGCTGGCTTTGTCGTGTTTCTGCGCCCTTCCGTTTTTGCATCGAATATGAGAACCTGAAAGAACTAAAGCGAGGCCTCTGTGTTGCCGAATTTTCTGGTTCCCGAAACGGACATTCGCGAAGATGGCGTAAGCCAGGAGTGTGAGCTGGGTAGCTCGTCCGGCAAGATGCTGCTCGTGACTCTCGGGATTACCCGAATCATCGAGCAGGAGAGTCTGGATATCTCGATCTGGGGATCCGCGGACGGGCAGGATTGGGGCGCGAAACCGGTGGTCTCTTTTCCACAGAAGTTTTATTGCGGGACTTACCAGTTGCTGCTGGATCTTTCCAGCCGCTCTGACGTGAAGTACGTGCGCGTTCAGTGGAAGATGGGCCGGTGGGGACGTGGTTCCGAGAAACCGCTCTTCGGGTTCTATGTGTTCTCCGAGGAGTTGGCCGACCAGTCTCTGGCTGCACGGACCGCTTAGGTTCGTTTCGTCAATCTGATTTCTCTCCTGCCGGCATCCGGCGCCGCAGCCATTCGTGTGCCTTTCCCGTGGTGGCGGGTGAATCTGAACTTGCCGCCCTGCCTCCGGTGCTGTTAAATGATACGATGTTCCTCTTGCCCGGCCCGTGCGGCGGGAGCAGCCGTCCTTCGCGGCGCACAATCCTTTACGGAAAACGAGTGAATTCGGCGACATGAAACTCAACTCCTACGTGTTAAAGAGCACCATTGTGGCTGCCTTGGGCGGCCTGTTGTTCGGATTTGATACGGCGGTCATCGCCGGCGCCACCCGTGCGCTCAGCGACACGTTTCAGCTCACGCCCGGGGCACTGGGAACGACCGTCGCCAGCGCCTTGGTGGGCACCATCCTCGGTGCGATGCTGGCGGGGATTCCCGGAGATCGTTTCGGACGCCGGGATAGCCTTCGATGGCTGGCCGTGCTTTATTTGTTGTCCGCCGTTGGCTGCGCTTTCGCGTGGGACTGGTATTCGCTCGTATTCGCCCGTTTTGTCGGCGGACTGGCGATAGGCGGCTCCTCCGTGCTGGGGCCGATGTACATCGCCGAAATCGCGCCGCCAAAGTGGCGAGGGCGATTAGTGGGCTTCTTCCAGTTCAACGTCGTGTTTGGAATCCTGCTCGCGTATCTCTCGAATTACCTCATCGGCATGATCGGGCTTGGCGCGTTCGAATGGCGTTGGAAACTAGGCGTTCTGGGCATTCCCGCCGTTCTGTTCTTCATCATGCTCTTTACCATTCCGCGCAGTCCGCGTTGGCTGGCGAAAAAGCGGCGGACTGATGAAGCGCGAGAGGTGCTGCGCATGACCGGGGAAGAGAACTACGAAGTGGAACTGCAAGAGATCATCGCATCCATCGATGCGGAACATGGTCACGGTGATGAGCCGCTGTTCTCCAGGAAATACCGTTTCCCGATCTTCCTTGCGGTGAGCATCGCAATGTTCAATCAGCTTTCCGGGATCAACGCGGTTTTGTACTACCTGAACGACATCTTCGAGCGCGCCGGCTTCAGCAAAGTCTCCGGGGACTTGCAGGCTGTGGCTGTCGGCCTGACGAACCTGGTCTTCACCATCATTGCGATGTCGGTGATCGACAAGATAGGCCGCAAGAAGCTGCTGTTGGTGGGTTCCGTGGGCACGGCGGTTTGTCTTGCCGGAGTGGCGGCGGTTTTTTACACCGGGCACCGTGAGGGCCTTCTGGTTTGGATGCTGATCGGCTTCATCGCATTCTTCGCCTTCTCGCAGGGCGCGGTGATTTGGGTCTACCTGAGCGAAGTGTTTCCAAACCGCGTGAGGGCGAAAGGCCAGAGCCTTGGAAGCTTCACGCATTGGATCATGTGCGCTCTGATTTCCTGGACATTCCCCGTTTTGGCCGCGACCTCGGGCGGCGCTCCGTTCGTGTTCTTCTCTCTCATGATGGTCGTTCAGTTCTTCGTCGTCCTGTTGTGGTATCCGGAGACGAAAGGCGGATCGCTGGAGCAGTTGCAGAAGCGTTTGGGAATTTCGTAAGCGGGAGGGGCGCGACCCTGCGCCCTACGCCCGGTTAATCAAGCTGGCTACGTATCCGGCGCCGAAGCCGTTGTCGATGTTGACCACCGTGACGTTGCTCGCGCAACTGTTGAGCATGGCGAGCAGCGCCGCGAGCCCATTGAAGCTCGCTCCGTAGCCGACGCTCGTGGGCACCGCGATGACGGGGCAGGATACCAATCCGCCTACCACGCTTGGAAGCGCACCTTCCATGCCCGCGGCCACGATAACCACTTTGGCTTCGGTCAGGCGCTCGCGGTTGCTCATCAGCCGGTGTATGCCGGCGACGCCGATGTCGTGAATGGCGACGACCTCGTTTCCCATCACCTCGGCGGTCACCTGCGCTTCCTCGGCGACCGGAATGTCGCTGGTTCCGGCGCAGACCACGGCGATCTTGCCCTTGCCCCGGATCGTGCGGTCTTGCCACACGCGGATGGCGCGCGAAAGTGGGAAGAATTCGGCTTTGCGGAACTTGCGCCGGACCAGTGATGCCGTGCGGTCGTCGGCGCGTGTGATGAGAATGTTTTTCGAAGATTTCAGGAGGCTGGCTGCGATCGCCACCACCTGCTCTGGCGTCTTACCCTGGGCGAAAATCACCTCGGGCATCCCGTGGCGCAACGCGCGGTGGTGATCGACCTTCGCGAACCCCATGTCTTCGAACGGCAGGTGCTTCAGCCGCTCCAAGGCGCTGTCGATGCTTAGGCGGCCTCCGTGAACCCGTTCCAGCAGTTCTCTGAGTTGTTCACTTCCCATTGTCTTGCTTGAGGATATCAGAACGAGAGTTGTTGCCCGACGCGCAGGTTGTGTTTCGCCGCCACCCCGCCGCCGACCTCCAATACGTAAAGCGAAGGCGCGGCCCCTCCATACTGCTGGCAATCGCTCGCGCCTGTCTGGCAGGGAGGCGTGTTGGCCGAGATTTCCACGATCCTCCGGTTTTCGTCCATCCAGATGATATCCAGCGGAATCTTCACCTGAAACATCCAGTACCTGTGAGGTTCGAGGCTGCTGTGTATGAACAGCATCCCCCGGTTGGGCGCGATGGAATCGCGGAACATCATGCCGCGCATCATGTCGGTGGGATTGATCATCACCTCGGCACGAATCTTCTTCCCGTTCGGGAGCTTGACCTCCCGTGTGTAATACTCCTCCACGGTGGTCGCCCTTTCTCCGCATCCTACGAATGCCAGAACGGCGCACGCCAACAAGACTTTCTGAATCCGTCGCATCAGGTCTAATAGTATCGAATTCTTACGGGTCCTCCGGCTCCGGTAGAATGGAGGCTTCCTTTGATGCTGCGCCGCTTCCTGAAACGCCTCTGGCTGACGCTCGATATGATCCGGTTCGAGCACTCGGTCTTCGCCCTGCCGTTCGCTCTGACCGGGGCGTTGCTCGCCGTGCGCGAGGACGGATTCGCGACACCGCACCTGCTATCGAAGGCCCTGCTGATTATCGCTGCCATGGTAGCCGCGCGGTCGGCGGCCATGACTTTCAATCGCATTCTCGATACCAGTGTCGATTCCCGCAATCCACGCACCGCCTCGCGTCATTTGCCGGCAGGAACGCTGTCTCGACGGTTCGCGTGGGGTTTCACTGGGATCTCTTCGGCTGTCTTCATCGTTGCTGCGCGATTCCTGAACGATCTCTGTTTCTACCTGGCCCCTGTTGCGCTTGCCGTCGTGTTCTTCTACTCCTTCACGAAGCGGTTCACGTCGCTTTCTCATGTGGTGCTGGGATTCTCGCTCGGCATCGCGCCCGCGGCGGCCTGGATCGCGATCCGCGGCTCGCTTGATCCTCGCATCCTGTGGCTGACCGCAGCCGTCACACTGTGGACCGCCGGTTTCGACATCATTTACGCCTGTCAGGATTACGATTTTGACGGGACGGAAGGACTTTTCAGCCTGCCAAGGCGCTTCGGCATCGCTGGCGCTCTTTGGATTTCGCGGCTCTTCCACGTGGCGATGGTTGCTTGCCTCGTGGCGTTGGTTTTCAGCTTCCAATTAGGCGCGCTGAGTGCTGCGGGTCTGGTCGCGGTGGCCGCCTTACTGACGTACGAGCAAAGCCTCGTGAGGCCTGCCGATTTGTCTCGCGTCAACGCCGCTTTCTTTACCGTAAACGGCTATGTCAGCGTGCTATTCTTCTTGTTCTGGGCCGCTGACATACTGTTGTTCCGCCGGGGAATCTAAGCCATGCAGCCGATCATCGATGACGCGCGCCTGCGCCCCATCCTGGAGAAGGTCGAAGCGGGGCGGCGTCTGAGCTTCGAAGACGGTGTCACGCTGTATCGCACCCCGGACATCCTCTCTCTCGGGTACATGGCCAATATCGTCCGCGAACGGTTGAACGGCAATGTGACCTACTTCAACGTTAATCGCCATATCAACCCGACGGACGCGTGCGTGGCGAGTTGCCGCCTCTGTGCGTTCGGCAAAAAGATCAACGACGAGCGGGCCTACACGATGTCGGCCGAGCAGGTTTGGGAAACGGCGGGAAAAGGCTGGAGCGAGACAGTTACGGAGTTCCATATCGTCGGCGGACTTCATCCCCGGCTGACCCTCGATTGGTATTGCGATGTGTTCCGCGGGCTGAAGCAGAGATTTCCCAAGGTGCAACTCAAGGCGCTGACCATGGTCGAGGTCGCCTTCCTCGCGCAGCGCGCCAAGATCACGATCCGCGAGGTTCTGGAGCGCATCAAAGACGCCGGGGTTGATTCGCTCCCCGGGGGTGGCGCGGAAATCTTCTCTGAACCCGTCCGGCGTATCATCTGCGATCACAAAATCGTAGGTTCACAGTGGATCGAGGTGGCGCGGGAGGCGCACAAAATCGGGCTTCGCTCGAATTGCACGATGCTGTACGGCCACATCGAAACGGACGCGGACCGTGTCGATCATCTGATCAGATTGCGTGAGCTTCAGGACGAAACGGGCGGTTTTGTGGCGTTCATTCCGCTAGCCTTCCATCCCGCCAATACGGCACTTAGCCACATCGCAAAAACCACCGGCTACGACGACATCAGAAACACGGCAGTGGCGCGGCTGATGCTCGATAACATTCCGCACATCAAAGCCTACTGGGTGATGATGACGCCTCGAATTGCACAGGTGGCGCAGCGCTTCGGGTCTGACGATCTCGACGGCACGCTGGTCGAGGAGAAGATCTATCACGACGCCGGGGCAACGACGACGCAATCCATGCGGCGAAGCGAGTTGCTGCGAATCATACGGGATGCCGGGCGCGATCCGGTCGAGCGGGATACTCTCTATCGGCCTGTGGTGCGTTCGGAAACCACGTTCAGCGTGTTGGTATAATCCTCCATCATGAAGACTTCTCGCTGGATTGCTGTGTCTACATTCGCTCTCGCGGCTCTATGTGTAACGGTTCAAGCCGGTCAGGCTCCGGCGCAACCCGCGCCACCGGCGCAGGCGGCTCGGCCGGATGGCCTTTATGCCACGATCAAGACGACGCAAGGCAACATCGTCGTGAAGCTCTTCGAAAAAGAAACGCCGGTCACGGTCCGGAATTTCGTGGCCCTGGCGCGTGGCACCAAGGCATGGCGGACCCCGAAGGGGCAGAGCGTTCGCCGGCCGCTGTATAGCGGAACGACTTTCCACCGCGTTATCCCCGGGTTCATGATTCAGGGTGGCGATCCGCAGGGTGACGGTTCCGGTGATCCCGGCTTTGTCATTCCCGATGAATTCCGTGCGACGCTGAAGTTCGATCAGCCGGGCCGTCTTGCCATGGCCAATGCCGGCCCGAAGACTGGAAACTGCCAGTTCTTCATTACCGATGCTCCGACGCCGCACCTGAACGGCGCGCATACCATCTTCGGCCAGGTGATCGAAGGGATGGATGTCGTGAGCAAGATCGCCAGGGTCCGGCGGAACGCCGAGGACAAGCCGCTCGTTCCAGTCCGCATTTCCGCTGTCGTCGTTGAGCGAGTTGGTGCGGCTCCCGCGCCCGTGCCGGCCAAAAAGGCCGTACCTGCGAAGAAGGCTGTACCTGCAAAAAAGGCAGTACCTGCCAAAAAGTAGGTGAGGTGCGGCCGTTCTATTGGCCGCCGTCGAGGGGAATCTCGAAGTAGAAGAGTTCCTTGCCGCTGCCCGTTTCGCGTATGCCGGTGATGTACAGCTTGGCGCCTTGGCGGTGCAACACCTGGAAGTAGAAGAAGCCGCTGGCGGATTGCCCGGCGGGCAGCATCTTGGCCGCGAATGCGCGCCCCTCGATTTCCCATGCCGTGAGAGGCCCCTTCTTCTTTCCGCGGGGAATTGGAATCGGGGAAGGCGCGGTACGCGGCTTGGTCGGTCCGGCAATGTACTTCACATCGGTCGCCGGGGTCGCCTCGATTTCGTCCTTGCCGGGCACAAGATATTGCACGCGCAATTTGTCCAACGAGAGCGTCTTGCCTCTGTCGTTCTGCATCGCCACCAACACGGGCAGGACGGTGTACTTGTTCGGGTTCAGCTTGCCAAACGCGGTCCCGGTGAGTTCTTCCGTATAGAACGCGCGGGCCCCGATGGTGACCCCGTCGATCGTCTGGCGTGCTTCGAATGACGAGGCCGGGCCAGCCT
This sequence comes from Bryobacteraceae bacterium, assembly GCA_039680545.1. Classification (GTDB taxonomy): domain Bacteria; phylum Acidobacteriota; class Terriglobia; order Bryobacterales; family Bryobacteraceae; genus JAEHDI01. The sequence goes on along the minus strand of JBDKSR010000339.1, from coordinate 4,242 downwards.
CGAATTTTGCCTTATCCTTTTCGGCGCCAGATACCGTTACTATACTCAGAAGGAAGACCAGCGACTTGAATGGAAAGCTCATTTACTTACTCTACCGGGCTCTGCAGTGGCTCGGATTCCCTTTCATCGTACTGTACTTTCTTATACGCGGACTCCGCGACCGGCGTTACTTTCGGCGTTTCGGTGAGCGGCTAGGCTTTCTTCCGGAACAGTTTTCGCGCCCCGTGCCGGGGGCCATCTGGATTCACGCCGTCTCGGTCGGAGAAGTCCTTTCCGCCCCCGGTCTGCTGCGCGGATTGCGCCAGGCGTTTCCCTCGGCCCCACTGTTTGTATCGACGACCACGCTCGCGGGACGTGCCATCGCCGATCAGAAACTCGCGTCCCTCGCGTCAGGGGTGTTTTACGCTCCGATCGATTACTGCTTTGCGGTCCGCCGGGTGTTGCGTACCATACGGCCTGCTGCTGTCGTGATTCTCGAGACTGAGATCTGGCCGAATCTGATCCGGGAGTCGAAGCGGGCTGGATGCGCGCTCGTTATCGTCAACGGCCGCATTTCGGACCGCGCCTTACCGCGCTACCACCGTCTCCGCTGGTTCTTCCGTCCGGTTCTCAACCTGGTGGACCGGATTCTCGTGCAAACCGACATCAGCCGGGTGCGCTTTGTCGATATCGGCGCATCTAAAGGTCGCGTCGTGCTGGGCGGGAACCTGAAGTACGATTTCGAGCCGAGCTCGGCAGGGGTTGCTCCGGAAATCCTCAAGTTCCTGGAAAGCGTGCAACCCGGCGCGGTCTGGATTGCCGCAAGCACCATGGCTCCGGCTGAGCCTGGCGATCCGGACGAGGACGATGCGGTCATTGCCGCCTTCCGCGAACTCGCCCAGCGGTACCCGCGCCTGCTCCTCATTCATGTGCCGCGCAAGCCGGAGCGGTTCGATGTCGCCGCCGGGAAACTGGAGGAGGCCGGGATCTCTTTCATCCGGCGCAGCGCGTTGGCTGGTGCGGAACGGTTCCCCGAACTGCCCTGCGTCCTGCTGCTCGACTCAATTGGTGAACTGAGCGCGCTATTCGCGTGCGCTGACGTAGTTTTCATGGGTGGCACGCTGCCGCATCGGGGTGGACACAACATCCTCGAACCAGCCTTCTTCGGACGGCCCGTCATCATTGGGCCGCACATGGAGAATTTCCCCGAAATCGCGTCTGAATTCATCGAACAGGGCGCGTGTGTTTCGATTGAGCGCCCGGAGAGACTGGCTGCGGCCGTAGAGGGGCTTCTGACAGACGCGGACCTTCGCACGGTGCTTGGGGAGCGCGCGAGAAAGCTTGCCGAGGCTCGCCGCGGCGCAACCGCACGGGCGATCCACGAAATTCATGATGTCTGGGCCGAGGCTCTGCCCGTATATCGCCCGGCGTTCCCGCTTTACCAGTTCTTTTGGGGACTTTCGGTCCTGTGGTGGCTGGGCGGCATCGTAAAACGATGGATCAACAGGGCCGGCAGCCAGCGCCTTTCGACGCCCGTAGTGAGCGTGGGGAGCATCAGTATCGGAGGCAGCGGTAAGACGCCGTTCGTGTTGTGGCTCGCAGAGCGGCTGAAGGAGTCCGGGTATAGCCCCGCCTTCCTGACGCGTGGGTACCGGCGTCGCGTGCCGGAGAAGCACACAATCCTTGCGCCCGGCGCGACGGTATCGGCGTTGCGGACGGGGGACGAAGCGCAAATTCTGCTGAGGTCCGGTGTCGGCCCGATGGGCATTGGCGCGGACCGTGCCGCTACCGGCCGTCTGGTCGAAGAACGGTTCCACCCCGACTTGTTTGTTCTGGACGACGGATTCCAGCATTGGCGCCTCGACCGCGACCTTGACATCGTGCTCATAGACGGGCTTGCTCCCTATGGTTCGAATGGACGCCTTGTCCCGTTAGGACGGCTGCGCGAGCCGATGAGCGCGCTGTCCCGGGCAGCTGTGTTCGTCGTGACACGCACGGAGCCCGGCCGGAATTACCAGGCGGTAGTCGCGCGTCTTCGCCACTATAACCGGACCGCCCCGGTCTTCTTCTCCCGTGTCGTCGCCCAGGATTGGGTGGATGCGCAGACCGGAGAACGAATCGCCCCGCGGAACCTGCCTCACTCGCGTGTGGGTGCTTTCTGTGGCCTCGCTAACCCGGCATCGTTTTGGCACGCGCTGGGCGATTTGGATATCCGCACCGCCAGGTGCTGGACCTTTGCCGACCACAAGCAGTACCGGCCATTGGAGGTTCGCCGCCTTGCCAAACAGGCGCGAAGCCTCGGCATTGAGGCTCTGCTGACGACGCAAAAGGACATGATGAACCTGTCCGAAGGCGCCACTGCGCTGCTTTCGCCCCTTAAACTTTACTGGCTCCGTATTGATGTCGAAGTCGACGGGGCGAACGAGTTCCTGTCCCTGGTCAAATCGCGTATCCGCAGGGAGCCGCGCGAGGCTGACGTATGATTCGGGTACAAATCACTGTTACGGTGAAATCCCTATGCGTTTCCTTTTGGGTGCTATGTTGATGAGTCTCATTCTGACCGGGCCGGGCTGTAAGCGCGGCCATGAACCGAAACCTCCAGTGGCGCGAGTCGCCCCAATCAAGCTCCAGAAGCACGGCGAGACGCGCATCGACAACTACTTCTGGCTGAAGGAACGGGAGAATCCCGAGGTCATCTCGTATCTCAAGGCTGAGAACGCCTATACGGATGCGGTAATGGCCCACACTGCCGGTCTTCAGGCCAAGCTGTTCGAGGAGTTCAAGACCCGCATCAAGCAAACCGACGAATCGGCCCCCTATCGCAGGGACGGGTATTTCTATTACACGCGGGTGGAAACGGGGAAGGATTACCCCATCTACTGCCGTAGGAAGGGCGCGATGGATGCCCCTGAGCAGGTCATGGTGGACGTGAATCAGGTTGCCGCCGGGCACGGGTTTTGCTCGATTCCGCCCCCCTCGGTGACATCCGACGGAAGGATCATGGCCTACGCGGCCGATCTGGTCGGGCGGCGGTTTTACGATGTCCGCTTCCGCAATCTGGAGACCGGCAAGGAGTACCCGGATGTGATTCGCGACGTCACCGGGTTGATGACATGGGCCGAGGACAATCGTACTTTGTTCTACGCGCGCCAGCATCCCGAGACGCTGCGCTCTTACCGGATTTACCGCCACGTGTTGGGCAGCGACGCCAAGCTGGACGTCCTCGTCTATGAGGAGAAAGACGAGACGTTCAGCGCCTATGTCTTCAAGACGAAATCGAAGGGATACATCATGATTGCTTCGGAACAGACGCTCAGTTCCGAGTACCGTTTCCTCGATGCGTCAAAGCCTGCGGGGGCGTTTCGCGTCTTTCAGCCGCGCCAGCGGGACCACGAATACCAGGTCGATCATTTCGGAGATCACTTCTATATCCGGACCAATCTCAATGCGAAAAACTTCCGCCTGATGAAGACTCCGGTTGGCACGACGTCTGTCTCCAACTGGCGCGAGGTGATCCCTCATCGTTCGGATGTTCTCGTCGAGGATATCGATGTCTTCAAGAATCACCTTGTTGTTACCGAGCGGAAGAATGGGCTGATTCAACTCCGCGTGATGCCGTGGACGGGAACGGGCGAGCATTATATCGATTTCGGCGAACCAACCTACACGGTGGAGACGAGTCAGAACTACGATCTCGATACGCCTGTCGCGCGGTACCGCTACAGCTCACTCACGACGCCACCGTCAGTCTACGACTACGACATGGTTTCGCGTGAAAAGAAACTCGTGAAGCGCGACGAGGTGCTTGGCGGTTTCGATCCTGCGAATTACCAGGCCGAGCGTGTCTACGCAACCGCCGCCGATGGCGTGCGTGTGCCGGTGTCACTGGTTTACCGGAAGGGCTTCAAGAAGAACGGCTCGGCTCCGCTGCTGCTCTACGGTTACGGCTCCTACGGCTTCAGCACGGATGCCAGTTTCGATCCGTTCCGGATCAGCCTCCTCGATCGCGGATTCGTCTATGCCATCGCGCACGTGCGCGGCGGGCAGGAGATGGGCCGCGTCTGGTACGACGACGGCAAACTCCTGAAGAAGAAAAATACGTTCACCGATTTCATCGCGTGCGGTGAATTCCTGGCCGCCGGGAAATACACAAGCCCAAGCCATCTGTTTGCGATGGGCGGCAGCGCGGGCGGGCTTCTCATGGGCGCCATTGTCAACATGCGGCCTGACTTGTTCAAGGGTGTGGTCGCGCGGGTGCCTTTC
>JBDKSR010000338.1:0-5442 GCA_039680545.1 Bryobacteraceae bacterium | reverse complement strand
TACAGGTGGCGACCTCGCACATCCTCGCCGACATGCTCCGCCAGTTGTTTGTCGTGACCGGCCTGCTCTGCGTGCTGATGGCGAAGGATTGGAGACTGGCGCTGGTAAGCCTTACGCTTCTCCCGTTTGTTCTGGTGCCGACCGCCCGGCTCGGAAAACGAATCCGTCGCACGACGCGCCGCGCGCAGGACGCCACGGCGGACTTGAACCAGATTCTTCAGGAAACCTTGAGCGGGCATCAGGTCGTCCGGTCATTCGTCGCGGAAAGTTACGAGTCGAGCCGTTTCCGGGTGATCGCGCGGAAACTGCGCACAACGAATATGCGGTACATCGCCCAGCAGGCGATTGCCTCCCCGCTCATCGAGTTTTTCGGAGCTATCACGATTGTCGGATTGCTGACATACGCGCGTACGCAGATCAAAGCGGGCGAAATGACGACCGGCGAATTTACCAGCTTCGTCGTCGCTCTGCTGATGCTGTACGAACCCGTCAAGCGTCTTACCGGCATCCACAACATCTTTCAGCAGGCCTTGGGCGCATCCCAGCGGGTGTTCGAGTATCTCGACCGCGAGGACGCGATTCAGGATAAGCCCGGCGCTCTTCATATCTCCGGTTTCAAGGATTCGATCCGGTTCGAGAACGTCAGTTTCCACTATCCAAGCTCGCCGGACGGTTTCCTGCTCACGGATGTCAGTTTCGAAGTGAAGGCGGGCGAAATGGTTGCGGTCGTCGGTCCCAGCGGCGCGGGAAAGACGACCCTCGTCAACCTTCTGCCGCGCTTTTACGACGTCGTCGCGGGCGCGGTGCGCATCGACGGGCACGACATACGCGACCTGCAGACGGCCTCGCTCCGCCGCCTGATCGGCATCGTCCCCCAGGACACCTTTTTGTTCAATGACAGCGTGGCGAACAACATCCGTTATGGACGTCACGATGTGGAACTCCCTCACGTGGAGGAAGCGGGACGAAACGCGCTCTGCGAGGAGTTTGTCCAGCAGATGCCCGAGGGCTATTCGACCGTCATCGGCGAGCGTGGATTCCGTCTGAGCGGCGGTCAGCGGCAGCGCATCGCGATTGCGCGAGCCCTGCTTGAGGACGCGCCGATTCTGATTCTGGACGAGGCGACGTCCCACCTGGACTCCGAGTCGGAGATGCTGGTGCAACACGCGCTCTCCAACCTGATGACCGGGCGCACGGTGATCGTCATCGCGCACCGCCTGTCAACCATTCGCCGTGCTGATAAGATTGTGGTCCTCGACCAGGGACGCATTTGCGAAGTCGGCACCCACGACGAACTGGTCAGCTCGGGCGGCGTCTATCAGCGTCTGTACGAGCTTCAATTTCTGGAAGTAGACAATCTGGCGTAGCTTATGAACGTTCGCAGCATGACCGGGTTCGCCCGGGCACGAAAAGCAGGAGAGGTGGGGGAAGTGGTGGTCAGCGTGAAGAGCGTGAACCATCGCGCCCTCGACATGCACTTCCACATGCCGGTCGAGTTCGACGCTTTTGAACCGGCTTTGCGGGCGGTGGTGAAGCGGCACGCTCTCCGTGGCCACATTCAGATTCAAGTGGCCTTCACAAGGTCGTCCGCGGCGCCGCCGGTGGGGGTGAATAGCGAACTGCTCGACGCCTACCTCGCGGCGTTCCGGCATATTGCAGAACAAAAAGGACTTAGCGGACAACCCGACCTGAACGTGGCGCTTTCCCTTCCCGGCATGTTCCAGGAAGAGACGCCGGACGACCCGGACGAGGCGATTGAGCACCTACTCACCGATGCCGCCGGGGAAGCGATGCAGGCTCTCAACGCCTTTCGGGAGCGGGAAGGCCGCGAACTCGCAGACGATCTCATCGAGAGGGCCGCGCTTGTCCGCGATTGCGCCGCGAAGATGGAAGAGATCCGATCCCTCGCCCTGCCTGCCTTCCAGGCGCGGCTCACCGAGCGTCTTTCGGAACTCCTTCAAAGCACGTCACTTGAGCCGCAGCGGCTCGCTCAGGAGGCGGCCGTGCTCGCCGACCGCAGCGACATCGGCGAGGAACTGACGCGTCTCAAGATCCACGCCGGCCAGGTGGACGAATTACTGACAAAGGGAGGCGAAGTCGGGAAGAAACTCGACTTCCTGCTCCAGGAAATGAATCGGGAGACCAACACGATCCTGTCGAAATCCGGCGGGATTGGGGAACAGGGTCTCGGCATCACCGAACTCGCCTTGGCAGCCAGGGCGGAAATTGAGAAAATTCGGGAACAGTCACTAAATCTGGAATGAGCATCGTATTCATCGTCTCGGCGCCATCCGGCTCGGGGAAATCCACGCTGGTGGGCAGGCTCCTCAAAGAGGTGCCAAATCTAATGTTTTCTGTGTCTTACACGACACGCGAACCGCGCGGCCTCGAACGCCAGGACGAGAGCTACCACTTCATGTCGCGGGCCGAATTCGAGGAATGTATCCGCCGTGACGAGTTCCTGGAATGGGCCGAAGTATTCGGGAACTACTACGGAACGCACGTGAGTATCCTGGACCGCGCCCGGGCGGAACACTGCGACGTGGTGCTCGACATTGATGTTCAAGGTGCGCGACAATTAAGAAAGCGGATCCCTGAGGCTGTAAGTATATTTATACTTGCGCCTTCCCGTGACATCCTGGAGCAACGGTTACATGATCGTTCCGAGGACCCTACCGAGGTCATCGCCAGGCGGTTGCGTAAAGCCGAAGAGGAGATCCGGAACTACAGCGCCTACGATTACGTCATCGTCAACGACGAGGTGGAGCGTTCGGCCGACGCACTAGCATCCATCGTCAAGGCGGAGAGAATTCGGCGCACTCGGGTCGAGGACAGAATCCGGCCAATCCTCGCCACCTTCGAGCAAAAGTAACTTTAGGATATTGAGTATCTTATGGGCGAGAGGCTGACACGCAACAGTAATCACATTATTCCGGATGACCCGGAACAGAGCACCTATCGCTGGATCATCGTAGCGGCAAAGCGCGCTCGTCAGCTCCAGGGTGGTGCCCGGCCGTTCCTTCCCACCACGGCGAAGAAGTCGACTGTCACAGCCATGGAAGAGACGCGGCGCGGACTGGTGAAGTGGGAGGATCCGGCCCTCCAGGCCGACGAGCAGCAGGCAATCACTCCGGACGCAGTTTGACCCCATGAAGGTCTTACTCGGAATCGGCGGCGGCATTGCGGTTTACAAGTCCGCGGAGCTGGTTCGCGCGCTTGCCGAGCGTGGGGCCGAAGTGCAGGTCACGATGACTGCCGCGGCCCAGGAGTTTGTCCGTCCCCTGACCTTCGCCGCTCTGAGCGGACGCAAGGTCATCACCGAAATGTTTCCCCCCAGCGGCGGCGAGGGCGCCTTGTCGAGTGCGGTCGAGCACATCGGCGTGGCGCAGGAGAATGACGTTCTCGTTGTCGCACCCGCAACCGCCGACCTGCTGGCGCGTTTCGCGCACGGCATAGCGAACGATTTCCTCACCACCGTCTATCTGGCCTTCACCGGACCGGTCGTGCTGGCCCCGGCGATGAACACCAACATGTGGAACCACCCGGCCACGCAGAAGAACATGGAAACGCTGCGCGCCCGCGGGCACCAGGTTGTCGGTCCGGGAGAGGGGCCGCTCGCCTGCGGCACATCCGGACCCGGCCGCATGGCGGAACCGCTGGAGATCGCCGACTTTGTGGCCTCCCTGCTCCAAAAGCGGCGCGACCTCGAAGGCGAAACGGTTCTGGTCACGGCTGGCCCGACCCGGGAGCCGATCGACCCGGTCCGCTTCCTCTCGAATCGTTCCTCGGGCAAGATGGGCTATGCCTTGGCGGAAGCGGCAGCCGCCCGCGGCGCGCGTGTGTTGCTCGTATCCGGGCCTGTGAATCTGCCTGAACCTCCGGGCGTCACGACAATCCAAGTCGAAACGGCGGTCGAGATGCGTGACGCGGTCATCGAGCATCTGGACGAAGCGACAGTCATCATCAAGTCCGCTGCGGTCGCGGATTATCATGTCGCCCACGTACCGGAGCAGAAGATGAAGAAGACGGCCGCGCGCCTGTCGCTTGAGCTCGACCCGACACCCGACATACTCGCCGAGTTGGGCCGGAAGAAGGGCGACCGCCTGCTCATCGGATTTGCCGCCGAAACAGAGAACCTGAGGCAGGAAGTCCGCCGCAAGCTGGCCGCCAAGAACTGCGACATGATGGTCGGCAACATCGTCGGGCAGGAAGGAATCGGTTTCGAGGCCGACACGAACGAAGTGGTGGTCGCGCTGGTGACGGGAGAGATGATCTCGATCCCCAAGGCGTCGAAGCGCACCGTAGCCGACCGGATTTTCGACGAAGCGCTCAAACTGCGCCTGGCCCTGCACGCCGCGCAATGAACCGCGATCTCCTGCAACAATATCTGACGTTCTACCAGGATCTCGGCATACGCACGCTCTACCGCCGGAATTCCCCCGCTGCCGCCCCACAAGCCGCGAACGAGGCCACGCCGATCTCCGATACTCCATCTGAACCTGAGGCTCCTGTCGTGCCCAAAGCCCCGGCTGCACCCAAAGCTCCAACGCTACCCAAAGTCGCGCTCCCACCCGCACAGAGCGAAGCGGCGGACCAGGTTCTCGAACCACCGTCCACCGACAGTTCGCTCGCCGAAATCAGCAACGATATCGGCGACTGCAAGCGATGCCGCCTCCACGAGAAGCGCAACAAGATCGTCTTCGGTTCGGGCGACGAGCAGGCGAAGCTGGTTTTCGTGGGCGAAGGCCCGGGAGCGGATGAAGACGCGCAGGGGCTGCCGTTCGTCGGCAGGGCCGGTCAGTTGCTGACGCAGATGATCGAGGGCACGGCGCGCAAGGAAGGCATCCCGCTCTTGCGGAAGGATGTCTACATTTGCAACGTCGTGAAGTGCCGCCCCCCGGAGAATCGCACGCCGCAGCCGGATGAGATGGAGATTTGCGGGCAGTTCCTGTACCGGCAGCTTGCCGTAATCCGTCCCAAGGCGATCTGCGTACTGGGAGCCACGGCCGCCAAGGCGCTGCTGAACCGTCGCGAGGGAGTGACGAAGCTTCGCGGCAACTGGTTCCGCTGGCGTGAAATTCCAGTGATGGTGACGTACCATCCGTCGTATCTGCTCCGCCCATACAATCAGGACGCGAAACGCGAGGCATGGGAGGATCTGAAGAAGGTTCTGCACTATGTCTACGACTGAGGCCCGCCGAGGGCTGTTCATCACGTTCGAAGGTATCGACGGCTGCGGAAAATCCACGCAGATGCGCCTGCTTGGGCGGCGTCTGCGTGAGTCGGGCTGCCGTGTCTTCGAGAGTGTGGAGCCGGGCGGCACGTCCATCGGGCGTCAGGTGCGGCGCATTCTGCTCGACGCCAAGAACGAAGATCTACGCCCCAGAGCCGAGCTTCTGCTCTATTTCGCCTGCCGCGCGCAGAACGTGGAAGAGTGGATCA
>JBDKSR010000337.1:0-5585 GCA_039680545.1 Bryobacteraceae bacterium | reverse complement strand
ACACCCGTCTACTTCTACACAATGTGTGCGCAGATGAAGACGGTGATTGACCGAACTGTGGCACGGTATACGAAACTCACAAACAAAGAGTTCTACTTTATCGTGACCGCGGCGGAAGACAATAGGGCAGCATTAAAAGGAACAATAGAAGGGCTCCGATACTTCACTTCCTGTCTGGATGGGGCGAAAGAAAAGGGCATCGTCTATGGCGCGGGCGCATTCCAAGCCGGCGACATCGTGAATAGCCCCGCCATGAAACAAGCGTACGAGATGGGCAGAGCGGTATAGAGAGGTAGCCGGTCCGGCCAGCGAGACTACCCCGGGGTGCCCGTGTGGTAGACCTTCCCGAAGACTGGTATGATCGACGACGGGTTCGGTGGCCCTGGACCCGACGAGCGACGAGGGAAGCCGCTCGAAGCAGGGTGGCTAAGTGCGTACATATAAGAAGTAATGAACGGTCCAGGCGCGAATCACTCTCTATGGGGGTCGAGTTTATGCGTCCATCAATTAGCGTTGTAATATGCGCCGTGATGAGTTTAGTTGTGAGCGTCCGATACCTCGTTCTTGTCGCACGAATGCTACTGGCGGGGGTCTCCACTCCCCACGGCCCGGCGGCGGCAGTCTTTCGGTTCGTGACGAGTGCGATCGAGATAGGGTTGGTTGCTTTCGCCGCGTGGGGAATCTGGAACGCGATCGGGTTGCTCCGAGGACGCGTCTGGGCTCGCCGCTCCGTTCTGGTGTTTGCAACTGCTCTCCTTGTGCTCGAGACGCTGGGAGGTGCCGGCACTTTCCAGGGTATCCGGAATAATCCAATGCCGTACATCTTCGCCCGAGCAATGCTGCCCCATTTTCTAATGGGTGCATTTGGAGTCTGCTGGTTAGTTTGGCTTAACACACGGCAGATGCGGACGCGCCTGGCTCCGTCGGTTCGGTAGCCCTTGATTATCTATTGAGCAACGCACCGCTCCCTTCGGGTACTGTGACATCAGGCAGACCGCTTATCCCTGAGGCTCGGGTGGAACTCACTCCAGTGACGGAGAGCGAGAGTCTGTTCAGTCCGCGGACAGGCATCACTGGAGGATCGACGGCTGATGAACATGCGGGCACCTCTGAACCTTGCACTGTGGCCCGTCCTCTCCGGCTCATTGTTGGTATAGAGTACATGTCTTGAGAGAGCCATGAAAACCAACCGGCGTGAATTCTTCCAGAGTGCGACAGTCTTGGGTGCCGCACCTATTCTCGGGGCGAGTGTACCGGCGGCGGAGCCGTCCATCTGGCCTCGAGTGCTATCAGTGGCAGATGAGCACGACAGGGTGGTGATCGAGACTACCGGCGCGATCTTCTCGATTTCGCGAGGGGACCCGGCCAAAATTGACGTGACGCAGAAGATCAACGGGCCGCGCCGACTGTATTCCATGGAGGTTGGCGCGTCTTTCGCCGACCTCACCGTGGACTATCACGACGCCGAGCAGTGCGTGCTATGCAATCCAGTAGGCGACTTTTGTTTCAACTTGAGGGTCATGGCGGACTCGCTGCTGGTCATGCGGGCCGGCAAGGCCGTGCGCGTGATCACACGCGGCGAGTGGTTACCGGAGTACAGCTACGCAGAGGCGGGTAACCTGCTGTACTTAGACCGGATCGGCGGATTCGGACAGTACCTGATCCCCTCGGCCCACCCATATGGCAGCGCATTCGAGGAAACAAAGCTGGGCGTGTCGTTTTCCGCTACCGGATGGGAGACTTATGCCCAGATCCCGCCTGCCCGCCGGACACTGGTTTGCGTGGCGCCGCCTCGCCCGCTGGATTCTCGCAGTGCAGCAGCGGATCGGATCGTCCATCATTTTATTGCGGACCGGCGTGCCGACCAGACCTGGAACTATTACCCCTCCGACAGCAGCATCAAGACGTTTGCGCGCCGCGGTAATATCCTGACGCTGCACGCCTGGTCGCGTGGCGCGGGCCCGTACCGCGGCAAGGAAGTCAAAAACCGGACAGAACTCTATGCAAAGGCAGCGCCTTGGGCTGCATGGCGTTACGAACCAGTGGATGCGGCGGAACTTAGCCGAGTGGTTCAGACAGCACACAATGCCGGCATGCGCGTGTTGCCATACATGTCGCCCTTGTTTTTCCCAGGCAATTCGCAAGAGTTTCTCGCTGAACTACAGCGTGTGATTGAAACCCATGGCTTCGACGGCGTGTATTACGACGGCATCGCTGATAACATCCTCGATGCATACGAAACCATGAAAGGGACGCGCCGGATCGTGGGCGAGAAGGGGCTTTTGTATGCGCATATCCCTTCACCGATACTGGGCAGTTCTTACCGTGCGGGCAAGTATGTTTACTGCCCGTTCATTGATACGTACGCCAACTTTATTTTGCGAGCAGAGCACATCGACACGTTCGACGACAAGGTGCTGCGATATACGATCTCCGGTCACAATATTTCCAACGCGATTGGTTACGCCTGCAACTACGACTACAACCTGGACTTTAATCGTGAGTTGATCCGGCGGGTCCTCGACTACGATGTCCGGGTGCCTTATTGGGTTGGATGGGACATCTACTTGAAGGACCGCGGCAAAGCTGTGGGTAAGCAATACGCGGCGGAGTCTGCGCTGCAAGAAGTGATGGAACAGGTCTACTTCCCTGCCCTGGATCGCTTGAAGGAGAAGCACGCTAAGTGAAAGCCGCGCTCCGGAAATCGGGGAGCAGAATGACAACCGATCAGGGCATCATTGCAAGACCAAGGGCCGATGAACAAGCGAGTAGTTGTCACCGTCGAGTGGCTTGCCGTTGATAAGGCATTCGATCTTGCGGGACGTCTGGATCTCTGCTCTCAGCATTTCGATAAAGCGCACCCATTCGTCAGGCGAAGCACTTTCACCGCGCCATACCATCATGAAGTCAAAAGATGCCCCATGCCGAAAAAGCCTTTTCGGCACACCTTTAGCCCCAAGCTTCCCTATCAAAATCCCATAGCGCAGATAGGGATGGACCTCTTTATGTGTGGCGGCCTTGTTGCTGTACGTGATGGCGTCGTGTGTCGTTAAGTGTGCGAGTTTGCATTCGATTACGACTCTCGGTATCCAGAGATCCCCATCCATCTCGTCCCACACGAGGACGTCAGTTTGGTAGGTCGTCGCCTTAGTCTTTGGATTACCGGAGTTGCTGTACTGAGACACTTCGTAACGATACGCAAGACGTTTCCTATCACTGACTTTTGGGTGAAGGACCTCGGTGGATGTTTCTCTAATGGCTTCCTCCAGCTGCGGGATCAACGTCTTTACCCACGCTGACTCATCCTGCAACCTCGTTGGTGTATCTTCCTCTTCCATGTCCCGAATCCTTTCCAAAGCCTGGCGCGTGTTTCACATGGTTAAAGCCATCCCTCAATATATTGATAGAAAAGCCCTTCTGGCCCTCCAGTCTGCGCCGCCAACCGATTGATGTCAATGCCCGAACCACCGTTTTTCGCGATGGAGTGAGACATCGTGCCCCGGGATTGTGTCCATGGGACACAAGACGGGCAAGTATAGTCTGCTTTTCCCTTTTGTTTTGAACACGTTCAGTTGGCACATCGTGTGCTGAATAACACTGGAAGCTTATGTGTCGAAGTGTTGCCATTGTGGCCTGTCTGGTTGTCCTGGCGGTTGCTGCGCCAGCGACGACGCTTGAACGGCTCACGCTGGATGAGATGACCGCGAAATCGACCGCCATCGTGCGCGGGACCGTCCTCTCTTCATACGGTGAGGCGCGAGGGCGGATCATCTACACGCACTTCAAGGTTCAGGTTTCAGAGCTATGGAAGGGCACAAGCGGCGAACAGCTTGACGTCGTCATACCCGGAGGGACAGCGGACGGGCTGCGGCAGACGTTCACGGGGACGCCCAAACTGACCACCGGCGGCGACTACGTCCTCTTCCTCTGGACCGGCAAGACGGGCCTGACGCACATCATCGGCCTGACGCAGGGCGTATTCAGCGTGGCTTCCGACGGCAAAGGAACCCTGATGGCGACACGCAGGGCGACGCTCGAAACGATGCTGGATAGGAAGACGGGACAGGTTATTGAAGACGAAACGCTGCGGTTGCGTCTCACCGACCTGCGTTCACGCGTGAACACGGTTCTGTTGCAGCCAAAGTGATTGCTATGGGGATGGCTCGAAAGCTCGCGGCGTTGACGGCATTGGCCCTCGCGAGCGTGACGTGCGCTTCCGCCTACTATCACTTCCTACAGTACAAAGGCCGTACGGCCCCCTTCACTCCGATTCCGGAGAAATTCGACATTTCGGCGCTGCCGGCGGGCAAGTTGCTGTACTTCGTCTCGGAGACAGGCCCGGCTACGATGGCTTCGGGCGATAGCATCGAGTCGATTGTCGGCCAGATTCGCATGGCCGCCGCGGTGTGGAACACCGTCGGGACCTCGGAATTGAAGCTCCAATTTGGGGGCTTCGCGCACGATGACTCCACGCAAAACGCGCCGGGCCTCGACATCGTGTTCGAGGAGATGCCGGATGGCGTGGTGGCCATGGGCGGGCCCACGACTCTGGCATCAGTAACGGATGCCGAAGACGGGTCGTTTATCCCTATCACGCGGTCCGTGGTGATCCTCCAGTCGGACCTCTCCTCTCAAGCGAGCTATAGCGATTCGTTCTTCCTCACGGTGGTTCACGAACTGGGCCATGCGCTCGGACTGCAGCACACCATGACGTCGAGCGCCATGTCAACGTCGCTCACCAGGGCGACGACCCGTTCAAGGCCGCTCGCGGGGGACGACATCGCCGGGCTTTCCCTGCTCTACCCGACAACGGGGTTCGCCTCGGCCACTGGTACGATTACGGGGCGTGTGACGATGAGTGACACCGGTGTCCACCTGGCCTCGGTTGTCGCGCTTACGCCAAACGGAAATGCAGTGAGCACGCTGACCGATCCGGACGGGAGTTACGAACTGGCCGGACTGACGCCGGGACAGTATTACCTGTTCGTACACCCGTTGCCGCCTGCACAGCAGGACGGACTTGGCCCCGCGGATGTGGTGCTGCCCACGGACCTCGATGGGAAGTCGTTCGACGCCGGCGGCGCGTTTCAGACCGAATTCTATCCGGGAACGAAGGACATTCTCGCGGCAGCGGTGCTCAAGGTAACAGCCGGAAAGACGCTCTCCGGGTACGATTTCTCCGTTGCGAGCCGGGGCTCTTTGGACCTCTATGCCGTCACGACCTACAGTTTCCCCGGCAACTACTCGGTTAAGCCAGCTTTCCTGACGATGGACGACACGGGGAACTTCCTGGTGGCTTCGGGCGTGGGGCTGATCACAGACAGTGCGCCATCAGCCGGACTTGACGCTGCGGTGATCGGGGGCGCCGCATGGATTCCGGAAGACGGGGTTAAGGCGTATGCGACGGCGCCATCGTACTTACAGTTGAACTTCACTTTCAATCCGTTCTCTGGCCAGGGGTCGCGGCACCTGATGTTTACGAAGAGCAACGACCTCTACATCCTGCCGAACGGGTTGAACCTGGTCTACCAGAAGCCGCCGACGATCAAGTCCGTGACTCCCTCCGTGGACGGTTCGGGGAATCG
>JBDKSR010000336.1:0-11209 GCA_039680545.1 Bryobacteraceae bacterium | reverse complement strand
ACATGCGCCCTCTTGCCGCGAAGGGTGGCCCAGCGCTCCCAACGGAAGGTGGCGTCCGTCTGTGGCTCGAAGATCTCGCGCATCATGCTGCCAAATTCGCCGGTTGACGTGGCTCCATCGATGGAATCGTAAGCCTTGTCCGTCAATCGCCCGTTGATCATCGTCAGCTTGTAGTTTTCCTTCTGTTCGAAATAACTCAGCCGGGCCGTGATGACGTCGGAACTCCGCCAGAACTCGAGTCCCGTGGGGTCGTAGTAGCGGCGTGTGACCTGGGTGCAGATGAAGTCGGGCAGTTGCTTGGTGTAATTGAGCGCGTAATCCCTGACTGCTTTGATGATGCGGTCCTGATCTTCCTGGCTTGGCGGCGGAATCTGCGGAGCCTCGGCCTTGGGCTGCTTCGGCGGAGGCGCGGGAAGCGCCTTGGTGGCCTCCTCCAGCGCGTGAAGAGCCTCCATCGTCTTGGGCCCTGCGCCCGCCGCCCTTAATTCGGTGATCGTGTCCTCGTCGAGTTTCTGGCTGAGCGTGACCTTGCGAAGGTGAGCGGCAACAACCTTGTCCTGATGCCCGAGCTCGATCGACGACCGTATGAAGGCAACGAGTTGATCGACGCTCATGCGGTTCTGCGCCGGCACAGCTACCGCCATCGCTACGGCGAGAACCAAATTCGCGATCCTCATGCTTTCATTCTCTCCCTAGAACGGGAACTTTCGCTTCTTCGGCGTCTGCTTCGACGAGCCCTTCAACTCTTTGTCGATGGCTTCGAGAGCCAGAGGCGCCATCAGCCTGTACCCCTTGGCGTTCGGATGAAGCCCGTCGTCGGACGCATCGGCCATCAGGAAACCCGAGGCGTCAGCGAGGCGGCTGTAGTAATCCACATAGGTATAGCCGCGCTGTTTGCAGAAGCCCTGAAGCCATTGGTTGATCGCGCGGATGGTCGCCGGTGGACGGCGCTCGCGCTGCATCGGACCCGTGGCCGAGGGTTTCCTGTTGTAGTCGCTGATGGGGAGCAGGGAAGCGAATATCGGCCGGATTCCATTGGCGGTCGCGACGTCCGCGATCATTTGCAGGTTGTTCTCAATCGTCTTCACGGCAACGCCCCGCGCGATGTCGTTTGTTCCGGCCAGGATCAGCATGCAGGATGGCTTCAGATCGATAACATCAGCCTTCATCCGTCCCAGCATCTCGCCCGTGATTTGCCCGCTGATGCCCCTGTTCACGAAATCGCGGTCGGCAAAATACTCGTGCAACCTCCAGAAGTCAGTGATGGAGTCTCCGAACAAGATCACGCGCGGACGGCCCGCCTGCGGCCCCGCGAGCTTGGTGTTCGCTTCCGCGTAACGTGCCAGGTTATCCCGGTCGGGGTTCTTGATCTGTTTTTCCTTGCTGTCTATAAGTGCGCGGAAATGTACCTCAGCCCGCTCCACGGCATCACGCAGTTCGAGGAACTGGCCGTGCGCCTGTTCCGGTAGCGGATAGGGCTTGGGAACCATATCGGTCAGCGTCAGATAGGCGCGAGCATTGGTAAGGAATGTATATACGAGGGTGGGATTGCGTACGTCCGTGGCCTTCATCGTGACCAGAGCCTGCCTCGCGTTCTCTGCGAGCGGTGCTCCCGCCCGCGCCAGTTCCGGTACGGTGACGCTAGTAGATTCCATCAGTTGCACGGCGCGATCGAACAGCGCCGCGGCGTCATTCATCGAAAGCAGGGCATTCTGCTGTGCGTATGCCGGCGTTAGGCAAAGTGCTGCCGCAATCGCTAGAACAATCTTCGGAAGTCTCATCTTGTCTCCAAGTACCGAGTGTGACAGATAAAAAAAGATCCCCGCAACGCCGTTGCCGCGCCGTCAACGCGTAACCGAGAACTGCAACTTCCTCTCTACGGCGTCCGCGCGGTCCAACCGGACGTTCACGCTGTCCCCGATCGAGTACGCCTTCCTCGTCCGTTCGCCGGTAATCCTGCGCGTGTTCTCCTGATAGCCGTACCGGTCGCCTGTCAGCGTTTCGATCGGGACAAACCCCTCGATGAACATCTCCTTCAACTCGACGAAGAACCCTGCCCTGGTCGTGCTTATGATCAACGCTTCAAACTCGTCGCCGAGTCTCCCGGACATGAACTTGACCTTTTTCCACTCGACCAGTTCACGCTCCGCATCCGCCGCTCGCCGTTCCGACTCTGAACAGTCTTCCGCGATCTCGGTCAGGTCCATGGCGGGCGAGGGCTTGTTGTCGAGTGTAGCCGCCAGAATGCGGTGAACCACGAGGTCGGGGTAACGCCGTATGGGCGACGTGAAGTGCGTGTATGCGGGAGCGGCAAGTGCGAAGTGTCCGGCGTTGTCGGCGCTGTATCGAGCCTGCTTAAGCGAGCGGAGCATCAGGTAGTTGATGATGCGTTCCTCCGGCTTCCCTTCAAGCTTGGCAGTGAGTTGCTGGTAGAGCCTCGGAGAGACCTCCAGCCGCTCGTCCGCGAGGACGATATCTTTGCGGATCTTGCGCCCGTCGCGCTTGCGGTCAACGATTGGAAATCGCTTCACCGGCAACGCGCCAAACCCGAGGGAGTACCCGAAGTGGATAGCCAGGTCTTCGAACTCCATCACGCGCGCGGGGTCGGGCGGTTCGTGTATGCGAAAGAGCGTCGGGATACCCGAGTTTTCGAGGTGCGACGCCACGGCCTCATTGGCCGCCAGCATGAATTCTTCGATGACACGGTGAGCGATGTTTCGGGGCGCGCGCGAGACGCCGGTCATTTCGCCCCACTCGTCGAACTCGATCAACGGCTCAGGCAGGTCGAAATCGATTGATCCGCGATGCACCCGTTTCCGGTTGAGGATCAGCGCCAGTTCGCGCATTGTTTCCAGGCGCTCCGCGAGGTGTGCGAGTTTCTCGCGCACCCCTGCGTCGCCTTCGAGCAACAGGTGCACTTCCGTGTACGTTAAACGTGCTGCGCTCCGGATTACTCCTCGTACGAATTTCTGGCTGACCACATCGCCCTGCCGGTCAATCTCCAGGAGTACAGACAACACGAGCCTGTCCACGCCCGGCCGGAGCGAACAGATCCCGGTCGATAGTTCCAGCGGCAGCATCGGCACCGCGCGATCGGGAAAATATACGCTTGTTCCGCGATTGAACGCCTCGGCATCGATCGGCGTGCCCGGTGTAACGTAATGCCCCACGTCGGCGATGTGAACCTGTAGCGCGAAGTGTCCTCCGGGCAGTTTCTCGACCCAAACGGCGTCGTCGAAGTCCCGCGCGGTCTCTCCGTCGATGGTCACCACGTCGAGGTCCCGGAAATCCACGCGCAGTGCTGCGTCCTCCTCGCTGACGGAAGCCGGAATGCGCGCGGCCTCCCCGGCAGCCTCAGCCGGAAACCGGTGCGGGAGGTGATACTTGCGGATCACGATCTCGACGTCGATACCAAAATCGTCCGGGTGGCCGAGTATCTCGATCACACGGCCCACTGCGTGCTCGCCGTGCTCGGGATAGTCGAGCAATTCGACATCGACAATGTATCCGTCGAGGTCTTCGGCACTCGTGGCCGTCACCTGTTCCGTGCCGATGCGGTCGGCCGGCGGCGCAGCCTGCGGAATTTCGAGGCCCTCAGGGATCAGTATCCAGTCGCGCAAGCGCTCGTCGTGCGGCACGACGAAATTGCCCCGGCGGTGCACGCGGAACTCCCCCACCACCGTCGAGTGCGCACGCTTCAGGATGCGGATGATCTCCCCCTCGGCCCGCCCGTCCGAATCGATGCGCGTGAGGCGCACGATCACGCGGTCACCGTTCATGGCTTTTTCGGCCCTGTCGGAAGGGAGAAAGACGTCGCCGGAGAGCCACTCGATCTTCCGGTCGGGGATGACGAATCCGTACCCGTCCCGGTGCATACGCAGGCGGCCCACGGCGTATTCTCGCGTCCGTTCCGCCAGCACGTAGTAGCCGGAGCGATATTCGATCAATTCTCCACGCGCGGTCATGCGCGCAAGAAGCGTTTCGAGGTCGCTACGTGAGGTGCCGCGTGCCCCCAATTCACGAATCAGTTGTTTGAAGCTGGCGCGGGCTTTGGGAAGTCTCGCAATGTGTGCGGTGAGGGCTGTTTCTGTGAGCACGCCCGAGGATTTCATCTGTGGGGCCGGAGGGGGACTACTCCTTGGGGCCTTCGATCACCTGATCGAGAAGGGAAGAGAAACGCTCGCTCTTCTTCTCGATCTGTTCACGAAGTCCTTTGAGTTCGCGTTCGACGTTACTCAGTCTGTCCGCGAGGTGCAGGCACGCGAGTACGGCGACGCGACCAGGTTCTGTGGTTCCAGCGTGGGAGGCGATTGAACTCATCAACTCGTCCACGCTCCGTGCCAGGTCCACGACCTCTTTGGGATCGCCCGAAGCACGAAGCGTGTACGGCTGATTAAAAATTGTGACGCGGACGGATTTCTTCTCGGCCTGTTCGGAGTCCATCACTCCTCCGGGGAAGTCGAGCGGAGGCCCGAGCCACCGCCCGTTTAACCGGCGTTGAGCAAGTCCATCTGCCCGAGCAACTTCTCGATTCGGCTTCGGACTTGCTTGCGTTCCGCTCGAAGGCTTTCCATCTCACTCAACAGCGCGTCCCGCTCGGAAAGAACCTTCGACTTTTCCTGGACTGCGGCGTCACGCTCTTGACGCAGCGTGTTTACCAGTTCCGCAGCCTTGAGGATGCGCTCCTCCAAACTGGCAAGAGCGTCGGTCTCTTCTTCGCGCAGGAGATCCATTACTTCGCCTTTGCGAGCGCCGTTTTGGCCTTATTCGCCAATTGCTGGAACCCGGCTTCGTCGGTTGCGGCGATGTCCGCCAGCACCTTCCGGTTCAGGTCGATGCCCGCCTTCTTCAGGCCCGATATGAATGTGCTGTAAGACATTCCCACCTGACGGGCGGCAGCGCCGATTCGCGTGATAAAGAGGGCTCGGAAGTCCCGTTTGCGCCGTTTGCGGCCTACGTATGCATAGCGCTGGGCTTTTTCCACCGCTTCCTGAGCGGAACGGTACAGCTTGCTCTTCGTGAGGAAAAATCCGGATGCGCGCTCGAGGGTCTTTTTGCGTGACGCACGGCGCGTTGTACTTCTTTTAACTCTAGGCACGTTTGTCTCCTTTCGGGGCTACATGGCGAGGCGGAACGGGCACGTGCCGTGCGCTCCGGCCGCACTCGCCGGAAAAATCTAGTTGGGAAGCATGTGGCTGAGCTTCGCTTGGTCGGCTTCGTCGATGACCGCGCTCTTCCCAAGCCTGCGCTTCCGGGTGCGCGACTTCGAGGTCAGAATGTGGCGGGAAAATGCATGATGCCGGACGATCTTGCCCGTTCCCGTCTTCTTGAACCGCTTTGCCGCACCTCTGTGTGTCTTAAGCTTCGGCATTCGTTTATGATTTCCTTTGGGCCGCCCGTGTTACCGGGCAAAGGACTCGCAGCAAACTTCCTCAGTATATCACGGGCATCATTGATCTTTCAGCCGGTGCCCCGGTCTAAACTGGGCACAACGCATGAAAAGGTGTGAGTTTTCAGCAAGCGTACCTGCGGCCATGCGGACACAATACTAGCGCTAGCTGTTCTGCTTCTGTACCGGTTCTGTACCGCGATTTTCAGTTAGCGGCTGCGGAAAGATAAAAGATAATGGTGATGATTTCATCCTTATTAAAGTAGCCGCCGTGGTATCGGCACGTACACAGATGGATGGAAGTGAGTGCTACCACGGACTAGACGGACGAGCCGTTTGATTGCAGAATCCTCAGCATGCTCTTCGAGTATCCGGAAAAAGCAGCTTTGCCCTTCTCCGTTAGGCGGCACACGGTCAGCGGAACTTTGCCCTTGAACTTCTTCTCTATCTCCACGTACCCGGCCTCCTCCAATCTGGCCAGATGGCCTGATAAGTTCCCTTGCGTGAATCCACCTTCGCGCTGCAGGTAGAGGAAGTCCGCTTCGCCAACCCCGCCGAGGATCATCATGATCGTCAAACGGGCCGGTTCATGGATGAGGCGATCCAGTTGGGAGATTTCCTGGATTCCCTGGGTCATGCCCGAACGCCTTCCGAAATCCGTGGCTGCGGGTTCTGCCGCAGGTAGTTGATCAATGTCCACCCCCCTTGCCCCACCAGCCATAGGCCAACCAGCAGAAGCGGCAACAACGGCTGAAGGAGCGGTGGAACATCCGCCAACAGAGACACCAGTCCCGTGAGCCCCAGAACCAGCGTGGACCACCATCGATAGGGGTGCTCGGAGACCCGGTTCAGCGCGTACAGGGTGGCTGCAATCGCGGCCATAAGAACAGGCACGAACCAACGTGGCGACCCGTCCCAAGGAGTGACAAGGAAGAAGTAGATCACAATCACCGTCCGCCACCCGAACGACGTCACGTTTTCCTTCGGCTGCGGGACAGGTCGCAAAGATAGCGTCGTCAAGGGTTCGCCAATTAGGCGCTGTGTTTCCTCCGGTGGCTGCACGTACCCGGTGCGCGGATATGTTACGCGCGATTTCAGAAGGTCGAGGATGCGGGTTCCGATGTAGAAGTAGAGGAAAAACCCCGTTCCCACGGCCAGGTAGTGCCCGGCCTTTGGGTGAGGCGCATACATGCGCCACAAGAGTTCCATTGCACCCGAGACGAGGAGCGCCAACCCGAATACAGCCTGCGGGAGACCATCGACAAACCAGTAGGAGGCAGCTCGCCGCCCAAAGGAAGCCATCGGCCTTGTAGAAGCGTCCTTCATGTAATGTAGTTTATGGTAGAAACTAGTCCTTGTCAATAAGACACATTCCGGTGCCAGCAAGCGTCAGCCGGCAATTCCACGGCATCCACTCCGCTTGGCTGGCCGCCAGTTCCCAGACGCGCCGTTGCAGTTCGATAAGGTGTGTCCTTTCGGCAAGCATGCGTCGCCGCCATACATGAGAGAATGAACGGTTCAGATTCTGGCATCGGAAGACGATGTGGATGTTTCTACGCGACTGGATCGGTTATGCTTTTTTGAGAACGCTCGCCCAAGTCCCTTCCGTGCATTTTGGGCACCGGAGATACTTCGTCGTGGGCGTGTGAGGACTGATGAGGTCTTTGAATGTTGAGATTTCGAACTCATTCCCGCAGGCGGCGCAGCGGTATGCGAAGTTTGCCGCGTGCCAGCGAACGAGCGCCAGAAGCAGAGCGCAAGCGAGCAGTACAAACCCCACAGGATGTCTGCTAGCGATAAGGATCCCGGCGATCACAATCGCGGCAGTGAAAACCGCGATCAAAAGCCACGTCGTTCTCCAATCCTTCCACGTCGGATTGCGATACTTCGACAAAGGACTCTCCTATCCCTAATCTTAGACCAGAGATGGCTTCGCTGGCGCTCCAGCACGCCAGGCTGACCAAAAACCCTGGTGAATTAGGCTTTACCAGAGACCGGTCCTCCGGCCATTTCGAATCGTCATTCAATCGTGGCCGGAGTCGATCCTTCTCGGCCAGGAAGGATTCATGATATTACGTCACAGGTGGCGCTTGCGCCAGCGTGTTGCGATAGTTCCAATGCATCCAACTGGCGGGATTCGCCGCCAGTTCGATGGCGTGGTGTTGCAGCTCGATCAGGTACTCGAACGAGTTGGCATCGCAGAGCTGGCAGGTATGGATCAGGCTCATGAACAGGTCGCCCACCTGCTCCGGTGCCCCGGTCTAAACTGGGCACAACGCATCAAAAGGCCGACGACTGCAGGAAGGGAAGTGAAAGAGGGGCTGTTACTGGTTGTCCTGCCACTCCTCGTACCAGGCCATCTGAATCGCTTCCAGCTTGCCCTCGGAGGTGGCTTCCGGTGAATCTGCGAAACCCGGAAGCTCTGTGATCCACTTGTGAAGGTCGGTGAACCGCACCTTTAGGGGGTTCACAGAGGGGTATTTTTCGTACAGCGCGAGTCCCAGACCCTCGGCATCGTCCCAGGTGAGGCTTGCCATCAGATCTTCGTTCCTTTCAACGCGCTGCGGACCGCGGTGTTCATCATGAGTTCCGCGAGCCTCATGGTCACCTGGTTGAGCTTCTCAACCTGGGAGCGGATAAGCAGGTGGTCGTCCGAATGGTAAACGAGCAGCAACTGGTTCATCGCGGCGTCGATCTGCTGCCTCTCCTCATCACTTAGCTCGGTCCATGTGTCGCCCTGCCTGGCCTTTTCCAGCGCGGCAAGGATCGTGTCGGCCTCGACTCTCGCCTCGCGCACTTGCCGCTCCTTGAAGTCCGACTCGGCCATCTGTTCGGACTCGAGGACCATCGCGTCTACTTGCCCGTCGGTCAGCCCGTAAGACGGTTTCACCTCGACGCTCTGCTCTTTGCCGGTACGCATGTCGCGTGCGGTCACGCTCAGGATGCCGTTAGCGTCGATCAGGAAGCGGACCTCAACCCGCGTCATGCCCGCGGGCAGGGGATCGAGGTCCTTCAGGTCGAAACGCGCCAGGCTGCGGCAGTCCCGTGCCATTTCACGCTCGCCCTGAACGACGTGGATCAGCACGTTCCGCTGTCCGTCGACGGCTGTTGTAAAGACCTCGGTGGCGCTGGCCGGAATTGTCGAGTTGCGGTGGATGAGCTTACTCACCACTCCGCCCATCGTCTCAATCCCCAACGAAAGCGGCGTCACGTCGAGGAGCAACTGGTTCTCGACGCTGCCCGCGAGAATACCCGCCTGGACTGCGGCGCCCAGGGCCACGACTTCATCCGGGTTGAGTTCGGTATGCGGCTTGGCTTTAAATAGTGCTTCTACTGCCTTGCGTACCAAGGGGATACGCGTCGAACCTCCGACTAGCACGACCTCGTCGATTTGGTCCACCGTAACCCCGGCATCGTGGATGCAATTGCGGCAGGGGCCAAGTGTACGGTCAACCACCGGCTTGATCAGTTTCTCGAACAGTTCTCGCGTGATTTCGCGCTGGTACTTCTTTCCCTTGTATTCAGATTCGATGTTCGTGAAGGGAACGAACGACAGCCGCTCTTTGGCCTCGATCACTGCCAGTCGCAGCGTCTGAACCGCGGCCGCGTCGTCCGAGAGATCCTCGCCCCACTCCGACTGCACATCTTCAAGAGCGATGCGCAGCAGGAGGTTGTCGATATCGTCGCCACCCAGGTGCGTATCTCCATTTGTTGCAAGCACTTCGAAGATACCTTCGTGCAGGCGCAGAATCGAAATGTCGAAGGTCCCGCCGCCCAGGTCGTACACGGCAACAACGCCTTCTTTCCGCTTGTCGAGTCCATAGGCGAGTGCGGCGGCAGTCGGCTCGTTGACCAACCGCAGCACCTCAAGCCCGGCGATGCGACCCGCATCCTTCGTAGCCTGCCGTTGGGCGTCGTTAAAGTATGCCGGAACGGTGATTACGGCCTTCCTGACTGTTTCGCCAAGCGCGGTTTCGGCGTTCTGCTTCAAGCGCCGGAGGATCAGTGCGGAGACTTCCGGCGGGGTGGCCGTCCGTTCCCCAAGTTGCAGCTTGATGACCGACTCGCTTCCCTCCGCGATACGGAACGGGAACAGCTTAAGCTCGTCCGCCACGTCGGCAACGCCTCTTCCCATCAGTCGCTTCACCGAGTAGACGGTCCTTTCGGGCTCCGACGTGAGAAGCTCGCGCGCGGGCCGACCAACGAGGATATCCCCGGACCGGCTATAAGCAACCACGCTCGGCACGAGGCGATCTCCGTCCGGTCCCGCGATCACCTCCGGGCCGGTCAGGTCCATGAATGCCACGAGACTGTTGGTAGTGCCCAGGTCGATACCCACCACGAGGGGCCGCTCGCTGCCACTGAAATCAATTTGGAAAACGTCGTCGGCCATGACCTAATTCATCAACTCCCTCTCCACTCCGGTGAGCAGGTTTTCAATGTAACGGCGGCGGTTCAGGACGGCGCGAATGCGCGTCAGCACACTGCGATCATGTTTCGCGTCAAACTCCTGGAAGAGCCCTTCGAGTTCGCCGTCGATCTCGGTTCGTAAGGACTTAAACCGGTTACGGGCAGCTTCCAGGCGCGGCCGAACCGAAGGATCGCCGCCACGGAGTTCATCGAGTGTCTCGTTCAGTTCGAAGACTTCCTCAAGAAGCTCTGGAGGGACATTATTCCTGTGATCTTCCTTGGCAAGTCCTTCTTCTTTAAGGAAATATTCCGCACGCGCGACGGGATCGCGGAGCGTTCGGTAGGCATCGTTTAGCAGGGCGGTCGCTTCCAGTGAAAAACGCTGTTCGTTCGGCGAACTGCGCTGGAACCGGTCGGGATGAACCAGCCGGCTCAGACTATAGAACCGCTTCTGCAGATCGGCGGGATCGAGGCTCAAGCACCGTTCCAGGCCAAGAAACTTGTAGTAATCCGAGGCAGGGGCCTGAAGCGAATCGCAGAACCGGCAAAAAAGAGACTCCAGGGATGGCTTCCCGCATTTCCAGCAATTGTCTATGTTGTCCATTAGGCAGAGAAGGATGTGCCGCAGCCGCAGCTTTTCTCGGCGTTCGGATTATTAAACACGAATCCAGAGCGGAGGAGCGACTCCTGATAGTCCAGCGTCGCGCCCTTCAGATAGACGAGGCTCTTGGGGTCAACAAACACGCGCACGCCGTCAAACTCGTACACGTTGTCGTTTGCACGCGCCTTCGGCTCAAACCGGAACAGATAGCTCAGTCCCGAGCAGCCACCGCCCTGAACACCCAGCCGCAGCCCGCCTTCGCCCGCCATGCCATGCCTTGCGAAAGCCTGGCGGATCTTCTCGATGGCCTTTGGCGTCACCTGAATCATTTGCTTAAGAGACCTCCTTGAAAAGCATTACGACGCAGCCGGCAGCTTCACCGGCTGGGCTTCCTGCTTCCTCTTATAGTCGTCGATCGCAGCCCGTATCGCGTCCTCGGCAAGCACGGAACAATGAATCTTCACGGGGGGCAGACTCAACTCGTTCACGATGTCCGTGTTACGTATGTCAAGGGCCTGGTCCACGGTTCTACCCTTCACCCACTCCGTGGCGAGCGAAGAACTGGCGATGGCGCTGCCGCAGCCGAACGTCTTGAACTTTGCATCCTCGATGACTCCCGTCTCCGGGTTCACCTTGAGCTGCAGTTTCATCACGTCGCCACAGGCGGCTGCACCCACCATCCCCGTCCCGACATTCGGATCGTTCTTATCGAGCGAACCGACGTTACGAGGATTGCTGTAGTGGTCCAGAACCTTGTTCGAATATGCCATCTTTACCTCTCTAATCCATCCGATTACGGCCAAAACTGC
>JBDKSR010000335.1:0-21280 GCA_039680545.1 Bryobacteraceae bacterium | reverse complement strand
GCCACGCGCACCGCGCCACGATACCCATAAGCTAACCTGATAAAGCAACGTTAAGCGGCGCGTTTTCAATTTAGTATCAGTTTTTCTAATACACTTTTGGGTCAAATTGTCTGGATTTTGAACATATGGGACGCCCACCGAAGCCAACGAAGCTGCACGTCCTGACGGGCACCGGCAAGAAAAACCCGCAGCGGCTGCGGAATCGCGGGGCTGAACCGGAGGTCGAGGAGGGCGTTGGCCAGCCGCCCGAATGGTTGCCGGAATACGCGATGGCCGAGTGGCACCGCTGCGCCGAGCATCCGATCATCGGCCAGCTGCTGCGGGCCAACCATCGGACCTCGTTTGAGCACTACTGCCTGCTGTACCACCGCTTCGTGCTAGACGCGAAAGGCGTTGAGGTCATGAAGGCGAGCGACCGGCAGAGCTTCCATTCGCTGTGTATGCAACTGGGCTTTACCCCGGCCAGTCAGGCGCGTGTGTCGATGCCCGCTGAAAAGAAACCCGAATCCGTGTGGGACAAGATCGCAAGTCGCTGACCTACTCCGCGCGAGCCAAGCAGTACGCTGAAGATGTTCTATCGGGCGAAATCACCGCCTGCAGGTGGGTAAAGGCTGCGTGCCGACGCCACCTGGACGACCTGGCTGGCGCTACCGCCTACCGCTACGATGAAGCCGCAGCCGAACACGTCTGCATGTTCGCGGAAGCGATGCGCCACACAAAAGGCGAGTGGGCCAGACGGCGCGAGAAGATCAAGCTGGAGCCGTGGCAGATCTTCGCCCTGTGCTGCATTTTTGGCTGGCTGAGGGTTGAGGATGGCAAGCGACGGTTTCGCACCGTATACCTCGAAGTAGCGCGAAAGAACGCCAAATCTACGCTGCTGTCGGTGATCGCGCTGTACCTCCTCGCCTGCGACGGCGAGAGCGGCGCGGAAATCTACAGCGCGGCGACAACTCGGGACCAAGCGCGGATCGTATTCGCCGCCGCCCGCCAGATGGCAAAGCTCGAGCCGGAGTTCTGCTCCCGGTTCGGCGTCCAAATCTGGAAAGACTCGATTGCGGTCGAGTCCACTGACAGCTTCCTCAAGGCACTTTCCGCCGAAGCCAACACCCTCGACGGTTTGAACCCGCACGGGGCGATCATCGACGAACTGCACGCGCACCGTACCCGGGACGTGTGGGACGTGATGGAAACAGCGACCGGCGCGCGTTCCCAGCCGCTCATTGCAGCGATTACCACCGCTGGTTCTAACCGCGCCGGTATCTGTTACGAAATTCGCGGCTACCTCTGCCGGGTGCTAAACAGCACGCTGCACCGGCACGACGGGCTCGGGTACAAGGTCGAAGGCGATGCGGTCGAGGACGACACGTTCTTTGGGCTGATTTACACGCTCGACGACGGCGATGACTGGCAGGATGAAAGCGTTTGGCTGAAGGCTAACCCCAACCTGGGTGTATCGGTCTACCTCGACGACCTACGGCGGCAAGCGAAGAAGGCCGCGCACGTTGCCAGCGCACAGCCGAACTTCCTCACGAAGCGTCAGAACGTTTGGGTAAACGCAGACAGCGCATGGATGGACATGCTGGCCTGGGAGCGGGCCGGCCGGGACATTGAAATCGAGGATTACCGTGGCTGGTCCTGTACATTTGGGATCGACTTAGCCAGCAAGACCGACTTCGCGTGCCTGTCGGTTTTGTTTACGCGGGACGGTCAATACAGGCTGTTCACGCGCCACTGGATACCGGAAGATCAGATCACGGAATCCGACAACTCGCAGTATGCCGGCTGGGCTGAAAACGGCCACATCATCGCAACGGATGGCAACGTTCTCGACCACGAGCGAGTCCAGTTTGAGATCGAAGAACTTGCGCGGGAATATCGCCCTACGGCGATTGGATACGACCCCGGTTTCGACCGGGTAATCCCGCAGAACATGCAGAATCGCGGGTTTCCGATGGTTGAGGTCCGCTGTACGGCGGCGAACCTGTCGGAACCGATGAAGCACACCGAGGCGATGGTGCTTTCGGGCGCGGTTCAGCATGACCGAAATCCGGCGATGACGTGGATGGTTTCAAACGTCGTCGCGCACATCAACCGGGGCGATCTGTTTTATCCGACGAAAGAACGCCACGACGCGAAGATCGACGGGCCGGTCTCGCTGTTTTTGGCCGTAGCTGTCCGCGAAAAAGAGTTCAAGAGCATTTGGGAGACGAGGGGCGCACCTGATGAATAGCTTTGGCAAATTACTGGTCAAGCTTGGCGCAACTCCTCCGCCCGACGACGACTTTTGGTACAACCCGCCGAACGTGCCGTGGGGCAGCTTTTTGTCGGCGTTCGATGCATCTGACACAGCACTTCGCATCGGCACGGTGAAGGCCTGCGTGCGCTTGCGGTCGGAAACCATCGCCTCGCTGCCGTGCCAGGTGTTCCGGCGCACGGAACAGGGCCGGGAGGTCGATTATAACCACCCGCTTTACTATCTGCTGCACCAGTCGCCGAACGACGACATGAGCGCGTTTGAGTTTTGGCAGACCGTCGAGCAGAACCTCTGCACGGACGGCAACCACTACTCGCAGATTTTCCTGAACGGGCGCGACGAGGTTTCCAAGCTGGTGCCGCTCGACCCTGAGCAGATGCAGGTCCAGCGGGACAAGGAAACCGGGCTGAAGGTGTTCGTGTACGGTCCCGACCGGAGAACGTTTTTGGCCGACGAGATCCTGCACATCCCTGGACTTGGCTACGACGGCGTGAAGCGGATGAAGGGTATGAATCCGCTGTCCTACATGCGCTCGACGCTGCAACTGACGGACTCGGCGGAAAACTACGCGGTGAAGTATTTCCAAAACGACGCCGCGCCGAAAGCGTATATCAGCCACCCGCAGCGGCTGACGAGCGAGACAAAGGACAAGATCCTCAAGTGGATGATGGAGCGTTTTGGTGGCGTCCGCAACGCCGGCAAACTCGGCATTCTCGAAGAGGGAATGAAGATCGAGACGCTGCCGATCTCCCACGCGGACATGCAATTTTTGGAACTGCGGAAGTTCCAAAACACGGACATCGCACGCGCCTACGGTGTCCCACCGCACAAGATCGGGGAGCTGGACCGCTCGACCAACAACAACATCGAACACCAGGGCATCGAGTGGGTGACGGACACGATCCGGCCCGAATGCACGCGCATCGAAAAGCGCTGCAACCTTCAGTTGCTCGGGCCGCGCGAAAGCTCGCTGCGGTACATCGAGTTCAACTTGAACGGGCTGATGCGTGGCGACTCAGCGGCGCGTGCCGCCTACTACTCGGCCATGCGCAACATTGGCGCGATCAACGCTAACGAGATCCGCCGCGCTGAGAACCTAAACGACTACGACGGCGGCGAAGTGTACATGGTGCAGGGCGCGATGATTCCGGTTCAGATGGCCGGCCAACAGCAGCAGCAAGGGGTGGCGAAATGATTGAACAACTCGAAGCGATTCAGCAAGCGCCGAACTTCCTTCTGGCTGCGATGTCCGCGCCGGAGGAAAAAGAAAACCGTGTCCGCGACGTGGTGTTCTACACGGGCGCGAAGGTCAGCCGCACGGACTGGTGGACCGGGGAATCCTACGATCTGTCGTTCGACATGGAATCCGCCGACCTGTCCGAATTGCAGGCGCGTGGCCGCGTGCTGAACGGCCATTCCCAATACTCGGCGCTCGACGTGCTCGGTTCGGTAGAAAACCCGCGCCGCGCCGATATCGGGTATGTCGCCACGCTTCGGTTTACCGAGGCGGAAGATATCGAGCCGATCTGGCAGCGCATCGTGGACGGGTCGATTCGCGACGTGTCCATGGGCGTCAAGATTGGCAAGCTGACGCTCGTTGAAGAAAACAAAAAGAACGGGCGAAAGCACTACATGGCGTCGAATTGGACGCCCTACGAAATCTCCGTTGTTCCGTTTGGCGCGGACGCCGGAGCCCGGTTTTTAGCAGCCGATCCTCGCTTGGAAAAGCTGCGTGCAATCAAATTTTCCGCTCCCAGTGGCTCGCCCACGACGGCGGATGAAGGCGAACTGAAAGCGCGTCAGATGCTGGCCCTCAAAGCCCGCCGCTGGCGTGTCCTTGGTCGCTGAACTTGAACAAATCCGCGCGAATCATAGCCGACCAGCGCGGAAGGAGCCACTATGAAGAAGAAGCAACTGCTTGAGCGGGTTACCGCTCTCACGTCCGAATACGACGCGCTGCTGGCTGCGGCTGAGGCCGCGCCCGACGCCGTCGCGCACCTGGCTTCGGTTGACGCCAAGGAAACCGAACTGAACGGCGTCAAGGCCGAACTCGCCGCCATCGAGAAGATGGAAGCGAAGGCCAAGGAAAACGCTCGCAGCGCCGCCCGCGTCATCAGCGACAACGAGGCGAAGCGCCCGTTTGCCAGCTTTGGCGAACAGCTCGCGGCCATCGCCTACGCGCAGTCGCCGGCCGGCGCGTTTCACGGCCTCGGCGGACAGGTGGACAAGCGCCTGTTCGAAACCAACCTCGCCGCCACGGGCGCTTCCGCCACGGTTCCGGCTGACGGCGGTTTCGCCATCGGCACGCAGTTTTCGACGGCCCTGTTGACGCGGGCTCGCGAGCAGGCGAAGATTTTCCCGCTGTGCTTCGAGATCCCGGTCGGCGAAGGCAACGACAGCGTCGAACTGCCGTACATTGACGAAACCTCCCGCGCGGAAGGTTCGCGGTGGGGCGGCGTTCAGTGCTACTGGGCGTCGGAAGCGGATTCCGTGACCGCGAAGAAGCCGAAGATCGCCCGCCACGAAATGCGGCTGGAGACGATCAAGGGCCTCGCCTACGCGACCGAACGGCTCCTGCGCAACGCGCCCGCGATGGAAACGATCTTCCAGAACGCTTTCGCCTCGGAAATGGCGTTCAAGATCGACGATGCGATCTGGCGCGGAACCGGCGTCGGCCAGCCGCTCGGCTTTTCCACGCAGAGTTTCGAGGGCGCTTCGCTGCTCGTGCAGGTCGCGAAGAAGTCGGGGCAGACGGCGGACACGTTCGTAATCGAAAACGCGACTTCGATGCTCTCCCGCCTCTACGCCGACCCCGGCGACAACATCGCGTGGCTGCTCAACCGCGATTGTATCGGCCAGTTGCCGCTGATGACCGTCGGCCAGCAGCCGGTCTTCCTGCCGAACAACAACGCCTCCGGGTCGCCGTACTACGGCACGCTGTTCGGCTACCCGGTCGTGATCGTCGAGCAGGCCGAAACGCTGGGCGATGCGGGCGACGTGGTTCTCGCGAATCTGTCGAAGTACGCCGTCATCACGCAGGGCGGGCTCCGTGCGGCGCAGTCGATGCACGTCCGGTTTATCTACGACGAGATGACCTTCAAGTGGGGCTATGACCTGAACGGTCAGAGCGTCATCAAGAAGCCGATCACCCCGTTCAAGGGCTCCTCGACGCTGTCGCCGTTCGTGACGGCCGCCGCTCGCGCCTAACAACTTCCACCGGGCGGGAGGCTAACAACCTCCCGCGCAACTCCTGAAAGGAATTTACTCTATGCCTCGTTACGAAGATCTGCAAAACATGCATTTCGTCAAGGGCATCGACCCGGTGGCGGATGCGTTCGCCGGGACGGTTGCCACGGATATCGTCGATGTTTCCGCGCACGGTGCCGCCCTCTTCTTGATCTACAAGGGCGTCGGCGCGACCGGCACCTCGACGATCACGGTCGAAGCCTGTAGCGATGTCACGCCGACCAACTCGACGGCGGTTCCGTTCTACTACAAGGCCATCACTTCGAACGACACGCAGGGTTCGATGACCGCCGCTACCTCCGCTGGTTTCGCTACCACGGCTGGCAGCTCGCAGATGTATGCCGTCATGGTCGACGCGCAGGAGCTCGCCGATGCTGGCTACAAGTACGTGCGCCTGAAGGCCGTCGAAGTCGTCGATTCGCCGGTACTCGGAGGCATCGCCATCGCCCTCGTACAGCCGCGCTTCGGCGGTTCCGCGACCAACTCCGTGATCGACTAACCCATGCCCACATACGCCTATCAACTCGTGACCGCTCCGACCGAGTACGCGCCAACCGACGCGGAAATGGAGCGGCACGCGCGTGCGCTCGGGCAACCGCTGGCACAATACCAGCCGTATGTCCGGGCCGCGCAGGCGTTCGTGGAAAAGGTGACCGACCGGAAGCTCGTTTCGCAGACGTGGAAGTGGTTCCTCGACGACTGGCCACTAGGTGATCGTATGTATCTGCCGTTCGGCAAGCTGTCGAGTGTCACGCATGTGAAGTATACGGACACGGCTGGCACTCAAACGACCTGGAGCGCGGACGAGTGGGAAATCTCAACCGCCCGCGACCCTGGCGTGTTGGCGCTGTCTTACGGAAAATCGTGGCCCTCGGCTACGCTGCGCGTCCTCGACCCCATCGAAATTCAATTCGTGTGCGGGTGGACCACGGCGTCGGCCGTGCCGGAGGATCTGCGGGCTGCTGTTCTGCTGATGGCCAGTCACCTGTATGAGAACCGGGAATCGGTGATTGTCGGTGATTCCGCCGCAGTGGAATCGAAACTGCTGCAAATGGGCTTCGACGCGCTCGTGGCGAACTGGAGACTGTACCCGTGAGAGCCGGTGAATTGCGGCACCTGATCGCCGTGCAGCAAAAAGCGGTTACGGTAGACTCCAACGGCGACCGCACCGAGGCCTGGTCGCTGTATCACGAGGCGTGGGCCTCGATCGAGACGGGCAACGGGCGCGAGTTTTTTCAGGCGAAGCAGACGTGGGCCGACCTTTCGCACACGATCATTCTTCGCTGGAAAACCGGGATCACTCATGACATGCGCGTACTGTTTAACGACCCCAAGACGGGCGCGGCGAGGTACTTCAACATCCGCGCAGTGCTGAATCCAGACGAGCGGACGGAGATGCTGACGTTGCAGTGCTCTGAGGCAATTCCTTAATGGCGCGCGGCTTCAACATCAAAATCGAAGGACTGGAAGACCTCGCCGGCCAACTGGAAAAGCTGAAGCACACGGCGCAAGGCAAGGACGTACAGCAGGCGCTTCTCGACGGCGCGGAACTCATCAGAAACGCCGCCAGAACGAACGCACCGACCGCGCCATACTCGACGTACTACAAGGGCCGAATGATTGCTCCTGGAGGCCTCAAGGCGTCACTGCTGGCATCTCCTGGCCGCAAGTTCAAGAACTTCCTCCAAGCGTATGCCTACGCTCTCAAGGGCCGTGCGCCGCACGCGCACCTGGTCGAGTTCGGCACGAAGCCGCA
This sequence comes from Bryobacteraceae bacterium, assembly GCA_039680545.1. GTDB lineage: Bacteria > Acidobacteriota > Terriglobia > Bryobacterales > Bryobacteraceae > JAEHDI01. The sequence continues at coordinate 14,024 of JBDKSR010000335.1, read as the reverse complement.
CGCCATCGTTGCCAAAAACAAAAAGGTGATGGTGTTCGGCAACCGATTCCGCCGGTTCGCCCGCAAGGTAATGCACCCGGGCAGCCGCGAGATTCCGTTCTTCCGCAACGCCATCAAGCAGCAGCGCAACGCTGTTAAACGGCTGCTCGAAAGTAAGGTAAAGGCCGCGTTCGACTTGCTCGCGAAAACCGCATGAGAATCTATCAGGCGCTCTACAAATACTGGCAGACGGTGACGGCGATTACCTCACTAGTCGGCACGCGAGTGTATGACATGCACGCCGACCAAGGCCGCGCTACGGCGTACCCGGCGATTGTTGTTGAGGTCATCGACTCGGTTCCATTCCACTCGATTGGATCTACCGCGCCGACCGCAACGCGCCGGCCTGTAGCGGTCTACTGCATGGCGCAGGGAAACGTCAAAGCCGCTGAGGATCTTGCCGACGCGGTGTACGCAAACACGATCAACGCCGCCTCCGCAATTACGACCGCAGCGGGTTCCCTGACGGTTCGCAGCACGCACCTAAACGGGCGGCGCAATGAGTTTGAGGACGACTTAGAGACGGATAAGAAGCTGTATACCGTCGTCCTGGAATTTGACATCATCCACGACTTATAGAGCGTGGGTGCCGGCCGCACGTCGTGAGATGTTCGGCCACCAACGAATAGCACTACTGCCGTGAGGCAGAAGGGGGCACTATGGCCGTAATGGCAGGAAACGCCGGGTCTTTCCGGCTGACCACCAATATTGTCGCGGAAATCGACAATTGGACCTTGGACGTTTCGACCGGGCTTGAGGAAACGCAGGCCTTCGGAGACACCTGGAAGGAGCGCTCCGCGACGATCCGCGAGTGGAGCGGTACCGCATCGGGTCGCTTCGACAGCAGCGACACGAACGGCCACGGCGCGCTCCAGACCGCCTTCCTCGGCGGCACGACCGTAACCGGGCGTTTCTACATCAACGGGACGAACTATTACAGCGGCAGTGCGTTCGTGCAAGCTTCGCTGACCGCGCCCGAAAATGGCCTGATTACGGTGAACTACACGATCACCGGCACCGGGGCGCTGTCCTACACCTAAGGGGGAAACATGGCTGTAATGGTTGGCCGATTGGCCGATTTATACGTCGCCTCGGGCACCGGAACAGTCATGACCGGACAGGCGACGACTTCACTGGGCGGCGGGGTGCACCAGATCACTCTCGCCGCCCGTCGAGCGATCAATCCGAACGCCTCACTGACGGTTTTGGACGGGGTCACCACGGTGAACCCGGCAAATTACCGAGTGGCGTTTGGGAATGGAAAAATCATCTTCACGAACGGATACGCGCCAGCCGGGGCGGTGACCGTAACGGGTCAGTTTCTCACGCTTTCGCAGGCCGCGCAGGGCGTCCAGTGGTCGCTCGACGTTCAGACGCTGCTTGAGGAGTCGCATACGTTCGGAGATGCGTGGAAGGAGCAGACGCCAGTCATGTCGGATGCGTCGATCACGTTTGAGCGGCTGTATGACGACTCGTACTTTCCCACGACAATCGGTTCGTATTACGTCCTGGCGCTGTATCTGAATGTCAGCGGCGGATCGCGCTACCTTTGCGCGGCGCAGTGTTCCAGCGCTGGAATCGTAACCGGCAACAATGCCCTGATCCGTGAAAGTGCGAGCTTTTCCGTTCACGGCCAGCTCGACTATGTGGCGGCCTAACTATGCGATTTGATCGGCAAACCAACGAATACCGCATCCCCGCCGAGTGGGTGAAATCAGCGACGCGAAACGGGGAGGCGCTGGACATTGCGAGCGCTTACCAGATCCACCAAGGGGGCGAAATCACGCTGACCCTGGCTAACCCGATGGCAGTGGAATCACTGCCGGAAAAGGAAACCGAGTAATGCTTTCTATCGCTGACCGAGTTCTTTCGGTCGAACTGAAGACCAAGACGGTCGCTGTCCCCGAGTGGGGGATCGAGATCGGCCTGCGCGAGATGGACGCCTCGCAGCGTGTGAAGTTCGGCGAGGACGCGAAGAAAATCCCCGCGCAAGCCCTCGTGCGGCTCATCATCTCGTGCGCCTTCGACCCGGCCACGGGAGCAGCAGCGTTTGAGCCCGCGCATCAGGATGCATTACTGAAGAAATCCGGGGCCGTCATCGACCGCCTCGCGACGGAGATTTGCGAGCTTTCCGGCCTGACCGACAGGGCCGCCGCCGAAGCGGAAAAAAACTAACGGGCGAGCGGCGATTTCTCTTCGCCCTCGCCGAGATCCTGCACATGCCTGTAGGTGAGATGGTTCAGCGGATGTCCTCGTCTGAACTCACCGAATGGGCCGCCTACCTATCCATCAAAGCCGCTGAGGAAGAAAAGGCCCGCAAGGCCGCAGAAGCCCAGTCCCGCACCCACTCCCGCCGCTAAACCTTCCCCATGCCCATCCTCTCCAACCTCCTCGTCCGCATCGGCGCGACCACCGACGACTTCGACAAGAAGGTCGACCGAGCCGCCGGCAAGATCAAACGGTTTTCCGCCGACGTAACAGCCGCCGGGGAGACGCTGGCGCTTGGCTTTTCCGCGCCCGTTATCGCTGCTGGCGGCTACGCGCTGAAAGCCGCGACGGACATGGAGGCGTTGCAGAAGGGCCTTTCCGCGACGATGAAATCGGCCACTCTTGCGGCTGAGGAGATGGGCAAGCTGAAAGAGGTCGCCAAGCTGCCCGGCCTCGGCCTTGAGGAAGCCGTGCGCGGCTCGATCCGGCTGCAAATCCTCGGCAATTCCGCCAGTGAATCGCGGCGGATCATGAGCGAACTTGGGAACGCTCTCGCCGTCGTCGGCGGCGGAAAGATCGAGTTTGCCGAGGTGATTCGTCAGTTGTCGCAGCTTGGCGCGGTCGGCAAGGTGACGAAAGAAAACCTCGATCCTATCGTGGAGCGGATTCCGCAGATCGCCGCGATCATCAAGGAAAAGTTCGGCGCGGCCGCGCTGGGCGATCCGGCGAAAACGTTCGAGAAATTGGGCATCTCGTCTCAGCAGTTCATCAAGATCATCGTCGATGAACTTGCCAAGGGCGAGCGTGCGGGCGGGACGTTCAAGGTTAGCTGGGAAAACCTGCGCGAAGCCGCGAACCAGACCGCTGCGGACTTTGGAAAGGTGCTGCTGCCAATCGCCAAGCGCGTGCTCGACGAGTTCCTGGTGCCAGCCGTCACGAAGGCGCAGGAATACGCCGATGCGTTCTCGAAGCTGCCGAAGCCGACGCAGGATTGGGCCGTGTCGCTGACGGCGATTGCGACCGCCGCGCCGTTGGTCATCGTGGCGCTTGGCACGCTGGCGGAAAAGGGCGCGGCGCTTGTCGCCGTTGCTAACAAGGCGTGGCCGATCATCAAGACGCTGGCGGGCAACATTTCGGTTGTCGGAACCGCGTCTATCGCCGCTGGCGCGGCTGTCGGCTATTTCCTGAACTTCCTGAACGACCGCCGCCAGAATACGGTCGACACGTCCGCCGAGGCGCTGAAGCGGCTGAATGAGGCGGCTGGCACGGGCTCTCCTGTCGCGTTCGGCAAGGGCGCGGACGCCATCATGGGATACATGCGCGTCATGGCTCCGGCGACGGAAGCCACGGCAGCGGCGGATGCGGCGCACACGTCGGCGGCTGCTGCGGTGGACAAGCACGCGAAGGCCTACGAGTCACTGAAAGCGCCGTCGCTCGACATGCAACTGCTGCACGAGCGGATGCGTGACGTGATGGGCGAGTACCGCCAGAAGATCAGCGCGGCGGCTGATGTGCTGAAAGTCTACGGCGCGGTCACGATTGACGGCGCCATTGCGGCGGCGCGTATGGCCGATGAGCAGTTCCGGTTAAACCGGGCGCTCGACGAGGCTCCGGCGATCCCGTGGATGAACGTCGATTTCAAGTCGATCCCGAAAGCCGAAATGCCCACGTTCCCCGGTGATTTCGAGGAGTACAAGCGTTCCGCGAAAAACATTGGCGATCTCGGAATGATGACCAAAGAGCAGTACGAGGCCATGACCTCGGCGGCGAAGCGGTCAAGCAAAGAGCAATCCGTTGCCATGCGCCAAGTGTCCACGGTGCTTACCGACCTTTCGCGCGGGATCACGGACGTGATTTTCAAGGGCGGGAAGTTGAAAGACATGTTCCGCGATGTCGCCATGCAGGCGGCGCAGAGCATCACGCGGCTGCTGATTGAGGGCGCGCTGAAGAACCTGGCGTCAAAGCTGTTGGAAGTTGGCGGTTTAGCCGGGAAGGTATTTGGCGGCGGGACGAGCGTGGCAATGTCTGCCGCAAGCGGAGGCGCATCTGCTGCTGGAAAGGCTGCGGGCGGCATCGGCGGCGGGGCGAGTGCGGCTGGCTCTGCCGCGTCCACCGGCATCATGGGCGCGATTGGCGTCGTCTCGGGCGTCGTTTCGGCTGTTAGCGGCGTCATCGGCAATTTCCAGATGGCCGGAATGAATAAAACCTTGGACCTGATCGAGAAGGAAGTGCGCTACTCGCAGATCCACCTATTGAACCTCCTCGAAAAGAACAACGAATTCCTGCCCAACCTCAAGAACATCTGGGAGTCGCTGATCCGCATGGAGACGCGCCAGATGGCCGTAGCCGAGGCTGGCGGCGGCGCAACGGTAACGATCAACATCAACGGCGGCAATCCGCAGCAAACACTGACTGAGATCACCCGCCTACTGAAGCAGTACGGCGTCATCCCTCGCTAATGCCTGACCCTATCGTAAAGATCGGCGGGACCACGGTGGAAGCCGTACCCGGCACGCTGAACGTTTCCGCGTCTCTCGGCAACCGGGCGACGTTGGATGTCGTGGTCCAGTCGGCTAACGCCAGCTTTCGCCCGACGTGCGGACAGGATATCGAGTTGTTTGAGGGCGCGTCGAAACTATGGGCGGGCTCGGTCGATGAAGTGAATGAAATGTCACTCACTGAGGCCGCGCCGACGTTTCGCCGTTATGCGCTGCGCGGGGTGACGTGGGAGCAGTACCTTGACCGCCGCTATTGCTGGGATGTGGCGAACGGGCGGCCGCTGCGGTACTCGCGGAACTTTCTGTTTACTGCCGATCCGTCGACCGACACCCTAACGACGGTCAGCAGTCACGGACTGAGCAACGGCGACCGGGTGAAGGTGCGAGCGCACGCCAATGGGGCCCTCTGCGGTGGGCTGGATTCAACCATTGAGTATTACGTTGTCTCTGCTGGCACCTCGACGCTGAAGCTGTCGCTCACGTCGGGCGGCGCTGCGGTCAACATCATCGACGCCGGGACGCTTGAGCAGGTCTTGGTCGCGAACCGCGCGGGCGACGTGGTCAAGGCGCTGCTGGTCGACGCGGCCACGTCAGAGCCGCTGGGCGATACAAACGTCGCCAAAGGTGCCGTGGTCGATACGATCCTTTGGAACGAGGAAACGAGCGTTGCGGAGGCGATCAGCCAACTAGCGGAAGTGTCCGGGTTCCAATGGTGGATCGACGAAGAGCGGGAGCTGTACTTCCAGCCGCGCACTTTCACGACTGCGCCGTTTTCCTTGTCGAGCAGTAGCGGCAATTACCGTAATTTCTCCGTTCGCCGCACTCGGGAGGACAAAGTCAACGCGGCGCTGATGCGCGTTGACTGGGACCAGATCGGCTACGAGGAAGAGACGTTCACCGGCAACGGCAGCGCGACCTCTTGGACCCTGGCCTATCGGGTCGGCCAGATGATTTCCGTGTCGGTCAATGGCGAAAAGAAGGAATTCGCCGTTTGGCTGGCCGAATCAGACCGCGCGTACTACTACGAGGAAGGCACGGCTACAATCCGTCAGGACCCGGATGAAGCGGTGCTGACGGCCTCGGACACACTAGTGGTGACGTACCGCAAGTTCGGCGCGAACGTCATTTACACCGACGATTCGGCGGACATCTCCTCGACGGCTACAGCCGAAGGAAACAGTGGAATCTATCAGGGAGTGTTTGAGCGGCCCGGAATTGGGCAGGCGCAGGCGCTGGCCGATGGCGACGCAATCATCGCCGAACGGAAGCGCATCGTCAACGAGATCAGCTATGAGACAGATCAGCAGGTAGAGGCGACGGCGCACTCGTTGCGGCCGGGCCAGCTTCAGACCATCGCGAATAGCTATTTCAACGTGTCGAGCGGCACGTACCTAATCCGCGAAGTCTCCATCGCCGACGTTGGCGGACGGTGGCTCCGAATCGGCGTAAAAGCTATTGACGCGACCCGGTATATCGGCGTGGTCGACTACTGGAAGTCGTTTGCCGGCGGAGGCCGAACCGCATCCACGATTGGCGCGGCTGGCGCTGTCTCCGGCGTCGGCACGGGCGGCGGAAGTACGTCGCTTGAAATCACGCTGGCGGCCAATACGACCATTGCGAGCCCGTACACTCCCAGCGCGGGCGATGTGCTGTACGTCTACATCACGCAGGGCGCTGGTCCGTACACGATCAGCTTTGACGCAGACTTCAATACCGACTTCGACACCAACATCCCCGCAAAATCCGGCGCGGTGACAGCGTTCCATTTCCGGGGCCGGTCGGACGGGAAATGGTGGGCTGTATGCGCTCCCTACTCGGTGAACTTCGATTAACCATGACGACACTCAATAAAATCATCGCCGCTGGCGTTCTGGCGGGCGCTGTGGCATTTTCGCAGGTGTCCACGCCTCTCACTGTCGTGCAGAGCGCTGGAAGCCTTACGGGCGAAATCCGGCTACAGGAACGGCGGACCAATGGGCAGGAGCATGTTGGTTTTCGCGCGCCCCAGTCGGTTGGTACGTCGTTGTTGTGGGATCTGCCGTCGGTGGACGGCACCAACGGCCAAGCACTGACGACAAACGGAGCGGGCGTACTGTCGTGGTCTAGTGGCTCATCTCTGCCTGTTGCTGACACGACTTCGATTGTTTCCGGGAGCGCTGACGCAACAAAGCTGCTCCGCTTCGAGGTTGATGGATTCACGACGGCTACCACGCGGGTGCTCACACCGCAGAACGCATCCTACACGGTCGCTGGAATCGATATAGCGCAAACCTTCACTGCTGCTCAGAGTGTTGCCGCTCAACTGTCGGTGACAAGCGGTAACTCGCTTCGCATGGATCGGTCATCCAGGGGGATCAATCAGAAGGCGTACTGGACCGTCTCCGGGAATACCTCAACGACTGGCGCATGGTCCACTGGCACAACTCCAAGTGGCGCTGCATCTCGTTGGGTGATCGACCACAACGGGACGGAGCATTTTGTTTTAGATGAAAACGGCCTACTGACAACCACCGCCGGAGCCAATTTCAACGGCATTGTATCCACCACCACCTTCAACGCTACTGGATCTCCGGCCTACCGGGTGAGCGGAACCACCGTAATCGACGCCAGCCGAAATGCGTCAATTGTCGGCCTGACAATCAACGGCAACATAACCGGTGATCTGTTGCCGTCGAGTGCCTTCTACGTCATCGGCAATGGCTCATCACAATGGCTCGCCGCGCATATAGGAACGATCAATGCGTATACGTCAGTGCTCCCCGACACGGACGGAGGCGCTGACCTCGGGGCTTCATCCAAGCGGTTTGCTAACTCCTACCTGAACACCGTTGAAATAGCGGGTGTGATTCAGCCGGATGTCAGTAATACCAGGAACAACGGTGCCAATACGAGGAGATGGGCCACCACGTTTACCCAGAACCTCAATATAACCGGAACGGTAACCGCTCCTGATGCTAACGCCGGGTGGTCGGGCACTCGCACCGTCCGCAACGCCGCCGACACTGGCAGTTGCACACTGATTTTCTCCGGCGGAATCCTCACCGGCGGCACATGCTAACGATTTATGCGAACCATCGCAATCACGCTACTCCTCGCGGCAGTAGCGGCGGCTGAAGAGCCGAAACAGCCCGCGAAGCTGACGAATGAGGAGCGGCTGACGCTGGAAAACCTCAGCCTACGTGCCGCTCTTGCCCGTATTCAGGCCGAGCGCATCCAAGAGGAGCAGCAAGCGGCGCTGAAGCGCATTTGCGAGCGTGCCGGAGTGCCCGCCGCGCAGTGTGCGATTGACCCGCAGAAGCTGACCATTGAGCGCCGCGAGGAGGCCAAGAAATGAAGACGCTTTTACTGGCTCTGACGGCCGCCGTATTGGCGGCTGATCCAACGATTTGCGGATCGAAGCCGACGCATCCGTACGTTGAATACGCGGAGGTCGCGTGCATTGACTTCGACGCACTCGCCAAGCTCTCACCGTTTTTCGCGGGCCGGGGCAAGCAGACGCAAGTGCTGTTGCATCTCAAGCGCGGCGATTTAGTGGGTGTCAACGTGGGCGGCGCGTGGAAATACTCGCGCGTGACCGTCGACCAGTGGGGGAGGCTGGTGGCGATGGTGGCGTTTGACGGCATGGACCATCAATCCGTTGAGGTCAGGGTCTTCGAGGATGTTGAGCGGTGAAGCTGAAAACGGCTGCGGTGATCGCAACCACTGACGACGGCCACAAAATCGGCGGGCCGTATTTCCTGCCGCTAGACGAAGCCTCGCGGCAGGAACTCAAGCGGTTGGCTCGGGAGTACGGGCCAGTCGCGACAGAGCCAAAAGCGCCGAAGGGCTGAGGAGTATCTGACATGGTGTACATCACATCGAATCCAGCAGTGGAGCTAATCAAGCAGTTTGAAGGCCTGAAGCTGGACGCCTACAACTGCCCGGCTGGCGTACTGACTATCGGATACGGCCACACAGGGACCGACGTGGTGTGCGGCATGAAGATCACCGCCGAAGAGGCTGACCGGCTGCTGCGCAATGACCTGCGCCATTTCGAAAAGCGGGTGCAACAGCTCGTCACTGTGCCGCTGACACAGGGCCAGTTCGACGCGCTGGTTTCGTTCGCGTTTAACGTCGGCCTCGGGGCCTTGGAGCGGTCGACATTGCTCCGCAAGCTCAACGCCGAGGACTACCGAGGCGCAGCAGAGGAGTTTGGCCGCTGGACGAAAGCCGCAGGCAAAGAACTGCCCGGATTAGTCCGTCGGAGGCGTGCCGAGCGGCAACTGTTCGAGGAGGTCGACGTTGCGTAGCCTCATTTGTGCGTGTCTCGTAGCGCTTTTGTTGCTGCTGTGCGTGAGTGCTTGGGCGGTATTTGAAACGGCGCGAGTGGTGCAGGGTATCGGCGCTACCGTGCAAACTCTGCCGGCCATCATCGACCGTCACGCCGAAGCAGCCGTGGGCGAGGTCCGCGCGGCACGGGCCGACGTTCGCGGCGAGGTTCAAGCGACACGGCGCGAGGCGTTGCAGCGCATCGACTCACTGGAGCGGCTGGTGGACACCCACGCGGGGCGCATTGAGGACACGGCGGTGGCAGAAATCCAATCGGCGCGCGTGGAGCTACTCAACGCACTGCGGCCCGTTACCGGTGAAGCGGTGAATCTGATGGCGGTATATCGCGCGCTGCCCGCCAGCGTCGGCGCGCGGCTTGACCCTTGGACTGATTGCCACGGTAACGGGGCGTGCTGGCAGGCGCAATTTACGGCCACGCTGGGCGCTACGCGCGCCACTCTAGGCCAAGTTGCGCGGACGGCTCCGGCGATTGCGGCGAGCATGGAGCGCTCGTCGGCTTCGACTGAGAAAGCAACGGCTGCCACCGCGGCGGCGATGACCAACCTGGCCGAGATTTCGCGGCCTCTTCCGCGATGGCTCCGCGTGCCATTGCAAATCATGGGACCCACGGCGCCGCTATGGGTGCCGCTTGCATGGAGGTAAGTGTGAAAACGTTTATTCAGATTGTCCAGATGCTGCCCGCCATCATTACCGCAGTGAAGGAGCTTGAGAGCTTCGTGCCCGTGTCGGGCGCGGGTAAGGCGAAGCTCGATTTCATTGTGGGCGTCATTTCTGATACCGTTTCCGACGCGTCGAGCGTGATCGAACCGATCACGAAAGTTGTCGCGCGTCTCGTCGCGCTGGCGAACGCGACCGGGATTTTCCGCAAATGAAGCTGATCGGGCTGGCTGGCCGCATGGGCAGCGGCAAGGATACCGTTGCGGCCATGCTCGCGCCGCACGGGTATGAGCGCTTTGCGTTCGCCGACGGGTTGCGGCGGGAGGTAGAGGCAGCGATGTTAGAAAAATACGCGCCGCCAGGGTGCCTGTCGGATGACGCCGTAGAGGCCTTTCTATACGCACCAATCGCTGAGATCCGATCCAAGCCAACCACGCCCCGGATGCGGGCTCTGCTTCAGCAGTGGGGCACGGAGTACCGGCGCGGGCAGGACCCCGACTACTGGACCGGAATTATGCGCGAGCGGCTGTCCACTGTCGGAGCGGCGGCGATCTCGGACGTGCGGTTCGCGAACGAAGCTGAGTTGGTACGCGAGCTTGGCGGCGAAGTGTGGCTGATCGAGCGCCCCGGCTGTCAAACCAACGGCCACGCCTCGGAGGCGCTGGCGTTTGCGGTTGATCGAGTCATCGACAACAGCGGAGACATGGAGCACCTGCGAAACGAGGTGGCGCGGGCGCTCGGGGAGGTCAAGTGATTGCAGCACCCACGACAGTAGCAAAGGCAAAGGTGGCGTGGATCGCCGCCGCCGTCGCTGGCATTTGGGGAGGATTTCATCCATTGATTCAGACTCTCGTGGTCCTAATCCTCTTGGATTTCGCCTCGGGCCTGCTATACGCCTGGAGCACTGGCGCTGTCTCATCTGACGCCTCGTATCGCGGAATGGCGAAAAAGGCCATGATGCTACTGCTGACTGGCGCGGCGAGCGCCTACAACGCCACACAGCCGCTAGGGTTCGACGCGGGCGCGGCGGTGGCCGGGTTCTTCTGCACCACGGAACTTATCTCAATCACGGAAAACGCGGGGCGGCTGGGATTGCCGATTCCGAAACCACTCATGGACGCGATGGCGAAGCTGGGCGGTGGCAATGGCGAACCTAAACCGTAGGTGGCGGCGGTGGATGGCGACGGGTTGCCTGCACAGCGTTTATGCCTGTCGCGAGTACCAACGCAACGTCCGCGCGTTCAAGAAGGATTTTCGGCCCGACCGGCACATCGAGCTAGGCGACGTACTCGACACAGCCTGCCTGCGCGGCGGGGCGCGCGGGACGAAGGACGAGACTGAACCGCTTGAGCCAGACGTTCGCGCGGCGCTGAACTGGATACGCGAGATGGAGCCGAGTGATTGGATGCTCGGCAACCACGACACGCGCGTGGTCGAACTGATCGACCATCCATCGGCCATCGTGGCCGAACTGTCGCGGCGGCTGTGGGCGGATATGCAGGCGGCGGCGGGGTCGGTCAAGTGTAAAATCCACCATTACGACATCGAAACGGGTTGGCTGACGCTCGGCAATACCGACTTCGGCCACGGGTTCATGTACAACGTCAACGCTGTGCGGGATCACGTCGAGATGCGTCGCGGAAACAACGTGGTAATGGCGCACGTCCACAAGCCAGAGTTTGTCCCTGGGCGGGTGATCGGAGCGCCGTGGGGAATCTGCGTAGGCCTCGGCGCGGACCCGCGAAAAATGAAGTATGCCCGCCGCCGACGGCAAACTCTCGCATGGGGCCACGGGCTTGCCTACGGATACTTCTGCGACAACGACAGCACGGGAAACGTACTGAGTTGGCGCTGTGCTCACGGAGAAAAAGAGGACCCGCGATGGATAATCTCCTAGCGCGTCTGGCGCGGGCGCTCGACGACAAGGGCGTGGAGCCTGTGCCGCAGGGCTGGCACACAATAGCGGAACTAGCGCGTGAAGCCGGGAAGTCGATCCCGCGAACCTCCGAGGTCATCCGTCGCGCCATCGCTGCGGGGCTTGTCGAGGTCCGCACGTTTCGCATCCGCTCCGGCTCGAAAGTGTACCCGGTTCCCCACTACAGGGAGGTCCCATGCGAGAAGCCGACCGCGCGAAAGCGTTGATGGATGCGTGGTGCGGAAGGCTGGGCATTGTTCAGCCGCCCGCTCTGTTCATGGAACGTGAACTGCCGGGATGCTTGGGCCTTGCCGAGTACGACGGCTCGCAGACGCCAGTGTGGACCGTGCGGCTGCGCAAGGGCCTGCGGGCAGACATGGAGCGGGTGCTGGTGCATGAGCTGCTACACGTCAGGACCGGCCTGACCGACCCAATCCACGAGGGCTGGATCGACGACCTCGCGCGGGCGCTGGTGCGGCGCTAACTGGAGAAATCATGACTGACGATCCGCGATTCATAGACAAATCAGAGCCCACGCCGAAACCGCCGTCGTGTTACGCGTGCAAGTTCTACGCACGCGGGGAATTTCGCGATTGGGAGTATTGCCACAAGGCCCAGCGCGATGTCGTTTTGCGCATCGGGCAGCATATCGCTGAATGGTGCCCACTACCCAACGGCGAGAACCACAACCAAAGGAGCCAATAACCAATGCGAAGATTTTTTGTAGCGCTTTTCTGTACGGTCGCTTTAGCGTTCGCCGAGCCTCGCGCGACGCATGTTGCGATTTCGTCGCGCACCGGGGTGACCGCGGATAAGCTGACCATCCAGCAATCGCAGTCGCAGCCGCAGCCGGTATTCCCGGTTTCCGCCGTGGTGCTTTCGACCGTGGCGGGGACAGTTCGAGTCGAGCACAGCGGCACGGCGCCGACGACGACGGCCGCGACTCCTTCGCCGACGATTTCGGGCGGGTCCGCGTCCTCGATCCTGGCCTACACGAATAGCAACGTCGGTGCCGGAACTGTCGCGTCTGTCACCTACACGCTGCAAGCTGGTGTGCCTCTGACCCTTGACATGTCAACGATGGCATTCTCCGGCTCCGGCGCGACGAAGAATATCACTGTCGTCGTGGCCCTCGGATCGTCCGGTGACGTGCAGACGGCCCTGTATTGGAAGGAGGGGCAGTAAATGATTCGACTGATTCTGTTTTTGACCGCGCTTTCGGCGTGGTCGCAAATCCCGCTGGATAGCGGAGCCGCGGGCGTTGGCGGCGCGTCCAACCTAACGACAGCCGGAGCGATCCCTTACGTCTCCGCGCCGGGGACTCTCAATCAAGACCCTACGGCGCTGTTTTGGGATGCGGCGAATGATCGACTGGGGATTAAAGCAAATAACCCACTGGCTACCTTGGATGTATACCTAAGCCCTACTGCTGGAAGATTTGCTGTTTCAGATAACTTCGGAGTATTGCAGGTTGCTTCTGTAAATAGCGCATTTAGCGCCGTCGCGCCATTCCGCATACAGGGCTTGGATATAAGATTCGTCAATCAGTTCGTTGAGTTTGGAAGGTTCGCCTCCACCACCGGCAACCTCCTCATCGGCACCACCACCGACTCCAACTTCAAACTCGACGTAGCTACTTCCGGCAGTTCGGGTACGGCGCGGTTTTACGATCAGGCTTCGCCGTTGGGATCTACGAAGGTTGTTGTCCGCGCTGGTGCGGGGCAGGGAGCGAGTAATTTACAAGAGTGGCAGGACTCGTCTGGGGCTGTTCTTGCAAGAATTGAGCCATTGTCTAATGTTCGGCTTGTGCTTGATAACGGGAGTCGGTCAATTGCGATTTCTTCGCTTAATTCCAGCTTAAATTCAGGCTTTTATTTTGCCTGGACGAACAGTCTTAATGGCGTAACTGGAGTTACTGACCTCTCCCTCTCCCGCGCTTCTGCTGGCGTTCTTCAGGTAGGGGATGGGGGGAGTAATGCGAATGGGACGATACTGGCTGCTAATCTTACTGCGGGAACTTCAACCCCATTCCCGGCTACCGTCTCGTTGGTGGGAGCGGATCGGATTATCGGAATTTATTCCAACACCAACACGACCCCCAAAGGTGGTATTCGTTGGTATCTAAATAACCAGACGCTGAGTTGGGGTATCGGATCAAATCAATACTCAACCATCGATCTTGAGTTTCACGATGGATCTGCCATCGCTGCTGTATTCAAGGCGACTACTCGCAACCTCCTCATCGGCACCGCCACCGACTCCAACTTCAAGCTCGATGTCGCCACCTCCGGATCTTCCGGCACCGCCCGTTTCTACAACCAAGGCGCTGGCGTTGCTGACGCTACTCGTGTCGTCGTTCGCGCCGGGGCAGGGCAGAG
>JBDKSR010000334.1:0-5943 GCA_039680545.1 Bryobacteraceae bacterium | reverse complement strand
AGTAACGCTTATTGGTAATCCGTCGCCCCGGTAGTTACGAGGGACATCAGAACCGTGCGCTCACTCGCCGCATGCGCCCGCACGAAAGATGATCGTCGTCGCAGTCAAACAGCCTGATGGCCATCCTGCGAGACTATCCTAGTCCGTACTCCGTAGCCAACCATTTAATCGCCTGATCCAGCAGCCCCTGAGGTGCCTGAGTATAGTGCTTGTCTGCCATCGACATAGGCGCGTGCCCCAAAAAGAGGTTTTCCAGGGTCGCGAATTGCGGGTTGTTGCGGAGCAGCGTAGCTGATGTCTTCTTGAGCGACTTGAGCGGCTTGTCAATCTTCAGTGGCTTCCGCCGGCGGTCGAAGGCGTTCTTGACGTTGTCCGTTTTCTGGTACTTCCCCTCGCCGTCGAATTTCTCCAGCCAGAGGGGGGCGCCGTTGGAGTTAAGCAGGACACGATTCTTCGAACCCTTCGCCCTCAGCTGCTTGAGCAACCGGAATGTCTCCAGCCAGAGCAGATAGTTCACGACGGGCACATTTTCCTCGTCGGCGGTCTTGGACCGCTTGCGGATGATCCGCCCCTTCTCCCAATCCACCTCGGTCACATGAAGGTCCGAGATGTCCTTCTGCGTCATGCCGCAGTTGAGCATTAGCAAGATAAAAAGCCTCGTCCGATCCGGGGCACCGTCAAGTAGCGCCTTGATCTCCTCCTTGGTGAACACGATGATCTTGCCGAGTGAACGGCCAATCGTCAGGGACTTGGCCTTGCTGTCCATCACCCGCGGTAGCGAAGGGATCGCCTCAATCTGCCAAAGCCACCTCACAAAAGATTTGACGGTGCCGAGGTAGTGCTTAGCCGTTGTCCGCGTCCACGTCTTGTGGGCCACCTTGCTGAGGAGTTCAGCACGGTAGGCCAGAAGTATCTTGCCGTCGATGTCGGTGACTGCCGTGCTCTTACCCAACCAGTCTTGGAAATGGGTCAGATGGAGTTGCAGCGAGTACAGACGCCCCAGCGACACTTCGCCCGCGCTGCCCTGCCCCTCTCGCTCTTGGACGTAAGCCTGCACATGGTGTTGCAGGCTTCCTTCGGGGGATGCCGCCCTCCGTTTCTGTACGGTAAGCCGATCCCGCCAGATTTCCTTGGCGATGCGGACCGGGCTGCCGTCAATTGACTCAGCGGCCTTCGCCAGCTTCCGATAGTTCAAGGGCGGAAGCTTTAATTGCGAGATATCGTCAGGCTTCAAGTCTCGCAGGATCGGGTCCAGATCAAGGATGGGCCACTCCAGAAGCGACTCGAATCTGTCGTCCTTCTCCAACGGCGTCAACACGGGTGACGCCAACCGCTTCCGAAGGCTTTCTAGCCTCTTGGCTGCGGTTTCCGCGGTCTCCCGCTCCCCATTCTTGCCGCACCAGGCCAGCACCTGTTCCCATTCGTCAATGGCCTGCTCATACTCATGCTGATGCGGCCGTGGAGCCTGCTGGTCAATCTTGGCCTTGAGGGCCTCCCAGGCGGCCCAAGCAGCGTCGTAACCTTCGCGATCGGACTTCCCTTTGCCACCAGGAAAGTAATAGGCACGGCCATGATAGACTTTCTTCCATCGGCCTTGGCGTGCACCGACGCCGGACTGCCAGGAGAGTCTAATGCTTTTGGGCATAGGATACACTCGGTGATACGATCGGTGATACGATTTGTGCAGCAAAAGGTGCAAAAAGCGTATCACCATGATCCCACAAATCCTTGCCTTGTCAAGACTTGCGAAATCGGGCACAAGGTTCGGGACCAAGAGGTCGCTGGTTCAAATCCAGTCGCCCCGACTCACAAAGCCTTGTCGCATAACAACTTGCGGCAAGGCTTTTCTGCTTCTTGCTGTAACCCTTGCCTGTCGGCCGAGTAGTTGTAACCTTTCCGTGCCTGGAGCCGATTGCAACCCTGAATTCCATCTCCTGGGACTTTGCCCCGCCACTCCCTAACTGGGTTACTACAAAGTGACCATCAGGCGAGCATTCCGCTTGATCATGCCTGCTGTCGAGTTGGAGGAACGGGAGGCGTTACGGATCGCCCCCCCCGAGCCAAGTGGGTATCTGTATTCCCGTATCGGGTGACCTGTCTTTGGCGATTCGCTAACTACAATCCGTTGAACTCAAGGCGTGCTCGCCGAACGACCGCCCGTCGCCGAGCACGACCGAAGTTTCCACCTGCCGCTCCGGGATCGCCCAGCATTTGCTTAACAGCCGGTCTTTCTCCTTGGGCGTCACCAGCCGGACCCGGTGCGAAGTAGCTGAGAGTGTACACGAACATGGAACTGTGGAGCGAAGTGCGTCGCCGGGTGCTGGCCGGCTAAGCTGACGAAAACTCGCGAAGAAGAGTGTAGAATGTCGTGACAGGCAGCTCGGACGAATACCACACGACCCTTCGGAAGTGGAAGCAATGGGGCGGTGGAGTCCCGATCGAGAACCTCGGGCGCAAGGAGATCCGCGAGTTCTTGGATTGGGGGTACGAGCTCGCGGTTGAGCAAGAGGGAACCAATCCCGGTCGGACCGCAAACAAGGCCCGCGAGCACCTGCGTGCCGTCGTCGCGTGGGCGTGGGAACAAGACCTCATCGACTCACTGCCACGATTCCTGAAGCCCAGGCCGCGACGCGACGTGGCGGGCCGACACTGCCTGACCAGGGCTGAGATCAATGCGATCTACTTTGCGACACATAAGATGAAACGCCCGCGAGGCTGGAACGGTGCAATGCCGATCGGGCGGTACTGGCGAAGCGCGCTGGTCGTGTTCTTCAACTACGGCGTTGATACCGGGGGATAGTATGGAAGTCGGCGCCGTTTCACGAGCCGATTCGCTGGCGGCACGTGTCTTGGGGGCGACAATCGCCAGATCGGGAAGTCAAGGAACAGTCTCCCTGGGGTAGGGGGCTCTTCTACCACCGGGTGAAAACGGGCAAGACGTTCTATCGGCCGATGAATCGGGTCGTTCACGCCCATATCAAGAGCATTATGCCAGAGAATCCGGCTCCAGACGATCCTGTCTTTCTCGGCGGCGGAGCGCGCCCGAATACTCGGTTTCAGGAACTCTGCGATCTCGCCGGAATCAAGCAGAAGACAGACGTGGAGAGTGGACAGCCCGAGCCTTGGGAGCTGAAGGACCTCCGCAAGACGTGCGCGACGTACTACGATGAGCACATGCCCGAATCGTCCGTCGAGATCCTCGGCCATTCGGTCGGAGGGATCACCTATCGGCACTACGCGCACCGTGCTCCCCTGGCGTTCAAGGCGATCATGACACTGCCGCAGCCAACTGCGTTCGCATCGCTGGTCAACGGGTTCGACGGTGAATGCCCGTGTTGCAGGCGGAAATTCGAGGATGCTTCATAGGTTCGAACTTGACCCTCGAAACTGCGGCGGTGCGACACCGCCGACGCAGATTTGGCCTCAGGCGGGACGACTAGGTTTGTGGCGGGTAGATTGTCCTGGGTCTATCCGCCAAGCGGTCCTGCCCCTGAGCATGGACAAATGGGATTTCATGCGGCCATGGGTTGCATCAAGAGAATTCCCGATTACGATTTGCCGTATCGACCTTTCCATGAGCCGACTCCTTATGAATACTACGATCCAGATGCACCCAGGACTGAGGGACTATGAAACTCGTCTGCAGAGTATCCCTGACGACCGTGGCTCTCGCCGCCGGGCTGATGAATGTCTGTGTTGGTGTTGAGCCGAAGGAGCTCGAAATCAATGTTGGACGGACCATTTTGTTCGAGAACCCGTTGCCGCGGATGCGGTGCGGGGAGAACAAGTGTGGTACCTACAACAACTGGGAGCTCGCATTTCCGGGAGTGCTGACGACACGAGATCCGAAGCTCGGCAATCTGCTGTGGAACCTCCGCAAGGTGGTGTGGGCGGACCGGCGACTTATCTTCGTGGACAACCGTACGATTATGTGTCAGCTCAACTGGATACGCGACCACGTCCATCAGATGAAGGGCTACTGCCACTGGGAATACGACGTCAGGAGCTTCCTCGACTTCATTCTCGATACGCAGCGCACGGACGGCATGTTCTATGAGCTGGTGAAGCAGATGGATGACCGGCATTGGTCCTTTGTGAACGAGGACTGCCGCGTGTTCTACCTGGAAGACAATCAATCGCTGGTGCGTCTGGAGGTGGAGGCTGACATCGAGTACCTGATGGTGGAGGGCTGTCTCCGGTGCTGGCGTGTGACCGGCGATGACGATTGGCTCGCGAAGGCGTTGCCGAAGCTGGAGAAGGCCATCGATTACGTGACCTCCGACAAGAAGCGATGGGACTCCGGGCACAGACTTGTGAAACGCGCATACACGATCGACACGTGGGATTTCACGTACATGCCAGATTCCGGCCAGAACCGCCGCATCGAACCAGGGAAGACTCCGATGGCGATTATGCACGGCGACAACTCCGGTGTGTGGCAGGCAATGACACAGCTGGCGTGGATCAACGACCGCTTCGGCAACCATACGAAGGCGAAGGAATGGCGCACCCGGGCGGCGGCCCTCAAGGCAAATATGATGAAGCACCTGTGGAACGGGAAGTTTTTCCGGCATCAGCTACCCGTGGACGGCACGAAGGATTTCGACGCGTACGAGAATGAACGGCTCTCGATGTCCGATGCATACGCTCTCAATCGAGGGCTTCTCTCGTTGGAGGAAAACCGCTCCATCATCGAGGAGTACATCGCGCGCCGCGCTACCACGAAAGGGTTCAGCGAGTGGTTTACTATCGATCCCCCGTACGAGCCGGGCTTCGGCGCGAAGAAGTCGCATGCAGCGGGCACATACGTGAATGGCGCGCTTTGTCCGTTCACGGCTGGTGAACTCGCCCGAGGTGCGTTCGAGAACGGGTATGAGGAGTACGGATGGGATATCCTCTCGCGGATCGAGAAGATGGTGGCTCGTGACGACGGCAACATTTTCTTCCTTTACCATCCGATCACGGGTGAGCCACAGGGCCGCGGTCCGAGCGCCTGGGGTGCAGCGGCGATAATCAGTGCGATTGACGAGGGACTAGCCGGCATTCAGGATCTCGATACGGGCTATCAGATGATACGCTTTGCTCCGCGGTGGCCGGTGACGCCGTACACGGAGCTACGCTATTTGACGGGCTACGAGGCGGCACACAAGACGGTGGACTGCCGCTATGCGCTCACGGAGACTGGTATGCGCTATCATCTGCGCAGCCCCGCCCATCTCGTGAAGGCGCATATCCTGTTGCCGAAGGGACAGGCCTGTACTGCGGTCCTGGTCGACGGATCAAAGACTGCTTTCAAGACCGTAAGAGTGGCTGATTCCGTCTATGTGGACGTGGAGGTGACGCCGCGCGGCGCCGTCGATTTCGAGATTCTGTTCTGAATCCAAAAACAACCTTTGTGGATGTCGGGGAGAGAATAATCTGATATGGTAGGACTTTTGGCGAAACCGATCAAGATCGGCGGCGAGGCGAATCACCGCAACGCGATGGCGTTCACGGACAAAATGAAGGAAGCGATACGATGAAGAGAAGACTAGTTCTTTGTCTTTGGTTGCTGGTCGCCGCTCAGGCGTTCGCCGAGGAGCGGGTCGCGCTGTGGCCGGAAGGAAAGATCCCGGATTTCCAGACCAGTCAGATCGCGGCGACCACCCAGGAGGTGAAAGCTCCGGGATTCAAGGCGGCGGACCATGCGATGCCGTATCTCGACTGGTACGAGGCGCCAGCGGAGAAAAATGGCGGATGTATGTTGCTCATTTCAGGCGGCGGTTATCAGAGGTGCTGCGACGGGGTGTGGATTGACCGGGTCGCGAAGAAGTTCGCCGAACTGGGGTTCGTTTGCGCGAGCCTCACCTACCGTACGCCGCGTCCGCAAGGGTTGCCGATCTACCAGAGCGCGTGGGAGGATGGGCAACGCGCCGTCCGTCTCGTCCGCAACGATGCGAAGAA
>JBDKSR010000333.1:0-3462 GCA_039680545.1 Bryobacteraceae bacterium | reverse complement strand
GACGAACTGCTTTCGCTCGCCGACAGGGCCGACCTCACCTGCCTGCTGACGGTGGACTCCGATCCCGACGGCTGGTGGAAACACCACGTCGGACTGCTGCCGAAGCTGTTCGACTACGTAAAGATCGACCCCGCGAGGACGTACGCCGCGGTCTGCGGCCCCCCTATCGTTTACAAGTACATTCTGGAGCGCCTGCTGGCCTTTGGGCTCCCGAAGGATCGCATTCTGATGTCGCTCGAACGCCGCATGAAGTGCGGTGTCGGCAAGTGCGGGCATTGCAGCGTGGGATATAAGTACACCTGCCTGCACGGTCCGATATTCACGTACTGGGACGCAATCAACCTGCCGGAGATGATCTGATGGCACGGCCAACAGTTGGCATATTCGGGCTTACCGGCTGCGCGGGCGATCAACTGGTGATCCTCAACTGCGAGGACCAGTTGATGGACCTGGCCGGGGCACTCGACATACGGGACTTCCTCATGGCGTCCTCGGAGAACGACACGAAGTGCGCCCTCGACGTCGCGCTTGTCGAAGGGACCGTCCTGACAAAACGGGACGAGGAGCGGCTGCGCCGGATTCGCGAGCGTTCGTCGCTCGTCGCCGCCATCGGCACGTGCGCAGTTTGGGGTGGCGTGGCGGCCGCGGACGGAGATGGGACCTCGCGCGCCGAGGCGTTGCGGCAGGTTTACGGCGACCTTGGGGCTACGTACGATTCGAAGCCGGGGCAGGCGCTTCGCGAAGTGGTGAAGGTGGACCTGAACATCACCGGCTGCCCGATCGAGAAGGATCAACTCATCAGCGCCGTGGCGAACCTGCTGAACGGTGATCCGCCCGCGTATCCCGACTATCCGGTTTGCGCGGAATGCCGCATGCGGGAGAACAATTGCCTGCTCCTCGACCGGAACGACATCTGCTGCGGACCGCTAACCGTGGCAGGATGCGATGCACGCTGCCCCGCCATGGGGATCGCCTGCGTGGGTTGCCGCGGTCCCGCGTCGGACGCGAACGTTAGTTCCGCGCTCGCCATGTTTGCCGAAAGGGGAATTCCGCGGGAGCGCATGGCCGAGAAGCTTCGTACATTCGCGCCATTGCCGATGCCGCCGGGAGGCCGTCCATGAGCACGACCATCACTGTCAATCATCTGGCCCGCGTGGAAGGACACGGCGGAGTGACCGTCGAACTCGACGGCGACTCCGTCCGCGAAGTGCGTTTTGACATTTTCGAGGGGCCGCGGCTCCTTGAGACACTGGCGCACGGGAAGAGCTACCGGGACATCTCGCAATTCCTTTCGCGGATATGCGCCATCTGTTCGGTCGCCCACGCACTCACATCGATCAAGGCAACCGAGGCAGCGTTCGGCGTCCGTCCAAGCGCCCAGACCGAGCTGCTGCGCGATCTCCTCTACCGAGGCGAGAGCATCGAGAGCCACGCCTTGCACATCTTTTTGCTGGCGGTGCCGGACTACCTCGGCTACAGCGGCGCGATCGCGATGGCCGCTGAAAAGCCCGAGGCGGTATTGCTCGGGCTCCGTCTGAAGAAACTCGGAAACACGATACAGGAAATCATCGGGGGGCGGGCGGTTCACCCCGTGAACGCGGTGCCGGGAGGCTTCGGAAAGCTTCCGGAAATGGACGATCTCATCGCCTTGCGGCGCGACCTGTTGCGAGCGGTTGCGGATTTTGACACGGTGATCAGCCTGATCGCGTCGCTGCCTCCGGCAGGTTTCTGCAGAGCGAAGACACAGTTTGTCGCGATGCGTAATCCGGACGAATACGGGTATTACGCCGGCAGTGAGTTTGTTGTGGCAGAGAACAGTAGACGGCAGGCATTTCCGGCCGCGGAGTACCGGAAATTCGCGGGCGAAACGTCCATCGCGCATTCCCACGCCAAGCACAGCTTCCACGACGGCCGTCCATTCATGGTGGGGTCGCTCGCGCGGCTTACGGTGAATGGCGAAAAGCTGGATGGGCGCGCCGCGGAGGCGAGGGAACGGCTCGGACTGCGGCCGCCCTTCACGAACCCCATGGACAACAACAAGGGGCAGGCGGTCGAGCTGATCTTCGACATCGAGTACGCACTGCGGATCGTGGATCGCCTGCTGGCGGAAGGGATTCGTCCCGAGGTTCCCGTTCCGGTGGAGCCCGTGGCAGGCGCGGGCACGGCGCTGACCGAGGCGCCCCGGGGACTGCTGGTGCATAGCTACGAGTACGACGGCGACGGGCGCGTCACGTATGCCGATGTGATCACACCGACAGCGTTCAACGCCGCGAGCGTCGAGGAGCATATTCGCCGTGCCGTGGAGCAGAGTGACAACAAGGAAGCGGCGGCGCTCACGCGAAAATGCGAAATGATTGTGCGCGCCTACGACCCTTGCATTTCCTGTTCTGTCCATGTGATGCAGATGGGCCATGCGCTTTGACTTTTCGTTCTTGAGGCAGTCGCTCAAAGCCAGGCTGATTTCGAATTACCTGGTCATCTTGGGCATTGGCGGCCTTGCGACCTCTATCATCGGTTCGTGGATCGTGAGTTCCGCGATCATGATGCAGGCGCGCCGGTCGGCCGACCTCGACCTCGCCGTAGCCCGCATGATCTACGAGCATCAGATCGAACGGCTTCGCGGCGCGGTCGAGCTTGCCTCGTCGGGCGGAACAATTCAGAGGTATCTCGCATCGGGCGACCGCTCCACGCTTGCCGAATACCTCAAGACGATTCGCCGGACCGGAGGCTTCGACTTTCTCTCTCTTACCAATCGGAATGGCGACGTCGTGCTGCGTGTTTCGGCTCCGGGCGAGGCGGGCGGCAATGCACGTTCGCTCGACGTGGTTCGGGCCGCGCTCGCGGGTTCGGAGGCGGCTGGAACCGATATTCTGAGCGCTGAAGCACTGGCGGCCGAGAATCCGGCACTGCCCGGGCGCGCCCGCATCAAACTTGTTGCGGCGCAAGGAACCACCGCACCGGGAGCAACCGAGCAAACGTCTGGCATGGTTCAGATGGCGGCGGCGCCGATCCGTGACGAACACGGCGGGGTCGCCGGGGCGCTTTACGGAGGCGTCCTGCTGAATCGCAATTTCGAGTTGGTGGACCGCGCCTGGGACCTGTTGTTCCAGGGATTTCGCTTTGCCGGGCAGAATGTGGGAACCGTCGCCATCTTCCAAAACGACGTCCGCATCTCGACGAATACTCAGGCCGAACACAGTGGGCGGGCACTCGGGACCAGGGCAGCAACAGAGGTTCGCTCAGCGGTGCTGGAACGCGGACAATCTTGGCGTGACCGCGCCTTCGTCATCAGTGACCGTTACATCAACGCATACGAGCCGATTCGGAACCGCAGTGGGCAGACGGTTGGAATCCTATACGCCGGTCTCCTCGAAAAGGCGTTCACGTCAATCCGCGACCGCGTGATTCTTTCGTTCTTCGCCCTCGCCACGGCTGGCTTCATCCTTATTATCGTGGTCACTT
>JBDKSR010000332.1:0-9278 GCA_039680545.1 Bryobacteraceae bacterium | reverse complement strand
GTGAAACTTGCTGACGACGGCGAGCTGTTGGTGAAATCTCCGAGCCTGTTCACCGGTTATTACAACGATCCGAAGACGACGGCCGAAGTGAAGCGTGACGGCTGGCTCTATACCGGAGACACCGCGGAGATCGACGCCGACGGCTTCATTCAGATCACGGGCAGGAAGAAGGAAGTCATCATCGCCTCCAATGGGAAGAAGGTCTTCCCGGCGCGCGTCGAGTCTCTGTTCAGTCTGGAGCCGATCATCAACCATGTAGTCCTTTTCGGGGAAGGCCAGACGTACGTTTCCGCGCTCCTCACGGTGAACGCAGGCGTTGCCGATACCCTCAAAGGGATGGAACGTTTGCAGGGGCAGGTGACGGCGGCGCCTGTACTCGCCGAAGTGAAGCGCGCAGTCGCCAGGGTGAACTCTCAACTCGCGCCCTTCGAACAGATCCGCCGCTATCGCGTGCTCGATCGGGATTTCACGATCGAGAGTGGTGAACTGACGGCCACGCTGAAAGTCCGCCGCATCCGCGTTGCTGAGAACTTCCGTGAAGTCATCGAGGAGATGCAGGGCATCAACAGCAATGCAGCGGCTGCCGGAGAACCCTAACCATCGCTGTTCGGAGCTTGCCGGGATCGCCTCGCCTATCCCGCATCGTACGAAACCGTAAATCCCATTGACCAAAGCTTATTGCGGTGGGTAGTTGCCTTGATGTACGATGTTCGCCTCCCGGTAGTCCGGAACGAGACTCCCTGTGAAGTCTGTTACGCGGGTTCGGTGCTGATACTTCTGACATGAGGAGCGAAACATGCAACGGCGCGATTTACTGAAGGCGGTTGGTGGTGGGCTGACGATTCTGAAGAGCGGGACTTTGCGCGGGGCGGGTGCTCCCAGCAACAAGCTCAACATCGCTCTGATTGGGGTGTGGGGACGCGGCACGGCGCACTACAACATGCTGCGCGGTGAAAACGTCGTGGCGCTCTGCGACGTCAACGACCTCCGCACCAAGGAGGCCCTGCAGCTCTTCCCGAAGGCAAAAACCTATTGGGACTGGCGCAGGTGTCTTGACCAGAAAGATGTCGAGGCCGTAGTCATCTGCACCGCCGATCATCACCACGCTTTCATCGCCAACTGGGCACTGAACCGCAGTATGCATGTATTCTGCGAAAAGCCGCTCGGCATCACCGTTGATGAAGTCCGGACGGTGCGAGCGAATTACCTCTCTAAGAAAGCCAAGGTGGCTACGCAGCACGGGACGCAGCGGCATGGCTATCCGAATTTCGAGCGTCTGCGCGAGTTGATTCTGGACGGGGCGATCGGGGATCTGAGGACCGTGCACGCCTGGGATAGCCGCAAACTACCGCGACCGGGATATCCGGCCGGATTGGGTACGGCACCCTCCTCGTTGCACTACGAACAGTGGATCGGACCGTCGCCAATGCACCCGTACACCCCGCAGTACTTTGGCGGCATGTCAGGCCTGAACTGCCTGTTCTGGAACATGTACCGGGACTTTGGAGTGGGCCAGATGGGGGACATGGGCGCGCACACCATGGACCTGCTGTGGAATGTCGTTGACGCGGTGGCCCCGGCGGCGATCGAAGTGGATCAGGAAGTCAGCGACAAGTTTGATCCCAACATCACGCCCGTAAAGTTGAAGGTAAGCTTCGAACATCCGGCGAATGGGTGGCGGGGGCCACTCAGGGTGGTGTGGTATCAGGGCGGATTGAAACCCGATGCGCCAAAGAGTTATCTGGACGTGGAACACATCGGGAACGGTGCGATCTTCGAAGGTACCAAGGGCACGATCCTCGCGGACTTCCAGAGCCGCGTAATCATCCCGAACAATGACGACGGAGACCTGACCTACTACAAGCGGCGTGGTAAAGAGCAACTACTGTCCCTCGTAGGTGGGACAGGGCAGAGGACCCAGCAGGCACGTCCGCGCAAAGCCGCAACCGCTCAGAAGGCGCCGCAAGCGCAACGCCCGTTGCCCGGCGGCATGAGGGCGTGGCCGAGTGCCGATCCGGGGCCTGATGGATTCCCGGTGGTTCAATATCTCGAGAACGGGTTGCCGCCTGCGATCGGCCTGGCGAACGACACCGTTGAGGCCATTCTGAAGCAGCCTGCCACTAGTCCTCTCTCAATCGACCCGTTCCAGAAGGACTGGATCGATGCCTGCAAGGGCAGGAGCGCCGGTGTCATGCACGGAATGAGCAGCAAGACGCACTGCGACTTCGATTATGCGGGCGCGATGATCGAACAGATGCTGCTCGGACTCGTCGCACATCGCGTAGGCAAGCGGCTGGAGTACGACCCGGTGACTGGCAAGGTAACCAACGAACCGGAAGCGAACGAGTATCTAAAGAGACAGTATCGGCCGGGCTGGACCCTCAACGGGTAGGCTTTCGGCTCACATTTTCGTGCGGCCCGGGCTTCGTCTGGCTTGCTTCGTGCACGCTGATTTCGCGTGACTCGTCGTCGATGCGATTGAGATGGATCTCGATGTGCGCGGGCGGCCACAACTCTGGAAACCGTTCGCCCCATTCCACCAGGACGATGTCCGGGCCGTCTACAATCTCGCTCAACCCGAGCGATGCCACGTCTCGGGCGCTGTCGATGCGATAGAGATCAACGTGGTATACCTTGCGACCCTCTCCATACTCATGGATGAGAGAAAACGTAGGACTCGACACGTCTTCCGGGCTCGCCGCGCCCAATCCTCTGATGATTCCCTTTGCCAGTGTCGTCTTACCCGCCCCTAAGTTGCCGATGAGAAGAACAGTCACACCCTGCGGGAGGCGCGCCGCAATCGCCTCGCCGAGAGCGATCGTCTCTTCGTCAGAGTGCGTGTGAAATGTCTGCGCACTCATCCATAGCCTCTGGAAGGAATTGGAGCATATCCGTTGCGATCAGTGACTTCTCGCCGAGCGCGTCCGCGCCGAGTTCCCCGCAACGTCCATGCAGATAGACCGCGGCGGCGAGCGCGTCATCGGGCGAGCCTGGGAACTGTGCCAGCAACCCGGCAATCAGGCCCGTCAGAATATCGCCCGAGCCGCCCGTAGCCATTGCGGGAGTACCCGTCGTGTTCACCTGAACGCGGCCGTCCGGGAACGCAAGGAGCGTTCGCCGTCCTTTCAACACGAGCGTTATCTTGCGCTTCATTGTGAATGCTCGTGCGATACCGTCGCGGTTGGCCTGCACCTCAGCGGTAGTCGAGCCAACCAACCGGCCCATCTCGCCGGGATGCGGCGTCAGTATCAGTCGCCCGCCTGAGAACTCGGCACCGGCGAGTGCGTTGAGCCCGTCGGCGTCGACAACAAGCGGCACACCTTTCTCCGCTACGAGGCGCCGCACCACGCTGATCGTCTCAGGGTGTGTGCCCAGTCCCGGTCCGAGCGCCACTACATCTTTACCGCGGATAAGATCCGTGAGCCGGTTGGAATCGAACGCGCGCAGGGAAATGCTGCCCGTATCAGTCTCCGGCAGGGCCTCTGTCATTAGTTCCGGCGCGTGAGACGCAATTACAGCGATCGCCGACTCGGCCGAGGCTACCGTGACGAGGCCCGCTCCGGCCCGGAGTGCCGCTAATCCCGCCATCGCCGCCGCGCCCGTCTTTCCGCGGGATCCTCCGACCACGAGGACATGCCCGAAATCGCCTTTGTGCGCGCCCGGACTCCGCTTTGCGAATAGGGACACGAAGGCGGCCGGCTCCGTAACCGAAAGAAAGATGCTCTCGTCCTTCTCGTAAAGTTCTGGCGGGCTGCCAATAGGGCAGACGCTCAACTCACCCACGTAATCACACGCGGGAGGGAGCACCTGCCCGGCTTTCGGTGCTGTAAACGTCACGGTGTAGCGAGCCTTCACCGCTTCGCCCTGCACGTTGCCGCTGTCGCTGTCGAGGCCCGAAGGAATATCCAGCGCCACGACCGTTGCGTCCGGAAAGCCGGAGTTGATTTCGTGGATCAGTTCGAGCGGCCGGCCGGACGCCTGTCCCTTGATGCCTGTCCCAAGCAGGGCGTCGACGACGATCGTCGCGCCGCGCATCCGCGGCAGGATCTCTTGCGAAACGGGGCATCCGCAGACCTGTAACATGCGAAAATTCCCGGCGGCGTCCCCGCGCAATTCACCGGGGTCGCATGACATGACGACGTCGAGCGAGCGCGGTCGCGCGAGAGTCCAGAGTTGCCGCGCGACGACAAATCCGTCTCCGCCGTTGTTTCCTTTGCCGCAGAGAATCACGACACGGTGATCCCCCATCGGCTCGAATTTGCTCAAAAGGAACTCGGTCACCCGATGGCCGGCGTTCTCCATCAGGATGATCTCGGGAATGCCCATCTCGATCGTCTGACGGTCCACCTCACGCATCTGTGCGGCGTTCAGGACTTTCATACTTCCACCCCCGCCAGAGCTTCAAGCTTCTTCAGGTCCTCGGCCTCGCCCATGACCACCAGAATATCTCCGCCTGCGATTTCAGCTTCCGCCGGAGGATTGAACAACATTGCGCCGTTGGCTCTCCGGATTGCCAGTACGATGACCCCGATATCTCGCCGGATTTGCATCTGCATAAGTGTCTTGGCTGCAAACTCGCTGTGTTCGCCCACGCGAACCTGCTCGATTCCAACATCGAGGCCGATGCTCTTCGTGGCCAGATCGAGAAAACGATAGACCTGAGGGCGCAATAGTGCCTGCGCAAGCTGGTGCCCCGCGTTCGAATAGGGAGCGAAGACGATATTGGCGCCTGCCCGGCGCAGTTTTTCCTCTGCCTCCTCCTCGCCAACGCGAGCCGCCACATTCAGCATAGGGTTCAGTGTCTTGGCGGAGAGAATGAGGAATAGATTGTCCGCGTCGGTCGCCAGTGCGGCGACCAGACCGCGCGCCTTTTCGATACGCGCTTCCCGCAAAGTCTGGTCTCGCGTGGAATCCGCCAGCAAGGCCAGCATCCCGGAGTGGACGGCTGACTCGACTCGTTCCGGTCTCCGTTCGATCACCACGAACGGTACACCAGACTGCTTCAGTTCAGCCGCCGCGCTTCTCCCGACCCGCCCGAAACCGCAGACGATGTAATGATCTTTCAATTTGTCGATCATGCGCATAACCCGCCGCTTCTCGAAGAATTCTCCCAGCTCCAGTTCAATGATCGTCTGCGTCATGAGGCCGATGGCAAAGAAGAGTGTGCTGACACCGAAGACAATCAGAACGGAATTAAAGATGCGTCCGGTTTGGCTCAAGTCATGGACTTCGCGATACCCCACTGTCGTCATCGTAGTGAGCGTCATGTAAAACGCATCGAAGGGAGGATAGTCCTCGATGACGATGAAGCCGATCGTTCCGACGAGCAGGGTAAAGGCGACTGCCAGGGCAATATAGACGGTCCGCCTTGTCAGTCGCGTCATTCTGTCCTCATCTCTTCTTCGCCATGAGGAGCGTCATGTCGTCCTGGACCTCCGGCGAGTTGGTCCACTCGTGTACGGCAGCGATCACGGACTCTATGATCTCATCCGGCTTCCGCCACGCATTCTTGATGACTACGTCGATCAGTCCGTCCTCGCCGAACATCTCGCCATACTCGTTCTCCGGCTCGGTGATTCCGTCGGTGAAACAGACGAGAAGATCGCCGCTTCGCAGTTCCGTCCGGCTTTCGCCGTATTCGGCGAATGGAAATGCGCCGACGACAATTCCGTTTGTCTCAAGCCGGATGGCCTCGCCGTCGCGTACCAGGATCGGCGGAGGATGGCCCGCATTCGTGTAGGACAGTACGCCGCTCTCATCGTCGTAGATTCCGAAGAAGAAGGTCGCGAATTTCTCCGGAGATGTGAAGCTGTAAAGCTGCTGGTTGAGCTGCGAAACGAGAAGCGAAGTGGGAAGTTCCTTACCCGAGTCCGTGCCTTCGGACGCCATGTATTTCTCCAGACATGCACGGATCTGTGTGCGCAGAGACGACTGCACGGTCGCCATCAACAGGGCGGCCGAGATCCCCTTGCCCGCAACGTCGCCGATCGCCAGCGCAAGTTTGGAGCCGAATAACTGCAGGTAGTCGTAGTAATCGCCCGAAACGATACGCGCCGGATGGCACATTGCCGTCAGTTCCAGTCCGCGCATCGACGGGACGGACTTCGGGTAGAGCTGGCTCTGGACCTCGCTCGCAATCTCGAGTTCCGACTGTAAGCGTTCCTTCTCTTTTTCGACTCGCACCAGCCGTTCGAGATTCTCGGTCATGCGGTTGAATGACTTGCCCAATTCAGCGAGTTGATCGCCCCCCCGGACTTCGATCCGGTGAGAGAAATCGCCGTGCATGACCCTTTGCGTTCCCTCGTACAGGTTGTGGACTGCGTATGTGATCGTGCGAGTCAACGAGATACCGATCACGAGTGCGGTCAGTTCCACAATCAGGAACAGCGAGGCCACAACCAGAAAGACCGTCAGCCAGATGCTCTGTCCGGAGTTCAGCCTCGGGTTAAACATCGTCTGCACAACCGCCGAAAAGCGCGTCGTGACATCAAGCGCTCCCTGTACCGTCTTGCCGCCGGACTCCCACACAGCTACCGGAACCAGCGTGAACCAGGGCACCTCAATGTCCAAGCGATTCTGCGGCGGAGGAATCCGGGCCGTGGTTCGGACTGCCTCTTCTGCGGAAGTGGTGATCCGCCGCGAAACCGTCCGGCCGGAGCTTTCGAGCGCCTGCGGGCTGGCAAAACGCACTTGGCCGATCGTCGGCACCAGCGTGTCCAATATCTCCCGCGTCAGGGGGATCATCATCAGCCCCTCGGCCCCGCCCGCTCGCACGTTTGCCCAGAGGTAGATTGATCCGCCCTTCGATACAAAACCGCTGGTGTTGCCCCAGCCGGACGGAAGGGTGTCGAGATCTGACACCTCCGGATAATGCCAGTCTCTCCGGCCCTCCCGGAGAAGCAGCCTGACTCCAGGGTGCGTCTCCAGGAAGGATGATGTCATCAATCGAATGCGCTCTGCTCTTTGCGGTGGAGGCGTCGCGACAAGGCTCTGTGTCATGCGCATCAACGAGTCCGTTCGCCGCTCCAGCACATTGGTCACCATATAGACGGCGATCTGTCCTGTGATAAGGTATGCTCCGATGCCGACCAGCAGAACAATCAATACGATGGGTACGACGGCGATGAACAGGTAAGCCACCACCAGCCGGTTTCGCAGCCGCCATGTCGCTTTCCGCACCCCGGCCCGAAGCAGCCGCAGCCCAACCACCACTCCCGTAAAGGTCAGCGCTATTTCGAACAGCAACTGGATGGTGCTCGTGGGTGACAGGAATCGCAATAGAACGTAGCTCGCGAGCAGAACGAGGAGTGTTCTTTCTAACCAGCCCAGCTTCCGATATGCCGATTTCAGCCGAAGGAGAGCCCGCATGTCAGGTTAAGAACCCGGCGATGGTCGACGCTCATCACCAGTCCACGCCACGGCGGTTATTGTAACATCGGGCCACCGCCGAATCGCGATTCCGTTACCGCTTCTGAAACATAGTGATGCCGGCAATGCCCGCCGCGCCGGCCTCCT
This sequence comes from Bryobacteraceae bacterium, assembly GCA_039680545.1. GTDB lineage: Bacteria > Acidobacteriota > Terriglobia > Bryobacterales > Bryobacteraceae > JAEHDI01. The sequence goes on along the minus strand of JBDKSR010000332.1, from coordinate 1,763 downwards.
GACAGAGCCGGGCATTCAGAAGATCCACGCCGCCGAGCGCGAAGACCGGTAGTGCAACCGCCCCGCATATCTCCTTGAGCCGATCGAGTCCCTGGGGCGGCCCGTAGTTGACCTTCGAAGCCGTGTAGAAAACAGGCCCAAAGACGATGAAATCCGCCCCCTCTTCATCCGCTCGAAATGCGTCTTCAAGTGAGTGGCACGAGACTCCGATCACGAATCCCGGTGGAGCGATCGTTCGGAGCCGGGAGGGAGGAATCGAATCCGACGGAAGATGCACACCCGCGGCCCCGCACGCCAGGGCCACATCGCACCGGGCGTTTACCAGAATGCGCGTCCCGTGCGGATTCGGCAGCGCAAGTACCTCACGAATCACACTAGTGAGTTCCCGCGTGCCGAGGTCCTTCTCGCGGATTTGGATCATCTCGATTCCGGATGCGAGCGCGCGCCGGATAGCGTCCGTAAGCGGAGCAACTCCGCCGATGGCTTTCCGGTCCGTGATGTAGTAACGGAGCATATTCAGTTGACTCGAAACACTGCTCGGGATCGCAGACTCCGCGGACGGCCTTCCTCAATGCCGGTTGGCGCTCACAGGAGCCGCAGATCCTGTGAGGGGAACTCGATCACCCACTCCTTACTCTGTTTGTACCTCTCGAAGTCGCCACGCGGCACCTCGGCGAAAATTCCCCCGGCGAACTCAAGCCGCATTTTGTGCGGGCGCTCAATGGACCGGACGAGTTGCGCCGGTATCTGGTTTTGTCCCGGCTTGCCGTCCCAGGGCACGGCGGTCAGTTCTTCAGGCCGCACGCACAAGACTCCGCTATCCCCGCGCAGCCTGCCTGGGAAATAGGGCCCATCCAGTTCCCAATCGCCGTAACGTAGCCGGCTGGTCTTCCGTGCCGGGTCAAGCGCAATCACCTCGACAGGCAACAGATTAAACGTTCCGAGCAACCGTGCCACATCAGCGCTGGCTGGCTTGTCGAATACGGCTCGCGGAGTCCCGCGCTGTAAGAGACGCCCTTCGTGAAGCACGAGCATCTCATCTCCCAGCGCGAAGCACTCGTCAACGTCATGGGTTACCAGGAGGATCGGGCTTTGAAAACTCGATCGCACCTCGCGCAGCACGTCATGGAGTTCTGCTTTGAGGTTCGCGTCCAGCCCCCGGGCCGGCTCATCAAGAAGCAAGGCCTTGGGTGACCCCATTAGCGCGCGTGCAATCGAGCAGCGCTGCTTCTCTCCGCTGGAGACTTCGTGTGGCCGCCGCCCCGGCACGTCCGAAAGGTGGAACCGGTCGAGCATCTCGTTCACCTTGCGATGACGCTCCAACCGCGGCGGACGCTGGCGTCCCGCACAGAGGGCGGCAAACTCCAGGTTTTTCCGGAGCGTCATGTGTGGGAACAACGCGTAATTCTGGACGACGTACCCACACCGCCGCGCCTGTGGCGGAAGGCACACTCCGGCCGCCCCGTCGAACAGAATTGCGTCGTCGAGAAGGATGCGGCCCTCGTCAGGCTTCATAAAACCCGCGATGGCGTCGAGCGTCATGGTCTTGCCGGCGCCGCTTGCTCCGAACAGCACCGTGATCCCGCCCTCGGCGCAAAAATCGACATCCAGGGTGAACCCGGCTGCATCCGGTCCCGCTGGGTATTGTTTTCGAATCCTGGCCGTGATCATGCTGCCCGCCTAGGAGCCAGCCGGTTTGCGAGGAAAAGGATGGCCATTGCTGTGACTGAGATGACAAGCACCAGGACTCGCGCCGTGGCCCC
>JBDKSR010000331.1:0-2252 GCA_039680545.1 Bryobacteraceae bacterium | reverse complement strand
ACGTCGGGGCGCCGATGAGGCGGGGCTTTGGTTCGTAGATGGTGAACTCTCGCAGCGGGGAAGGCTGCCAGGATTCGTCTAGGAGTTGCTGCCGGATGGCGATTAGCCGGACTTGAGCGTACTCGTTGAAGACGAGGTAGCCGTGGGATTGGCGCTTGCCGGTGGCGGCCCGATGGTAGGCCGCTTGTAGTGATTGCTCACTAGTGATGGTGTCGTAGAGGTGCTTGTGTTTCTTCCCCATGGTCCTTCCGGTGCTGGCCGAGGCTTTCGCTTGTGGCTACTCGCCCCTATGCCAGACCCCGAAATGTATTTCCCGAAGGAGGTGAATGCGGCTGACCACCTAAGTAATCGGCCCATAGACCATCGGCTATGGAGCGGTATTCGTCAGTCGTCACAGGCGCCGCGCCCGCCGATGTTGTTGTTCGAGTTCGACGGAGCGTTGTTCCAGTTCGCAGACCGCGAACCGGAGTTCGCGGCATTGTTCCAGTTCCCGCCCAGGATCACGGCGTAACCCGCACTCACCTTTCTTGAGTCGCACCCTTCTTGGATGCGATCCAAGAGCCTAGAATCCTGCCGACCTCAGAGATCATCACTTCGGCTGCCTGATGCTGCCTGAGTGTGATGATGCGGCGGTCGGGGTGTGAGCAGAAGCGCAGCCAGAATCTCAGGTGCGCCAGTCCCGCATCTGCTTCATACAGGCGAGACACCTGTCCACTCTTTCCAGCCTTGATGAATAGGGCCGGTTGCGCGAGCAGGGCCTCGATGAGGAGCATCTTGGCGACGCCATGCTTGCGGGGGATGTTCTGTGCTATCGGGTAGAAGTAGTTGAGGAATACCTCGTACTTCTGCACGATGGCGAGTTGGTCCTTGGAACTCACTCCACGGGCTGTGTCTGCACGGCGGCAATCGCCGCATCGACAGCCTCATGCCCACCGGGCAGGGCGCGGATTGCGGACTCTAGTGCGTTCACGGCATCGCCGGAACTGAGCAACTCGGTGATCTTCTCCATGATGTTCCTTTCCGCTCGCTTACGCTCGCTCAGACAAGTAGCAGGTGGTCACAGGCGCCGCGCCCGCCGACGGCGCTGGCCGAGTACGACGGAGCGGCGTACCAGAACGCAGACCGCGAACCGGAGTTCGCGGCATTGAACCAGAACCCGCCCAGGAACACGGCGTTCTCCTGCTGGTACACCTGACCACGCCCGCCATTCGTGTTTGCCCACGACGCCGCAGCCGTGCCGCCGCCATGCTCCTGACCCCAGACCTGCAAGACGCCGGTCGCTTGAATGACACCCCACTTCGAGGTGAACTTCTCATCGGTGTTGGAGGTGCCCGCATTCGTTGTCCCCAGGCCCGTCGTCACCGGGTCATTGCCGCGCGAGACATTCTCCGTTACGCCGTAGAAAGCAGTCGCCGCCTCCGCCACCGTGGGCAGGCGCTTTCCGTAAGCCATCAGGCACTCAGCCGTGCTCCACCAGTCCTGCAAGGCGTAGCGGCTGGTGCCGTTACCACCGAACTTCGCCGGAATGAGGGCCGTTGTCGTGCCACCAGTCTCACCGTCAGCGATCTGGACGCCATTCTTCGAGGTGCCATTCGTGTCAGGGGCACGATTGAGCAGGTAGATATCCATCCAGAAAGCATCGGCAACGAGAGTCATGCCGCGCGGGTCAAGGGACGTGGGCCGCCACTTGAGATCCCACAGTGAATACTCGTTGATGCCAGGGGTAGTCGTGCCGCCTGAGGTTCCGGTCGCGTTGCCGCCCGGTGCGTAGTGGAAGCCGCCGATCAATTGCGAGTTCGCGGGCGGTGAGGCTACCGGGGTCGGCCAGGCGCCCGTGGCTGCCACGGCCTGTGCGGTGCCGTTGGACAGGGCGTAGACGTAGTAGTCGGTGCCAGCGGTGAGCGACGGCATGGTGATTGACGTAGCCGTGGCGAAATCTACCAGCGTCGTGCCGACCAGGACCTTCGTCCCCGCCTTCACTTGCGCTGTTCCGGCGCCAGTCCTCGTCAGGCACACCGAGAAAGCGTCAGCCTTGGAGAGCAGGCTCGGGGCAGAGGACCCGCCGCCACCCGCAATCGTGGCCGTGCCATCGCTGGCCAGCGTGATCGCAGCCGTCGATGCCGACGGATGCTGGATGTTCGTAACTCTCAGGGTGCTCATTGCTCTCCTTAGACGATGGCCCAGACGGAGCCGCTAGGAACGGTCACCGTGACGCCGGTGCCGATAGTGATGGGACCGGCGCTCAGGCCGTT
>JBDKSR010000330.1:0-4324 GCA_039680545.1 Bryobacteraceae bacterium | reverse complement strand
CGCGCTGGGTGATGTGCAGGGGGATACCCGGGAACTCGAGGCGGGCGCGACGAGGCATGGCGGCGGGACGCGGGTGGGGGAGCGTCCAAGCGTCGTCGCCTCTTGGGGTTGCCGGTATCGGCCGGCTTCCACGAACGTTGTAGGACGATGCTGACGGATTAATTGCCTCCGTCCCCTATTCCCTGCGGCTACACGGACTCGATCATCTCCCTCGCGTGGGGAGACGGACATCTATGCGCCTGTTGACGGCGGCGGCGAAAGGGCGTCCCCTATTCCTTAGCTTCCCGAGGCCGCTTCGGCGGGCTGTCCGCAGTGCGGACAGGACAGCAAGCGGCGTGACGGCGGTTGGGGGACTCACTGCTCCCGCTTCGATGAAAAAACCTTGGTTGTTTTCACATCAAACAACTTCGTGCAATCACCCTTGCGACTGATTACGTAGAGGTCTACGTGATCGTCGACAAACATGAAGCGGAATCCGTCAAAGCATGAAGGCTGATGCACGAAACTACGAATGGGTGCGGTGACATTATGCGTCTTGCCGTCTGCAGAAACCCAGTGGATTTCCGCAGACTCTGGAATGACAGCATTCCACGCTTCCGACACCGGCGTCATGTGGTTGGGATCGAATTCGCTGTGCGCCGTGCCTGACGGGATGACGAGAGAACCGTAATGCACTTTGACATCACGCACGATGCCATGCCCATCATTGCCGAATTCGAATATCTGAGACACTTTTCCACTCATGGCGATCTCCGCATGCACACAGCCCGCCGCCGCTAACGTCAGCGCCGCAATCGTGACGGATCTTGAAAGCCTGATCTTCATTCCGCTCCTCCGAGGTCAGTGCCCTATATCGGGATATAGAAGCTGCGGGTTGGGACTTCGATGCGGGTAGATCGTGCGACTCGTATGGATTCCGAAATCGTGCAGAATCTTGTCCACACCCCAGCTCGAATCGTGCACACGCAGGTTGTCCAGCGAATAGTCGTTTACGTTGTAGTCGTAACCTTGGCTGGTCAACGGATTGAGCGGCACGCCTAACTGCTGCAGGAAGCTGTAGCCCATGTCCAGCGAGTAGTACGAGTACGGATTGGGATAACCTCCGCCAATATCCGAGTGTACGCCCGGCAAGGTCAATTGCACGATACGCCCATGGTTGTAGAAGCCATCCGTCTCTTGGCTAGGGTCGACCGCGGAAGTCAGCGGGAAGAACAATCGCGACTCGTCACGCGCGGTGATCTCCAATACATGCTCAGCGCTGGCCGGAATGTTGAGGTTGTAACCCAGGTTAATGTCGTTCCCAGCAATACCGAATGACGCCACTGGATCATAAAGCACCATTGCTCCGATCCGCGGCGCCTGTTCGCCGCTGTACGTCAACGGCTGACCATTCGCATCGGACTCACCGGGTATGGGCACGCCTTGTTCGATCAGATTACCGAAATCAATGGATTCCGCCGCACCACGACTGAATCCGATCGTGTTGACGATGATGTTCGCTTGAGAATCGCGACCGTAGATTTCCTGCATCTGCCTGCTGAGCAGCAGCATGGCTTTGGACTCACGTTCTTTTGCCCCTAAGCCAAACACGTCGCCCGAGAAAGAGCCTTCATCGCCAGTGCCAACACCGTTCTCGTAAATTGTGAATGCATTCGTACCACCACCGGTCTCCAACAAGTCTCTGTAGAAAACGCCTGGATTGGAAGGATCGAGCATCTGCGTGTAATTATCCGAAGTGCCATCGAAAACCGTAGTGATGTAGTACGTGTGCGGATCGTTCGGGTCGGCAAGTGGAGACAAGCCCAGACTTTGGACATTGCCGAGCCGACCTGGTGGGATCTGCGAGTCACCCGTCGAAAGCGACATGCCAGTCGGATCAAAAATCGACGCTGGACCTTGCAGTCCAGTATTCTTGAATCCTTCAGACGTGTCGTAGAACTGCGCTCTCGTCAGCGTTGCATCTTCATCAGCACCTTGGCTGACCTTCCCGTCATACCACGCCTTGGCTTCCGGGCTTAACTGCTTGATCGCCTCATTTCGCTGTTCGACGTGGTTGATCTCGCCCACAATCGCATTCCCCAGCGCGTTGCCAAAGGCATCTTCGAATATCTGCCGCCCGTTCGCGGCCTGACCGCCAAGCAGTCGTCCCGTCTCGGCGTTGATCGCCCCATTGACGAGCCCGCCCTTGAGGTCCTCAAGGAAATTGCCGGTCCCAAACCCTGCACGCAATTGCGTGTCGGTCGGCAGATCAAGCTTCCCCGTCACGGCGCTGCCTACCGCATCAGCCACCAGATTCGCCCAGGCAAAGTGCGTCGGTTGCCCAGTGAGCTTGCCAGCCGCCACGTTGCCAGCATAGCCGGCAGCCCCCTGCAGCGCGTAGCCTGCGGGTCGCAGCTTGCCGTTGACATCGGCAATCCACGACGTGGTACTACCCGCTTCGGTCAGCCCTTTACCCACCCCCATCGTAATGCCGTTGACCAGCCCAGCGTTCAACGCCTGGGAGAACGAGAAGCCATTCTGAACGCCCGTCGCATCGGCGGTTAGCTGGCCGGCCACGTTGCCGACGAAGCCACCCACGGCGGCGGCGATACCGAATCCGACCGCGCTCCCGGCAAATGCCGCACCGAACTCCGCGGCCAACAGCCCGCTCGTCGCTCCCATAGTGAAGGCCGTGACCACGATAGTTACGGCAATGACGACGATCATCGCCAGCGTATTGCAGTGCTGACTCGGCGGCGGCGCAATATAAGGCAGCGCCGGCGTCTGGCTGCCGATGCTCTCGGCCGGGTTGTACGGCTTGAAGGTCTGCGCGTCGTTGCTGTTGACGGCCACCTGCGGCAGCTTGATCTGCGCGCCCACCACCAGGTCGGAGTCGCTCTCCAGCGCGTTGGCGTCGGCGATCACGTACCACAGGCTTTCGTTGCCGTAGACCTTCTGCGCGATCCCGGCGAGCGTGTCGCCGCTCTGCACCACGTAGCCGTCGGTGCCGCCGGCCTCAAAGCCGGTGAGCAGGTTCGCCACGTTGATCTCGCCGTTCTCCTTCAGCACCGCCACCTGCTGGCCATCCACGAAATAGTTGTGGCTGGTCTGCGCGCCGGCGTCTGTTTGCGTGAAGGCGCCGGAGGTGTGGTCGATCGTGCCGTCGCGCCGGCTGAGGATCTCGCCGGCGGCGTCGTTGCCGAAGTAGCGCACGCGGTCGTCGATCGGCGAGCTGTAGGTGGTGTGCTCCGTCACCGACAGCGTGCGGCCGAAGGCGTCGTAGGCGGTGGTGGACGTGGTCGGCCGGAAGTTGCTGTCGTCCGGGCTCGAGCCGCTCACCGTCTGCGTGAGGTAGCCGTCGCGCTTGAGATAGCCGGTGTGGTACGCCTGCCGCGTGCCCGGGTCGCCATTGGCGTAGATGCCGCTCTCCGTGCCGAGGATCTGGTAGTAGTAGTCGGTCAGGTTGCCGGCGGCGTCGTAGCCGCTGCTGCCGTCGAGCTGGGTGTAGGCCACCTTCGAGAGCGCGGTCAGCACGCTCAGGTCGGTGCGTTGCGCATCCTCGGTGCCGCCACCGCCGTCGAGCGCGCGGCCGACGCTCTGCTGCCAGTCGACCGTGCCGTCGCGGCCGTAGTCCACCACCTGGGTGACGCGGCCGTCGGCGTCGTACGTGGTTTCCTCCGCGTGCCGCAGGAAGCCCGCCATGGAGAACGTGAAAGTGCCATCGCCGTTCTGCGTCCACGTGCCCTTGGCGTCCGCGCCGAAGTAGTCGCGGACATCGGCGACGCGACCATTGCCGTCGTAGCCGTAGCTGGTGGCGATGCCCTCGCCCACCGTGCCGACCTGGGTGCGGTACCAGTCGTGGATCTTCTGGTTGCGCTCGTCGTAGTCGTAGCGCACCACATAGTCCAGACCGTCACCGAAGTGGGTAAGGTGCTGCACCACGTTGCCGACGCTGTCGTAGAGCTGTTCGTAGGACTTGCCGTCGCTGGTCAGCTGCACCTGCCCGCTCACCAGGGTTCCATCGGCGATCTGCGTGCGGTTCTCGGCGTCGTAGGTGAACCAGTAGGTCTGCGTGTTCGGCGCTGGCGGGTGTGGAGCAGCGCGAATTTAATTGGACACGTCCCCATTACGGGCGGCCTCTCCCGAGCTGACCAGCAGGTGCACGTGGTTGCCCATAAGCACGTACGCATGGATCGCCAGCGAGTGCCTGCTCGCCATGTCTTCGAGCAACGCCAGGTAGTGGCGACGATCGTCGTCGTCGACGAACACCGCGCAGCGGTTCACGCCGCGCTGGGTGATGTGCAGGGGGATACCCGGGAACTCGAGGCGGGCGCGACGAGGCATG
>JBDKSR010000329.1:0-22512 GCA_039680545.1 Bryobacteraceae bacterium | reverse complement strand
GCAGCATTTCCTGCCCCTCACCGGCTTGCGGATCGGGCACGCCCAAAACACACATCTCCTTGATTAGCGGGCAGTTTGACTGATAGAAATGCTCGATTTCTTCGGGGTAGATGTTCTTGCCGGAGCTGAGGACAATGACGTCCTTCTTGCGGCCCGTCACGTGCAGCCAGCCTTTGGAATCCATGTATCCAAGGTCACCAGTGCACAGCCAGCCGTCCCGAATTGCCTCAGCGGTCGCCTCCGGATTCTTCCAGTAGCCCAGCATCACGTTCTCGCCGCGAACGAGGATCTCGCCGACACCCTGGTTGTCCGGTTCGTCGATACGCAATTCGAAATGGGGTAGTGGACGGCCGGCCGACCCGACAGCGGGGCCCACCGGAGGCGCCACAGAAATCAGCGCCGCGGTTTCGCTCATCCCGTACGCCTGGACCAGGCCGAATCCCAAGTCCCGGAAGTCTTGCGCCACCTTTCGATCGACTCGCGCGCCCCCAACGCCGAACAATCGCAGACTGGGCCCAAATTTCTCGTGAATTGTCCGGAAAAAGAGCCGCCCAGGGTTCCTTCTCAAGTGCACGTTCGAAAACCTCGAAATAGCGAACAACCGGCGGAACAGAAATCGCTTCCACCAGGATTGACGCTCCACTTCCTGGAAGATTCGGCGGTGAACCAGGTAGAAGAACTGCGGAACGCAAACGAAAATCGTGATACCTTCCTCGCGGATCGCTTTCAGTACTCGCTGTGCTTCAAGAACTGGGATGAACGTCACAGACGAGCCCTGATACAAAGGGATGATCAGATTGATGATCAGCGCGAGGACGTGATAGAGGGGCAATACCGAGAGGAAATGGTCCTGGGGGAGCACCCGGATCACTTGCATAGCTTCCACGACGTTGCGATAGATGTTCCGCCCGGTTAGCACGACGCCTTTGGGATTCCCCGTCGTGCCGCTTGTGTAAAGAATGAGGAGCGGTTCATCGAGTCCGCGGGAAACCAGCGGAATGCTTGCCGCCTCCTCGCCGGCGGGCATGTCCTGCCAGGAAGGGTAATCGTCCGATCGCCCGCCACAGACCAGCACCGGTAATGGCGCGGGCAGCAAACCTTGAATCTCCCGCAGAGCCGGAACGAAGCGCGGGGCGACAAACAGGAACTTGCAGCCGGCATGAGATATGAGACCGGCGAGCGTCTCGGGCTTGTGCAACACATCGAGCGGCACCGCAACTGCCCCGGCGCTCACGACAGCCAGAAACGACAAGCCCCAGCGAGCGTCGTTCTCCATCAGGATTCCGACAGCGTCTCCCGCCCCGATGCCTTCCTCTCGCAAGTAAACGGCAAGCCTTCCTGACTCGCGGGCTACCTGCCGGTAAGTGAACTCCTCCCGTCCGGCGTCGGAGACGGTTCGAATTGCAACGGCATCTGGCTTACGTTCCAGGTTCGAGCGAAATCGCTCGAAAAAATCGATCGTCATTGGGCTATCCGGGACAATGTATCACGACGCGAGGGAATCACCGTTGAGGAGCGCGGATCGCTTAGCATTCTTTTCATCGATCCAGAACATGAGCGCGAGGCCAATTGCGAAGAAAGGCAACATCGACAGCACGGCGAGTCGCTGGCTCCCTGCCACTCGGGAAACTGTACCGAACAGGAGGGGGCCTAACATCGACGCAAACTTCCCTGAAAGCGAATAGAATCCAAAAAACTCCGCCCTTCGCGAGGGCGGAGAAATCTCGGCCATAAACGAGCGGCCAACTGCCTGCGTGCTACCCATACCCAGGGCGGCAAGGAATGCCATCACCCAAAACTGGGTCTTCGACACAGCGGCAAACCCGAGAAACACGACGCTGATCCAAATGATCAGCGTGAGAATGATCGTGCGCCGGGCGCCGATCGCGTCCGCCGCGTACCCTGCCGCAAGCGCGCCGGGAAACGCTACCACGTTCATCACCAGAAACAGCCACACGAGTTCCTGATTCGTGAAGCCCATCGTCGTGGTGGCGTAAATAGCAGCGAAGCTGATCACCGTCGTAATGCCATCCGTGAAGAACAGCGAGGCGATCACGTACTTCGCGGTTTCCCGATAACGCCGCAGTTCCCGCAGCGTTTTCCCAACCCGTCTGAAACCGATTGCAGCGTATGACACCCAGCCACTTGAGCGGCCTTGCGGCGCGGATTCCCGCAGCCAAATGAATGCCGGAAGCGCAAAAACGAGGTAGAAGACGGCGACCATCACAAACGACGCCTGGTAGCCCGATACCCCGCTCGCATCGATGACGCCACGGGCATCCCGGAGCGGGCGTGTGATCCAGGGCTGGCACAGCACAAGGCACAAGAGCCCGCCTGCATAACCGACGGCCCAACCCCAGCCGGAGACCCGGCCCACAGCCTCGGGAGCGCATATCTCAGGAAGAAATGCGTTATAGAACACGTATCCGATTTCGAAGCCGATCGTAGCGAGGATGAACAGCAGCATCCCCGGCCAGACATCACCGGGGCCCACGAACATCAAAAGCGCCGTGGTGATCACCGTCAGCAGCGTGCTGACAACGAGAAACAGCTTCTTCCGTCCCGACCAGTCAGCAAACGCACCGGCAAGGGGCGATAGCACCGCGACTACGAGCATCGCGAGAAAATTGGCCACGCCCCAGAGCTGATCACCGCGGTTATCCTGTGCGTTGACAACGACGTCACGGAAGTAGACTGCATAAGCGACCGTGATGATGAGCGTCGTGTAGGAGGAGTTCGCGAAGTCGAAGAGACACCACGAGCAGACCGCAAGACGCGAACGGGCACGCACGAGGGTTTCCAAACCCGTCAGCCTCTCCTCTGAAATCGACATCGGCCGTCAGGCCGGCACTCCGTCATCGCTCACCGCGAAGCCAGCCGTCCATCTCGCGCGCGGCCCGGGCGCCCTCTCCAATTGCTTGAACGACGGTCGTTCCGCCATTGACAATATCGCCCGCCGCGTAGACACCCGTGAGAGACGTCTCAAACGTCCCGCTCTTCGTCCAGACGCGGCCGTCGTCCGAGAGGCGCAGTTCCGCAAGAGCGGTCCGCGCTTCCTCACTGAGTTGCTGGCCCAGAGCCTCGATGACGAGGTCCGCCGGAATCGTGTGTTCGGAACCCGGAATCGGACGCACCGTGCGGCGGCCGTCCTTACCGACCCCGCTCAACTTTGTACGAACGACGCGCAGGCCCGTCAGCTTACCCGTTTGATCGGTCACATAGGCGACCGGCTGGGTGAGGATCAAGAAGTGGACACCGGCCTCCATGGCGCGGTCCCGTTCATTGGGCCAAGCCGGCATTTCCGCGAACGACCGCCGATAAACGACAGCCACGTCGCTCGCGCCGAATCGCTTTGCGGACAACGCAGCGTCGATCGCCGTATTTCCGCCTCCGATCACGAGCACAGCGCCGGAAACAGTCGCGCCGCGCTTCACCTCGGAGAGGAACTCAAGCGCGCCGGTCACGCCGGAGTCCGGGCGTGCAGCACCCGGAAGCTGAGCGGAACGGTTAACTCCCAGCGCGACGAGCACGGCATCAAAACCTTCGGCACGGATCTCGTTCAGGCCATACTTTGCGTTCAGGTCCAAGCCGTATCGCCGGTCCATATCGCCGCTGGAGGAAAGCACATCATCGATTTCGCGGTGAAGGATGGATTCGGGCAGGCGGTCGGCGGGAATCGTGCCCCCGGCAGTGCCGCCCGGTGCGGGTGCGCCGTCGAAAAGCACGACCGTGTGACCAAGCGACGCCAAGGTGGTCGCGGCGGATATACCAGCCGGTCCCGCGCCGAGCACGGCGACGCGCTTACCGGTCGCTGCGGCTCGCGGACGCGGCTCCGCGGACCAACCTTCGTCGACGGCCTTCCGGCTGACCCAGCGTTGCAGATGCCGAATCGGAACTGTCTCCGTATAGTGCTGGTTGATGCAAACCGATTCACAGAGGGTTTCAGACGGGCATACGTAGCCGCAAACCGTAGCCAGCACGTTTGCTTCACGGAGCGTTTCGTAGGCTTCGCGGAACCGTCCCTCCGCAATCTGGCCAACGAACTTCGGAATATTCACGCGAGCCGGGCAGCCCTTGATGCAGGTCGGATCGTTGCACTGGCGGCAGGTCTTCGCCATCGCGAGGATCGTATCCAGCGCTTCGGCGCGTCCCGCCTTGTATATAGGTTCGTAGACTTCCGCATCGCGAGGGACACAGCCGGCGCGTCCGCCGTCTCTCATGATCTGCGTACACGCCGAGCAGGCGACACAGGCCTTGGAGCCGTCGAGACGCCCTTGGGCGGCGAGGTCGCGCGGAAAATCGGGATAGGCGAAAGACATGCGGCCCGCCCCGACCAGCGACACCCATCCGTTCTTCACACAGGCCGCGGCCACGTTGGGGAAGAAGTGCCGGAGCCAGGAATAACCGCCGCCGATCACAGCCAGCTTGGGGAATTCGCGCTGAATCTGGCTTACGATTTCCACAAACCGAGACACTCCCTCGAGCGGGTTCTCGGGCGGCATGGGCGCGCCGGCAACCGGCAGGTCGTACGGCCGATTTACATGCGGATTGAAGTACGGGTTACCGATGGTGATATTCACGAGCGGGGCGCCGGTACCCGCAAGGAAACGGATCAACTCAATCGGCTCAGAGAGATCCGCTTTCGAGGCGTCCTCACGGTTCACGCCGAAGCCGTACGGCCAAGCCATCGCGTCGTACACGTTCATGCGGGAGGTGACCACCAGACCGGGCACAGCGTCTTTGATCTTTGCAACGACGTTCCGGAAGAAGCGGGTACGGTTCTCGAACGATCCGCCGTAACGGCCTTCCCTTGTAAATGAAGCGTGAAGCTCCGATACCAGATACCGGTGACACGCCTTCACATCCACGGCATCGAAGCCCGCCTTCTTCGCGCAAACCGCCGCTTGGACGTAAATGTCCTCGAGCCGTTCCAGTTCATCGTCCGAAATCACGGGGTAATCCGGCGGCAGCTTATGAATAGGATCGAGATAGGGAGAACGGTGCGCAATAATCGGCTGCGGGCCGCGAACCGGCCTGCTGTACCGGCCCGAGTGGGTCAATTGGAGAACAAGGAACGGACGCCGTTCTGCTCCGAACGTCTCGCGCGCTGCCCCGGCGGCTTCTTCAACCAACCGGGCGAAAGCGGAGACATTCTTCTCATGAATCCACAACTGCCGCGGGTTCGCGCGTCCCTCCGGCACGACAGCGCAGGCTTCAAGCCACAAGAGTCCGGCTCCGCCACTCGCAAATCGGCGATACCGGCGGTACGTCAGTTCGTCCGGCGCCCCATCCGGCGTACCGTCACACCCCTCCATGGGGAGTACGACGAAACGATTGGCAAGCGTACGGTCATTCAGGCTGACGGGATCGAGCAAGGTACTGACGTCGTCCGAGACCGGCAGGTTCAGTTCCAGCTCCGAAATCCGGCGCCGGAGCTCGTCGAGACTCTGAAAATGGAAGAGTTCGTGTGAAGACATGTTCAGTTTTCAGAATACCAAGGTCGTGTGAGGACGGCGCCGAAGGGTCGCCCCGCGACGGATGTAGTATGCTTTAATTGAAGCTCTTACCCAGAGCTGGAGATCTGTTTATATGGCCAAGATTACGGCAAGAAGTTCATTTTGGATGGCTCCGGCGTTGCTACTGATGTTCTCGGGGCTATCGCTAGCGCAGACATCGTCCATCGAAGGAAAAGTGATCGGCGAAGACGGTCAACCGCTTAAGGATGCGCTGGTTAAGATCGAGCGGCAGGACATTAAGGGCAGCTACAAAGTTAAGACGAGGAAGAAGGGTGATTACTTCCACGCCGGGCTGCCGCTTGGTGTCTATCAAGTGATTCTCGAGGTTGACGGCAAGGAACGCGACAGGGTGAACGGCGTTCGCACGAGGCTAGGTGAACCGAGCCCGGTCAATTTCAACCTCCAGGAGACGAAGAAGCGGCAGGAAGCCTTGCAGCGGGCTGCAGAGCAAGGCCAGTTGACGGAAGAGCAGTCCCGGCAGCTTACACCCGAGCAGCGGGAAGCGCTCGAAAAGCAGATGAAGGAGCGGCAGAGCACTCTTAAGAAGAACAAGGAATTGAACGACGCATTCAACGCTGGTATGGACGCGCTGAAGGCAAAACAGTACGACGCTGCCGTCGCTTCTTTCGTAAAGGCGAGCGAGTTGGATCCCAAACAGCATGTTGTCTGGGGCCAGCTTGCCGACGCTTATGTTGCCCTTGCAACAACGAAGATCGGAGCTGAGCAGCAAACGATTCTCGGGCAGGGTCTCGCCGCTTTCCAAAAGGCCATCGAGATGAAGCCGGACGATCCCGCATACCACAACAATTACGGGCTTGCGCTCACGCGGGCAAAGAAGTTCGACGAAGCCAAGGCGGAGCTCACGAAGGCCGCCGAGATCGATCCGCCGAATGGTGGCAAGTATTTCTACAACCTCGGCGCTGTGCTGACGAACATCGGGCAGCTCGATCCAGCCGGAGAAGCTTTCAAGAAAGCTACCGAAATGGATCCAAATTACGCCGACGCGCAGTATCAGTACGGCGTTTATCTGATGTCCAAGGCGCAGACCACCGCGGACGGCAAGTTCGTCCCGCCGGCGGGCACGCGCGAAGCGTTCGAGAAATATCTCCAGCTCAGGCCGGATGGACCCTTTGCTGAATCCGCAAAGGGAATGATCGCGACCATGCAGCAGACGATCCAGACCGAGTACAAAGATCCGGACGCCAAGCAGAAAAAGTCAACGAAGAAGAAGTAGCTTCTGTCACACGGGGGCGCTCTTCCTGAGCGCCCCACATCATGATTCGTGTTGTCGCCTATCTCCTCCTGACAGTACTCATCATCACCTTGCTGCGCTACGTTATCGGCGCGGTCACCAAGGCATTCGCGGACTTTCTTTTGCCCAAGGGAACTCCAGGTTCGGGAAATGCCGCCCGAAGCGCCTCAAGTGCGACTGGTGGAGGTGAACTTAAGAGGGATCCCGTGTGCGGCACGTTCGTCGCCGTCTCGACGAGCGTCAAGAAGACAGTCCATGGAGAAGTAATCCACTTCTGTTCAGAGGCCTGCCGGGATAAATACAACGGTTGACCCGGCGCGCAGTCACTTCTTGCGCATTTGACGGAGCAGCCGTTCCGCCTGCGCGTTGAGAGCGTTGATCTGCCGCAAATCCTCTTCTGCCATCGAGATCGAGTTCTGAATGCGGGATATTTCTACTCCACTTGGCCCCGAACCTTCGCCTCGATGGTCGAACCGGGAGGCCAGTGAGCGATACTGGTCGGTAATCTCGTTGTACCGTCGAAGGATGCTCGTCAGGTAGACATCGCGGCGGCGGTGGATGTCCTCCAGTTGATCGACGATTTGGGTAATCTTCGAAATCTTGTCATTAGCCGCCCGATTCTCCTCACGGAGAGTCTTATTCGCCATCTGCAGGGGGACTAACCGGTCGCTCTTCCCTTTCAACTCGGTCTGCATCGCTTCCACGACGCCATTCAGGCTCTGATTCTTATCAGTCAGCTCCGCCAGGCGTGCCTCGTTCGAGCGGTTCTGATGGACCGATTTTTCCAATTGTGACTCAAGCTCGGCGGTACGATTCTTCAACTGGTCCACCGCAGCATTTGCCGCAGCCAGACTCTCCTTGAGCTGGCCAACCGTGCGGATCGCCTCAATGGTTCCAGCCGGTAACTTACTCCTCGGCATCCCGCGCGCGGCGAGTTCCGCCGCGAGCGCCGCTTCCGACCCCAGTTTCCCGCTAAGTATTTGAATTTCTTGCTCCAACAACTGTGAGCGGGCGCTCAGCTCGGCATTCTGCTTCGTCAACTGGCTCAACCTGTAAGCCTGCGCGGAGAACTCGACAGCACGCCGGTGCAGCGTCACGATCGCGGCCACGAGGGCAAGCGAACCCACCAGAATCGGCAGCAAGATCGAAACCAGGCGGGGCTTTAGCATGGCTAGATATTATCACTTCCCGTCAAGACGGAACTGCGAGCGATAGGTCAGCACACGCTCGCCACTTATCATCTCGAGCTTGACTATTTTAGGGTGCCGTTCGGGCAACTGAACATCCACACGGTACAGCGAACGAATCGTACCAAACATCTCTTTGATCGCATCCGGAATCTCGGCTTTCGAGCGGCAAAAAACACTGGTCCCCCCGGTAGTCTGAGCAACCTGCTTCAGGCCAACCTGGTAGGCTTCATTCAGCGTATCTGTCCGGTAACTGAGGTGCACAATGAAGATCGGGGCTTGGAGGCGAGACAGGGATGCATCGAGGCGCGTAAACTTCTCACGGACAAGACCTTCCGGGAAACGGCGGCTCATGTCGCCGGAGTCGCTGTAATTGATGACCGGGTTCGTGTAATCCTCGCGGTAGTTGTAGATGTCGCTATCCGTCACATACAGCACGGCTACGCGAACTGCGGATTTCCTTAGAATGCCGTTCGAAATGCGCGCCATGGTCTCAACCGTGTTTAAAAAAGCGGCCTTCCCGGTTACGGCGAGCGAATCGAGCGCCTCGCCGAGTGCATCGCGATCCGCTGTTGGATCGACCACAACGTTCAGGCCGTCTTGAGCCCTCATCAATCCCGCGTGAGCTTCCGGCGGGAGCGCCTGGACCCCCGCGACGAGCGCCTGCTTGGCTGGAGTGATAGCCGCCAGGTCGCCGACCAAGTCGGTCACGATGAGCAAGAGCAGCGGGTCCTGCGGGCCAAGAACACGACCGACTTTCGCGGCGTTTCCTTCCAGCTTGGCCGACAGATCAGCCGCCGTGATCGTCGAGGTCGAGTCTCCGGCCGGCGCTACCCACAGAGGCACTGAGATCGACTTGACGGGAGCGCTGGGCGGCGCCGCGAGCAAGACTATAGAAGATAACAAAGAAAGAAACAGCACTCAGAAATTGAACCTCAACCCTAGTTGGATGACCCGGCCTCCGCTTGAACCGGTGATCTTGCCCGCGTTCGTGTTCGGCGAATCCGCAGTACCGATCGTTGTATCGGGACTGTTCCAGTTCGCATGGTTCATAAAATTAAGGCCGACAGCGCTGAGTTCCACAGAGCGCTCAGCACCCAGTGAGAACAGCTTGTTCAGTGACAGGTCATGGCCCTGGCTGATCGGCCCACGAAGACTCGAATGGGTTCGGGACGCATTGCCGATCGTGAAGTCATCAGGGTTTTCGAAGGCACTCGGGTTGAACCAACGCTCAGGGCCTGGATTCTCCACGTGCGGATCGACGCCAGGAACAACGTTTACACGCAGCGCTGTCACGACTCCACCAGTGTTGTTGAACAAAGGCATAATCCAAAGAGGCAATCCGCTGGCGACGGATGATGTTCCGCTGACAGACCAGCCTACGACAAAATACCGCCTCCAGTCCGATACAGAGCGCCCGAACGGCAACTCGTACACGTAGTTCATGCTGAAGTAATGAGGGCGATTGTAAGTCACCAGCGACCACTCGTTATTCCGGTTGTACACGTCCTGGCGTCCCGTCGGACCGGAGTAGTCATCATACTGTTTGGAAAGCGTGTAGTTCAGATTGAGCGCCAAACCCCGGCCAGTGCGCTTCTCGACCCGCAGCCAGGCCGCGTCACGCCTGTAGCGGCCGATCGGCCATGATGACGACAAGTCGAAACCCTTATATTGCGGGTACGGCCGAAGCGAACTCCTGAATTCTTCGTCGTTCAGGCTGTCCCGGTATTGGAGCGCCTCCAGCCGGATCGCATTCGGATTCGCGATGTTTTCGTCCACAGACAGATTCTTACCCCCCGCGTACGAAAGCCCCCCTGAAAGCAGAATCGCGGCGGGCAGTTGCCGTTCGAGTGACAAGGACCCTGACTGATAGACAGGCTGGTTATCGGTCCGATTGATGAGATCCGCAGTCGTATCGTTGGCTGCAACGAGCCGGTAATCCGGCCACGACTGAGCCGGCGCGGGTACGCCGTTGGACAGAACGACCGCAGGCTCCAGTTGGGTATTCGGCGACGTGTACGTAAGAGTACCGTTGAAAGCTTGGGTCCCGAACTGGCCGCTGTAGAGCGGAATCGAACCGTAATCACGGCCGAAGTTTGCCCGAATCACCGTCTTCGGATTCCCACGGGGGCTCCACGCAAAACTCACACTCGGCCCGGTTTTGACTAGGATAGGCTGGAACGTCCGGCCGTAACCGCCAAGCCCCGCAACTACCATTGCGCCCGGACGGTTGTTGGCCGGATTGATCGCCGTCAGATCAACCGTGGACAGGTGATTATACTTTTCCGTCCGGGGAGTGAACACCGTGGTGTTCGTTCCGATACTGATGTTTAAACCCTGTCGCGGCTCCCAGGAGTCCCCTACCCAAATCCAAGTCCCCGAGGTACGGAAATAGGAAGGGAAGGAGTTCACGGTACGCACGGATTGCTGAGACTCGCCCAACAGGAAACTGGCGAACCCGCGGCCTGTGTTCACGATCCCCGGCAAGCTCGTCAAACCGGAGCCGAAAAGAAAGTAGCCGGTCGGGTATTTGAGCCATCTCGAATTCACCTGATATCGCGTGTAGCGTACCGACATCCTGAGGTTATGTTTGCCCTTGCGAGTTGAGAAAGAGTCCCACCAGGAAAACGTGTTCCTCGCATTCGTCAGGACCGAGTTTGGCCGTCCGAGCGACACATATGGCTGAACAACCATGTAGGGGAACACGCCGCCGGATACTCCTGAGAGCCCCAGGTCAGCCGGGTAATCCGTATCGCTCTCCTTCCCGTTGTTCGACATCTCGGTCTGGGCGTCGAAACCAAACGTGTTCACAGTTTGCGCGGAGAGCGTCAAAACATGCTCAAACGAGCCCCGGCGATTCTGATACGTATGATCGACGCCACCCGGGTTTGCGACACCGGGATAGATCTCAGCGGGCCCCAGAAAACCGTTCGTATATGCCACCTCGAAATTCAGCCTGTGCCGTTCCCGTATCGAGTGGTCAACCTTCACGATCATGCCGGTGGCCTTGTTCGTCTCCGGCGAGACGTGAAAGTAGTTGTTCTGGTCATACGGGCCGATCGAAGTGTTGGCAATCGGATAGTAGCTGAGCGCCTTCAGCGCCACGGGATCGAGCCGGCTCGCTGGAATCTTGTTTCCAGGAAATTGCGAGCGGGAATATTGGAGATTCTCAGTTGAAACGTCCTGAGAGGGGTTATATTCCGGATTCAACTGCGTTGTCAGCGGGTCATAAATGGGAAGGGGTTCGCCGGACGAATCGACCACCTTCGAAAAGTCACCCGTGCGTTCCGGTGTGGTCGGAATTGTCCTCAGATACGATCTCGATACCCGCTCACGCACGCCCTCGAAAGACAGCGAAAAATGCGTGGCCTGCCTTCCTGAATAGAGAAAGGGAATTTCGAGCGGCCCGCCGATATTGAATCCATACTGATTGCGCCGGAGAAGTGACTTCGAGGTGCCACCCTGTGTGATCTCGTGAGGTACGGCATCGAGCACATCGTTGCGGAGGTTTTCGAAGATGCGGCCATGCCATTTCCACCTGGGGCCGGCCTGAGCCTGCTTGCGAGGACTATCGGGGCGCAGTCCTAGCTCCTTGGTGACAATCTTGAATTCTTCGACTGCCTTCGTCAGTTCGGCATCAGCGGCTGACTCCTGAGGCGCGCCGGCCCAGGCGTAGCAGACTCCGACAACAAGAAGCCCAAATGCACGCCGCATACCTATGAGTGTACCCTGTAGAAGCAGGCCGGTTGTCTGGAATGAACTTCATGAAACTTAAAGAGATCGCAGCACGATTGAAGTGTGATCTCCACGGCGACGGAGAGATCGAAATCACGGGGATTGCTGGGATGGAACACGCCGGCCCTTCCGAACTGACGTTTCTCGCGAATCCAAAGTATATCCCTAAGGTTAAACACACCAAGGCCGCGGCGATTCTGACTCATCAGGTGATTGAGGACCTGCCCATCGCGAGCCTGATCTCGGCAAACCCTTACCTTGATTTCGCCAGATGCCTGGAGTTGTTCTATCAGCCACCACGTCCCGCGCCCGGAATCCATCCGCTCGCATACGTCTCCCCCAGCGCGCAGGTCGGCGAGGGGGCCTGCATCGGACCGTTCGCGGTGGTCGGCGATAGGGTCAAGATCGGCCGCGATGCGACTATCTATCCCCACGTCGTGATCTACGAAGGGGCTGAGATCGGCGACCGCTTCACCGCCCACGCACATGTGGTGGTGCGGGAGTACTGCCGGATCGGGAATCGGGTGATCCTGCAAAACGGAGTCGTCATTGGCGGAGACGGTTTCGGTTTCGCAAAGCAGGAGGACGGGACGCACCATAAAATCGTCCAATCCGGCCCGACGGTGATTGAGGATGACGTGGAGATCCAGTCACTCTCCAACATCGACCGGGCTACGGTGGGCGAGACAAGGGTGAAGCGCGGCGCGAAGATCGACAGCCTGGTGCAAGTCGGGCACGCCTGCGTAGTCGGCGAGGACAACATCATTTGCGCCCAGGTGGGCATGGCCGGCAGCTCAATTCTCGAGAAGAATGTACTGCTCGCCGGGCAGGTCGGAGTCTCCGGTCATCTCACGGTGCATGATGGCGCGATCATTTACGCGCAGAGCGGACTGGGCGGCGATGTCGAACCAGGCGCCGTGCTCTCCGGTTCGCCCGCTTTCGACGCGGGAACCTGGAGGAGAGCAGTGGCGGCGTTTCCACGGCTGCCCGAACTGCTGAAAACAGTGCGTGAATTGAAGAAGAGAATCGAGGAATTAGAGAACGTCAGCCCCCGTCGGACAGAATCCCATGAATGAGCACAAGCCGGTTCCCACACGCCGTCCCAAGGCGTACAAGAATGAGGCATTCCTGGACAGCGCGGACGCTCGTCCGCTCCGCATACTTTCGGAATACCTAGAGCCGTTGTCACACTTCCGCCGGGAGAAGATTCGGGACACGATTGTCTTCTTCGGTTCGGCACGAATCCGCGAGGACGGCCCAATGGCCCGTTATTACAAAGAGGCGCGCGAGCTCGCCAGACTGGTAACCGAGTGGTCAAACGAGCTTGAAAACACGTCTCGACGGTTCGTGGTCTGCACCGGCGGCGGGCCGGGAATCATGGAAGCGGCCAACCGCGGCGCGCTGGAAGCCGGAGGAAAGACTGTCGGCCTCAATATCGGACTTCCCTTCGAACAGCTCCCCAACCCCTACATCACGCCGGAGGTGTCGTTCGAATTCCATTACTTCTTCATGCGGAAGTTTTGGTTCGCATACCTTGCCAAGGGGTTGGTCGTGTTTCCGGGCGGGTTCGGCACGTTGGATGAATTGTCGGAACTGCTCACACTCGCCCAGACCGAGAAACTGGCGAAGAAGATCATCATCGTCCTGTACGGCACGGAATTCTGGCGCGAAATACTCGACTTCGACGCTCTGGTGCGCCATGGGATGATCTCGAAGGAAGATCTCGATCTATTCCAGTTCGCGGATGATCCCGAAACCGCACTGGCACTCCTTCAGGATGGCTTGAGGAAGTACTATCTGGAGCCGGGCGTGCCGTTACCCGAGCGGGAACTGGAGACGCCGGCAATCGCAAAGTCGAGAATCTGACGCGGCGAGTAAGACGTGTCTCGCGGTCTTCGCGCGGATTTCAGGGCATCCGTGCAAAAATAGTTGAGGATGATTGAACAGATTCGCCCGGGCGCATCAGCCGCGCACGCCCGGTTTGTCATTTTTGACTTTGACGGCACTATTTCCCTGATTCGCGCCGGATGGGTTGAAGTAATGGTCCCCATGATGGTGGAGCTTCTCGCGGAGCTCAAGACGGGCGAAAGCGAGCAGCAGCTCTCCGCAATCGTGGAAGAGTTCGTCGGACGCCTGACCGGCAAACAAACCGTCTATCAAATGATCGAGCTTGCCCGCCAGATAGAGTTACGCGGCGGGAAGCCATCGGATCCGCTCGTTTACAAGCGCATGTATCTGTCGCGGCTCGATGACAAGATCCGCGATCGTATCCAGGCGCTTCGCGATGGCAACGCATCTCCCGAAAAATACCTGGTTCCCGGAGCGCGGGCAATGATCGAGAGCCTGTACGATCGCGGCTTGACGATGTTCCTGGCGAGCGGGACCGACCAGGAATACATGCGGGATGAAGCGCGGTTGCTGGACGTGGATCGCTATTTCAAAGGCGGCGTGTTCGGCGCGCTCGACGATTACAAGAGCTTCTCGAAAAAGATCCTTATCCAGAAGGTGATTGCGGACCAGAACTGCCGTGGCGAGGAATTCCTTGGTTTCGGTGACGGTTACGTCGAAATTGAGAATGTCAGGGAAGTCGGAGGCACGGCGGTGGGCGTGGCCACGGATGAGCCGGACTGCCAGATTGTGGACGAATGGAAGCGGAAGCGGCTCACGAGTGTAGGAGCCGATTTCATCATCCCGAACTACCTTTGCCACAAGGAACTGCTTTCCCTCCTGTTTCCGAACTGATGTTGAAACCGGTTATTCGCATCGGCCGTACAAAACGATCGTTGGACTAGCATGACTGTAGCGGAAATTCTTTCACGAATCCCCAAAATCTCGGCGCTGGTCGTGGGCGATATTTGTTTGGACCGGTGGTGTACTTACGATCCGTCGACATCGGAGCCCTCGCGGGAAACCGGCATTCCACGGATCGGAGTCGTATCGACAGAGATCACCGCCGGCGCGGGCGGAACGGTGGCCAACAACCTGATCGCGCTCGGAGCCGGGCGCGTGTCGGTGCTCGGCATCACCGGCGACGACGGTTTCGCGTTTGAACTCGACACTGCGCTCGCGGCGCGCGGTATCGAAGCCGATCTGATGGTCAAGGAACCATCTGTCGCGACTTTCACGTACACAAAGCTCATCAACAGCAACACCGGCATCGAGGATCTGCCGCGTATCGACTTCATCAATACGCGGCCCATGCCTTCCACCGCCGAGCGTCGCGTGCTCGAAAATCTTCGGCGCGTGGGCGGGGAATTCGACGTGATCCTGGTCGGCGATCAGGCGGAAACGGAGAATGGCGGCGTGGTGACTCCGGCGGTTCGCGAGCTGCTGTCCGAGTTGGCACGGCGCTATCCCGAAAAGGTGATCTTCGCCGATTCGCGCATGCGGATCGACATGTTCCGTCGCGTCATCGCGAAGTCCAACCAGCAGGAAGCCGAAGCCGCCTGCCGGAAGCTGTTTGGGACGATTGATTACAGCCGTTTGCGCGCCGCCGTGGACGCCCCGCTGCTAATCGTGACGCACGGGCCCGAGGGAGCGCATCTAATAGATGAGCACGGTGCGACCTTGGCGAAGACAATTCCAGTAGAGCACCCGGTCGACATCTGCGGCGCCGGGGATAGTTTCTCGGCGGGCACGACGCTTGCGCTCGCCGCGGGAGCGCCACCCTCCGAGGCAGCGCACTTCGGCAACCTGGTCACGTCGATAACCATCATGAAACGAGGCACCGGCACGGCATCTCCGGCCGAGGTCCTCTCCGCCGAGGAGGCATTCCAGCGATGAACACGCTGACGATCGACATCGGTGGGACCAAGTTCTCGATGGCCGTTTTTGAAGGAGAGCGGCTCGCGGCCAAGGAAAGCCGGGCGACGGACCGGGAAGGCGGGCGCGAATGGATGCTGGACCAGATTGTGTCGATCGCTCGCGAATGGGAGAAGGAGTATCACTTCGAGCGCTGCGGCATTGGTTTCGGCGGACCGGTCGAATACAGCAAGCAGCGCGTGGCACGTTCGACGCACGTCGGAGGATGGCTGGATTTCCCCCTCCCGGCGTGGCTTGAACGCGAACTGCACATCCCGGCCATTATGGACAACGACGCCAACGTAGGCGCGCTCGGCGAGGCCGTGTATGGCTCCGGGGCCGGATTTGATCCGCTCTTCTATGTCACAATCTCGACGGGAATCGGTGGCGGGCTTGTGATTGGTGGACGGATCTACCGGGGCGCCGATTCCTTCGCGTCGGAGATCGGCCACCTGACCGTGCGGCCGGAGGGGCGTCAGTGTCTCTGCGGAGCGCGAGGCTGCCTCGAACGATGCTGCTGCGGACTTTGGCTGGAAAAGGATTACGGCCGCAGCGCCAAGGAATTGCTCCAGGACCCTGACTTCGTGCGCGGTTACGTCGTCGACCTGGCTCTTGGACTGAAGGCTTGCATCATGCTGATCAATCCGGCGCGGATCGTAATCGGCGGCGGGTTCAGCAAGGCGGGTGACGCGTTGTTCGTGCCGTTGCGGGCGGAAGTCCGGCAGCAAATCACGGACTGGTCAAAGGCCCGCATCGATATCGTGCCGGCAGCGCTCGGTGACGACAGCGTCCTATATGGTGCGCTGGCACTCGCAAAGGAGATTCCTATCCAATGACGTATCCGGAACGTTACAAAAACGACTTAATTTCCACTCTGAGCACCATTCCGATGGAGAAGGTGAACGCTGCCATCGAGTGGTTCAGGGAAGCACGCGCAGCCGGAAAGCGGATCTTTGTGTGCGGCAACGGTGGAAGCGCGTCTTCCGCCTCCCATTTCACCTGCGACATGGTGAAGGGTGCAAGCTACAATCGCCCCTCCCGGTTCCGCATTCAGGCCCTTACCGATCAACTGCCGGCCATCACCGCTTACGCGAATGACGTGAGTTACGACGTCGTATTCGTTGAGCAGTTGAAGAACTTCGCCGAAGCGGGCGACATCGTCATGGGGATCAGCGGGTCGGGTAACTCGCCGAACGTCGTGAAGGCGCTCGAATACGGCAACTCGATCGGCTGCCGGACCATCGCGCTCACCGGCCGGAACGGTGGCAAGCTTGGGCCGCTCGCGCAGATGGAAATCAGGGTACCCGAGCAGCACATGGGCCGCATCGAAGATGCCCACATGATCATCTGCCACATCATCGGGTACTACTTCATGGAAGAGACGGCCTAACACGCCTATTGGAGCAGGACTACCGCTTTCCCTATTCCATCGCTGTAATGTTCGAGCGTTTCGAACACAGTTTGCACTTCTTCGATGGGGCGCGCGTGGGTGATGATCGAGGCGAAGCGGCCGGGATATTCGTCGAGTAATCTCAGGGCAGTTTCGGACTCGTGGTTTGAGCGGCGTACGTTGAAAAGGCTCAGCTCCTTGTTCCGCGCCACGTGGAATTCCACCGGGACGCGCGATTCCGAATAGATGCCGGTCAGAACCACTCTGCCAGCGCGTCGCGTCGCGTGAAGGCACTGGTTGATGGTGTCACCCCGAGCCGCGCAATCGACGGACACATCGACACCACGGCGGCCGGTTTCGCGTAAAATTTCGTTTGCCGGGTCCACCTGGCCCGGATCGATCGTCTCGTCCGCCCCGAGGGAGTGCGCTATCTCGCGGCGATGTGCCACCGGATCAACAACCCAGAGACGCCCGCATCCAGACAATTTCAGCGCGGAAACCGTCAGAAGCCCAATCGGACCTGCTCCGAAGACGACCGCCGTATCGCCCGGCGCGATCGAAGCAAACTTCATCGAGTGCAGGATGACGGCCAGGGGTTCGAACAAAGTCGCATCCCGAAGACTCAGTCCCGCAGGCAACGCCAGCACATTCGTCACGGGCAGGTTGACACGGTCGCGGAAGAAGCCGGGCTCACCCGGAGTGCTCAGAAAGCGGATCTTTTCGCACAAGTTATGGCGGCCGGTCATGCAAAATTCGCAGTGATAGCAGTAGTGGGCAGGCTCCAGAGCCACCCGATCGCCTGCGGACCAGCCGGTAACCCCCGGACCAGTTTTCAGAACGACTCCAGCCGGTTCGTGCCCGATCACCATCGGGTAGACGCACGCCGCGCCCGGGATGCCCCCCTCCGCGAAATAGTGCAGGTCCGATCCGCAGATCCCGACGGAATCGACCTTCACCTGCACCTCTCCGGGACCCGGCTCTGGAATCGAACCATCGATCAGCCGGAAGCGGTGGGGCTCATACAGCTCGGCGATGCGCATTGCTTAGACTTCCTTTCGGCAGTAGGAACGCAGCGTGATGGACACGAACACTTCTGCTCTGGATGTCCAGCGCAAGTGCGCGGACAGCCGGGCAAAGCACATTCTACCTACTTTTTGAAGAGGTTATCGAAAGCGGCGCGCGCGTCGCTCGGCGCCCGCGGAGCCGAACTCACTCCGGCAGGAGGAACCGTGGCGGCAGGCGCCACGTCCCGGGCGACAGTGACACGGGGTCCGAACAACTCGCATTGATTGGCTTGGTCTTTTACAGCAATTCGCTCCGGGATCGGCTTCACACATTGGAACCGTTTCGACGGATCAAAGTGGGCGCACTGCTTACAACAGTGCAATGGCACATTGCATTTGGGGCAATTGCCACGGAAGTCGATTCCGGCCGGCAGCGTCACGGCGCAGTTGTAGCACCGCGAGGCGACCACGGTCTGCACGAGTCGCGGGAGACGTGGGCCGGTTACGTCGAGAGGCAAACGTGGGCCGGGCTGTCTCGGTTTTTCCCCTGTTTGCGCCCCGGGGGACTTGTCCCATCCGGTGTCCATATAGCCGCGTTGTTTATACTTGCGATCACTATCCATGGCCGATAACAGGCTCCTGGAAGTATTGGGTCTGGAATATTAGCTTCTGGCGATCCACCCGGGCTACTCTGCATCCCCTGGGAGAACACCTGGCTTCGGAACTTTATTGAACCCCACCCCATCCATGCAGGGTCGTCAGAGGAAAGCTTGAAGGAAGGCTGGCTACGTCCGCCCGCTACGGCTCACGCCGCCGGCCAAAGCCTCAAACCTATGTGTACCACAACCCGTTTCCTGAGTCTAGCCTCCCCCTGGCAGGTTGCTCCCGGGAGATTGGCCTATGCCACCGCCTCAGGAAAAGCCTATTGACACGCGACCCCCGTCGGGTACAATCTGAAAGTCGCCTTTCTTTACAGGACAGGATCGTCTCTAATTCTCATGCTCAGGACAGCGAAGAAAAACCGGCCCTCCCCCACCGTCGCGGAAACGTACTCATCCAGCGAAGTTGCCGGAATTGCCCGCGTGAGCTTGCGGCAGTTGCAGTGGTGGGACGAAAAGAAAGTTGTTTCTCCCCGGCATCAATCCCATAAGCGGTTGTACTCGCCCGAAGAGGTGCTGGAGATTACCGTAATTGCCGAACTGCGCCGGAAGGGCTTTTCGCTCCAAAAGCTGCGCCGGGTGCTGCGGTACCTGCAGCGCGACATGGGCCGGAAGCTCAGCGAAGTTCTGAGAGGCGATTCCGACCTCCACCTGCTGACCGACGGAAAGTCGATCTTCCTCGAAGATAAGGGAGACCGTGTCATCGACGTCCTCAAGAACGCCCGCCAGCCGATGTTCCTGGTTTGCGTCAGCGATCACGCACGCCGTCTCAATACGGTTCCGAAGAAGGGCGTGCGCTCTGAGGCTGCCACGGCCACCCGCCGAGCTCGCGCGGTTTAGGCAACTTGCCCGCCCCGGTTGTCTTGGTCTCTACTGGGATATAATTGAAGCGCTGGGAGTTTTTTCATGAAGCCGCGCGGCCGAAGCATATTTTTCCTGCCTCTGATCGTGGTGTTCTCCACACTGACTGGCGGGCTCGTTGGACCTGGATTGACGGGCGTTTCTGCGGCCAGTCCCCAGGACCAGGACGACACACAAAGCAGCGTGCGCGCGTTCGCACGGTTGTATGCCGTTGTGGAGTCGAATTTTGCCGAGTCATTGGACCCGGATAAGGCCATTTACAATGGCGCTATCCCGGGCATGCTTCGGACGCTCGATCCGCATTCCAGCTTCTTCGATCCGCACTACTTTCAGCTCCTTCGCGAAGAGCAGAAGGGCCACTATTACGGCGTCGGCATGAGGGTGGGCCAACGGAACAACAAGACCATCGTGGTTGAGGTCTTCGCGGGCACACCGGCTTACAAGAGCGGCCTCCGGCCGGGCGACGTAATCATACAGGTAGCCGGAAAACCCACCGACGGCATGACGACCCTCGAGGTGGCGGACCTGTTGAAGGGGCCTCGTGGCACCTTGGTCAATGTCCACGTTATGCGCCAGGGCAAAGAGGGCCCGCTGGTTTTCGACATCCAACGGGACGAAATCTCCCGAAAGAGCGTTCCGGATGCGTACTGGCTGCGTCCCGGTGTCGCCTACATTTTCATTTCGCAGTTCAACGAGACTACCAGCCGCGAAGTGGATGAGAACCTGAAAGCTCTCGGCGAAGAGAATATTAAGGGTTTGGTCCTTGACCTCCGAGGTAACCCGGGAGGGCTGCTGAACGAGGGTGTTGCCGTGGCGGACCGTTTCCTTACCAAGGGCCAGATGATTGTCTCGCACCGAGGCAGGGCATCCGCAGAAAAGCCGTACGTCGCAAGGCGTGGGAGCAACGGGCGGGACTACCCCATCGTGGTTCTGGTGAATCGCCAGTCCGCCTCCGCGGCTGAGATCGTGGCAGGAGCGTTACAGGATCACGACCGCGCATGGGTCCTCGGAGACAACACATTCGGCAAGGGGCTGGTGCAGACCGTCTATCCGCTCTCGGAGAACACCGGGCTTGCGTTGACCACCGCGAAGTATTACACGCCTAGCGGCCGGCTGATCCAGCGCGACTACTCAAGCATGTCGTTCTTCGATTACTACTATCGGAAGAACACCGAAACGAAGAATCCGCTCGACGCCAAGATGACAGATGGCGGGCGGACCGTTTACGGGGGCGGCGGCATCGCACCGGACGAGAAATTTTCGCCGCCGCGGCTGAACCGCTTCCAGATCGAGCTTTACAGAAACTATGCGTTCTTCAACTTCGCGTCCAAGTACCTGGGCACGAAGGATACGAAGATCGCCAGAGGCTGGGAGCCGGACTTTGCGCTCGTGGCCGAATTTCGCCGGTTCCTCGTTGCAGAAGGCGTCTCCTTCACCGACGCCGACTTTGCGCAAAACGAGACGTGGGTGAAAAGCCAATTGAAGCGTGAAATGTACGCTTCCACAATCGGCATCGACGAGGCGAATCGCACCGCCATTGAGTCCGACCCCGCAGTAGAGAAGGCAGTCGAAGCGCTACCGAAGGCGCGGGCGCTACTGGAAACGACGAAAAAGTTGCTTGCGCAGCGCAGCGCCAAATAGAAGCCCCGTGATCCATGTCGAACCCAGCCTCACGTCACCGAGCGAGGCAGGGGTATCCGTTTCTCAATGAATAGCTATATTCCGAAACCCCAAGTCGCCGTCCTTGACGCAGGCGGGCAGTATTGCCACCTTATCGCGAGGAAAGTGCGGGAGTTGGGCGTCTATGCAGATGTCCTCCCCAACGATACCCGCGCCGAAGCTCTTCATGGCAGGAAGGCCGTCATCATCTCCGGCGGGCCAAACAGCGTCTATGAGGCGAATAGTCCCACGGTGGATGCCGCCGTCTTTTCGGCTGGAATCCCGGTACTCGGCATCTGCTACGGCCAACACTTGATGTCGCATCTCTTGGGGGGAGAGGTTCGCAAGGGAACAAAAGGGGAATACGGACTGGCGTTTCTCGACATCCGCGCAGGCGATGACCTGTTCCATGGGATCTCCGGGCCACAGCAGGTCTGGATGAGCCATCGCGATAGCGTGGCTCAGGTCCCGCCTGGTTTCCGCACGACGGGCAGCACGGAGACCTGCGCCGTCGCCGCCATGGCCGATCCCGAACGCCGGCTGCACGGAGTCCAGTTCCATCCTGAGGTGGTTCATACGACCCGGGGCATGGATCTTCTCAGTAATTTCCTATTCCGGATCTCCGGGTGTACGAGGGATTGGAATCCCAGGTGCCGGATCCCGATGATCGAGGACCAGATCCGCGAGGTCGTCGCCGATCGGAATGTCTTCTTCTTCGTGAGCGGCGGTGTGGATTCGACAGTCGCTTTCACGCTTTGCCTGCGCTCGCTGGGCCCGGAGCGGGTCCGCGGCATATACGTCGATACCGGTCTGATGCGGGAAGGAGAGACGGACTTCGTGCGGGGCGTTTTTGCGAGCCTCGCGCCAGACGCCTTCGAGGTTTGTTCGGCGGGCCCGCAGTTCCTGGGAGCATTGTCTGGTGTCACCGATCCCGAGCAGAAGCGACGAATCATCGGGGAAGAGTTCGTCCGAATCCAGCAGCAGGTGATCGAGTCACACAACTTCATGGACGAGCGCTGGATCCTGGGGCAGGGCACCATCTACCCTGACACCATTGAGTCGGGCGGAACCGAGAACGCCGCCGTCATCAAGACCCACCACAACCGCGTTCCGGGCATTCTGCGTCTCATGGAGGAGAACCGGATCGTCGAACCCCTCAGCTTCCTGTATAAGGACGAGGTCCGTGAAGTCGGGCGCGAGCTTGGTCTCCCCGCGGGAATGATCGAGAGACATCCGTTCCCCGGGCCGGGGCTGGCTATCCGGTGTCTGTGTTCGGCCACGGAAGCTCCCGTTCACCGGGTTGAAGGCGGGTGGCTCGTGCCGGTGCGTTCCGTGGGTGTGCAGGGCGACTCACGGAGCTATGCTCCCGTGCTGGCACTCGACGACTCGACGTCTCCGAATGTGGATCTTCATGCCATTGCCACGGACCTGATCAACCGGACGGCAGG
>JBDKSR010000328.1:0-1562 GCA_039680545.1 Bryobacteraceae bacterium | reverse complement strand
CGCTCGCAGTGGCCTCGAATCCGACGTTTTTGTTTCCAGCAGGAATGATCGCGGTTCTCTTCGTTGTGGCGCTCCCGCCGCTCCCCGCCGCAACGAGGAAGGAAAAACGCCGCAAGGCGGCTCCGGCCTCGCCTGTCACGGCGCGATTCATGGAACTCAGGCCGTTTGTACTCACCATCGCCGCGCTGGCAGTAGCATTTCTCCTTGTTTCTCCGTTCAATAAAGTGAGGGCGCGGGGCCTGTACCGGCCCGCCAGCAACCTCGCGGCTTCCGCCGCGAGCGTCCTGACCCCGTCTTTCGCGCATAACGAAGGGTTGGGCGGGCTCAATCGGGTGGTCATGTCCTCGCCGGGCATCGTGGATGCTTTTGCGGTCGTGATCTTTCCCGTCATCCTGATTGCGGGGGTGCTTGTTGCTTGGAAGAGCCGCCCGCGTTCACCGCTTGCGCTCGCCCTCCTTTTGACTTCGGGAGCCGCTGTGGGAAGTGTGGTCCTGCACGTCATCGGCGAGCCGTTATTGTTCCTTCCATATCCCGGGGACCGTACCGGAATCTACTTCCTGCCGCTCGTGGCTTTCGCGTTGCCCGCGCTGGCAGGAGCCTTACGCGATATGAAGTCTCCTGTGCGGCACGCCGCCATCCCGCTCGTCGTACTGTCGATCCTGCTTGTTGCGCACCAGGCGATTCAATTCAACTGGAGTCGTTTCCAGGTCTGGCCCTACGACGCGGACGACCGCAAGATGCTGGATCGGCTGAACGAACTGAGAGGGCAGCGCGAAACGATCAGCGTGGGCTTATCGTGGCAACTGGAGCCCTCATTCAACTTCTACCGGGAGACGAAGAAGATCTCCTGGCTGCGCCAGTTTGACCGTTCCGGATTGAACGGCGACTACGAATACTACGTGATCATTCCCCAGGATCGGGATGTTATCCGGGAACGTAACCTGAAGCCAATCTACGAAGGTCCGGTTTCGGGGACGATTTTGGCAGCCCGGCAGGATGTCCAGGCGGGCTCCTGAACGGAGTAGCTCATGCGGAGGCTTCGCTATGCTGTCGGTCTATCTTGAGGACGGGCGTGTGGAGGTGCGGCGTACTCCACGGCCCCGTCGTCCAAAAGGACATGCACTGATCCGTCTCCTGTGCGGCGGAATCTGCAATACCGATCTCGAGTTGCAGCGCGGATATTATTCCTTTCGTGGCATCCCCGGCCACGAATTCGCCGGCGAAGTTGTGGAATCGGACGATCGCGGGCTGATCGGTAAGCGCGTCGTAGGCGAGATCAATCTGGAGTGCGGGCGATGCGAATGGTGCCGGCGTGGTTTGGGCCGTCATTGTCCAAAACGCACGACCCTCGGGATCTTCAAGCAACCTGGAGTGTTTCGTGAGTTCTTTACGCTGCCTGAACGCAATCTGCACGTCATCCCGCCTTCCGTGAGCCTTGAAGAAGCAGTTTTCACGGAGCCTCTGGCCGCCGCTTGCGAAATTCTCGACCAGGTGCGAATTCCGAAGGGCGACAGCGTTGCCGTGTTGGGCGATGGGAAACTCGGGCTGCTTGTTGCACAGGT
>JBDKSR010000327.1:0-7403 GCA_039680545.1 Bryobacteraceae bacterium | reverse complement strand
GGCAGGATCAGGATCTGACCGAAGCGATCCGAACTCTGCTGGAGCGTTTTCGAGTCGATCTGCGTTTGAATTCGCCTGTGGCTGCGATTGAGCCGGATCACGTCGCGGATGTTCCAGCCGACCTTGTTGTCCTGGCTGCGGGAATAGCGCCAAACGTCGAGCTCGCCACCGAAGCGGGCATTCAAATCGGCCGGACCGGAGCCATTGCGGTCAACGACCGCCTCGAAACAAACCTCGCCGGAGTCTATGCTGCCGGTGACTGCGCCGAAGCCACGCACATTCTCACCGGACGGCCCGTATACATCCCTCTGGGAACAACCGCCAACAAGATGGGACGCATCGCGGGCGGCAACGCTGCCGGGGCTCGCGAGCGTTTCCCCGGAGTGATCGGGACATCAATTACCCGTGTTTGCGGCGTCGCGGTGGCGGCGACGGGGTTGTCCAATGCCGAAGCCAGGCGCGAGGGTTTCGACTCTGTCGCGGCGCGGATCGAGAGTTCCGACAGGGCGAAGTATTTCTGGGCCATGCGGACTTCTGTTGAACTTGTGGCGGACCGTGGCACGCGACGCCTGCTCGGGGGCGTGGTACTTGGAGAACGGGACGCCGCCGGGCGTATCAATGTGATCGCCACGGCGATCGCCAACCGCATGCGCGTTGAGGACTTCGAGCAGCTCGACCTCGCCTACTCGCCGCCTTACGCACCGGTTTGGGACCCGCTCCTCGTGGCCGCTCAGCAACTCCGTAAACAGTTGGGTTGATTCGGGATTCCCGGCTAATCGACAGCCGCCGAATCCTTAATGGATGTGCGATAGTCTAATGGGTTAGAGGCCGGGATGCCTTCGAAGATCCAAGAAGTCATCGACTCCGCCGCGGCTATCGCCAAGGGGATGAGCATCACTCTCCACGAGATGATGTCTCCGACCCTGACCGAAAACTACCCTGACGAGCCACCCAAGTTCCAGGAGCGGTATCGCGGTGTCCACGTACTGCGCCGCGACGAGAATGGACTCGAAAAGTGCGTGGCTTGTTTTCTCTGCGCCGCGGCGTGCCCGTCTAATTGCATTTACATCGAGGCGGCGGAGAATACGGCGGAACACCGCATCAGCGGCGGGGAACGTTACGCGAAGGTCTACAACATCGACTACAACCGGTGCATTTTCTGCGGCTACTGTGTCGAAGCCTGCCCCACCGACGCCATCACGCACGGACACGGATTCGAAATCGCCAGTTACGATACCTCGACGCTGATCTATCGCAAAGAACAGCTACTCGAGTCCGCGCCGCCAGAAGACTCTGGCCGTACTCCGACTGGATCGCGAGAGCGTTGAGTGCGCGGTCACTTCCGATCCGATTTTTTCTCCCGGCAGTCCAGCAGTTCGAAAAGAAGCGTCTCCTCGGGTGGAACGGTGACGGTATTTCCATCAATCTCGACGCCGTCGCGCAATTCACGAACCCCGCGAAACATCCAGTGCCCGGATTCGATCTTGACGTGCGCCGCCTCTCCCGTGGAATTCACCATGTAAAGTAGCTTGCGATTGCCCAGTTCTGCGAGGCGGGCCTCAACATAACTCCCCGCTCCCGCTTGCACAGGCCGGACACGCACCGGCCTGGACACCCCGGCTTCGGTGAATAACGAGTCGAGCAACCGGCTATAGTCGTTTCCCTCAAGTGTCGTGGCGGAGTAATACACGGCTCCTTGTCCCATCGGCAAGCGCAACAACGCCGGACTTCCGTTAGGGTATCGATACACGACGTCTGTGTTAGGCGCTGCTCCGATCTCTTGCCGCAGCCCTCGCGCCTTCAGAACCCCCACGGATTCTCCCATCGATCCCGTCCGCAGCTGCAATTTGATCGCGGCCTTGTCTTCAAACTGGACACGCTCCGAAAAACTCTGGTCGTAACCTTGTGCAATTCCTCCGAGGCCGGTGCTGGGACCTTTGGTGGACAAGACGCGCACACCCAGACTTTCCAGATAGGAGGCGGGCAGGTTGTATTCATCACCCAAAAGTGACTCGGCGGCCATGAAGACGTGCCCGCCACGTTCCACATAGTTCCAAATCTTGGCAACGACGGCCGGTGGAAGATTCTTCGCCGCCGGGATAAGCAGCATCTTAAACGGGGCGAGTTTGCCGCTCAGAATCTGCCGTTCCGTGACGAACGTCACCCGAGTATCCAGGTGCCGGCTCGCTTCATAGGTGCTGCGCAACTCGTGCAAGTAAGGCGTCGTATTCCAACTGAGCATCTCCGGCGCCAACTGTAACGCCGATGTCTGCGAGTAAAGGATGGCCACTTCAGACGGTGTGCCCACAAAGGCAGCGAATTCGTTGTTCAGGCGCCGCACGTCGAGCGCCGCACGGAGAAGTTCTCCCACGTCGGCGAGGCTGTAACGCCATCCGTGCGCCAGCGAATTCTGATTGTTGCTATGGAATTCATTACCTGGCTGGGCAGGCCAGTGCCAGATCTGAATGACGGATTTTCCGTGCAGCACATGGGGCAGCAGGCGCCGGACCGAGCCAAGGTTCATCTCCGGATCGGCGAGCGGCTTCCTACTTTCATCGAATGCCAACTGCAAATCCATCCCGATAGTCGAGCCGCCCCCCTCGTGGATAACGAGATCGTCCACTTCATTGACGATGCGCTCTTCGTCTATGCCCGTGGTCCCGGAGATGCCGGAGAGCACGCTGAAACTGCCCCCTGCCGCGAGCGGCATGGATGGATCAATCTTCCGAACCAGGCTTTTGACCCAGATGAGATGCTCTGTGAATCGATCTTGATTGAAGCGTGCCCAGTCGTACCACAGGCCCCGGTTTGTTCCTGGTAAGGGACGCGCATTCTTCACCGGAGGAGCAGTCACATCACTGAACTGCCGGTACGAGGTGCCCCACTTCCGGTTGGCTTCGGTGATGGTGCCGTGCTTCGCCGCAAGCCACGCGCGAAACGCTTGCTGGCTCCGGTCGCAGTAACACATGTACATCAGTTCGTAGGCCAGAATGTCGTAAAGCAGTTCGGGATTGTCGTGCATCCGCGGAATGTTGATGCGTATGTACTCCTCAATCGCCTTACGGATGCGTGGGCTCTCCAGGCAGATCACCGTGTTTTCGGGCTTGCTGGTGCCCATCGAGTCCAAATCGCGAATCAGATGTCCGCACCAGCCGTCCCAACCCACCCTGTGCGTGTCAGGGTCCTGCTGGAACGCGGCATAGACCGGCGACTGCTCGACCGTCCATCGTGATCCCCCACCGACGGAGTAGCTCTCGATGTGCTGCAACGGACTGGCGAAAAAACGTTGCAGCCGGCGGCTGGGCGAGTGAAGCGAGATGACAATCATCGGCTCGCCACGCTCGTCGCGGTAGAACCAGTCGCGGATCGGACGGCCCTTGAGAGGCGGAAATGGGCGGATAAGCGGCCCACCTGCCTGTGTGTCGTCAATCCCCGGCAGGCGGTCGCCGCCTTCGATCTTGCGCTGCAGTTCAATGCGTGCCTGACGGCAACTCCGGCCCACGTACTCGAACATCTCGCGCTTGGCCTCATCGTTGTTGAACCACGCGAGGCGCGGCCGCACATGCAAGCCGAGGTCAGCAGTCACAAGGTGGCGTTCGGCATAGATCGTCTCAATCCCCTGCAATTGCGCGGCGCGGATGGCATCGTTCAGGAGTTCGAATTCACGGCGGGCCTGTCCTCGCAACCGCACGACATCAGCCGATTCCGGAACCTCCTCCGGCGGCGCCACCTGGCGCACCTGGAAATATCGGTCTTGGAGGAGCGTGACGGCTTCCTCCGGTTTTGTGCGGGACGCACTTTCCGAGGGTTCCCTACCCTTCACCAGACGCAGATTATCGAGATACAGCGTGGCAGGCGTCGCACCCCGGCCAACCGACAGTGTGAATCGGCGAATCCGGTCCAGAGAAATCTGCCGCTGGAACGACGCCGCCTGAAGACCGGCAAGTTTGAGTTCAACGTGATTCCAGCCCGGCAGAATCAAGATCTGGCCATCGGCTTCGTAATAGTCCCGCCGCGCACCGCTCGCTACGGACGTCTCGTCGTGAATCCGCAATGTGGCGGTCAGGAAGCCTTTACGCTCGCTGAAAAGGTCGAAGCGCAGACAATCGTAGCCGCGCCAATCCGCTGCCGGCTTCAACCCCGCGATCTCCGTGGATCGGCCCGCGAAACGCACTCGCGCCGAGGCACGGCCGTGAGCGGCGTGTTCGCTCGTGATCTGAATGTCGCCCTTCCAGTTGGAGGTGGAAACGGCGTCCTCGAAGTCGTCCAGGACCAGCACGCGGTTGGGTTTGGTTTCTGAAGCGCTCATCAGCGACGCGCAAACAAGAAGCAATAGGGCTCTGACAGACATGGATCGCTCCTGGATCGTATCACTACCTGGGTTGCGGACACCGGACTTTCATTCGTTACTCGACCCGCAGGGCTGCCGCAAGTCCTCCGGCCCGCCTTATTCGCGCTTTCGGACCGTGGAGGGCGAACACGGAGGCCGTGTAGTCGTATTGCTGCGGTAAGGCCGTAAGCGACACAATCTCACGAGGGGCAACCAGCGCAGCCGCTTCGGGCAGATCCGTGATGCGCAAGATGTTCAACAGTGCCGGACCCTGCCAGTGCGAAGCCGGCGGATCGTCGAGGATCACGCGCGTGATGCGTTTGTCGAATGCCGCGGCGTAAATGCCGAGCGCTCCCATTTCTCCACGGCCGTAAACGGAAATCGATTTGATGGGAAGCTTCTCTTCATCTGCCAGGAAGTCCACTGATCGTAGAATGTCCCACACCTGCATGGATTCAATCGTGCTGCCTAGCATCGCCGCCGTGCGCCGTAGCGTGGCCATCCGGAAGTTGTCGGCCGGATAGTCAACCGCGCGCGGACGGAGCACCAGCACAATTTGCTTGCCGAGAGCAGGCAGAATCAGATCATAGTCGGCGGAATAGACGACGTCCGCCGCACCTTTCACGTGTATGAGCACCGGCAAGGCACTGCCGGAGTTACGCGGTACATATAACTGGCCGCTGACGCGAATGCCCTGCTCGGTCGTAAATTCGACATTCCACGCGTCCGCGAAGCGGCTCGTCCAACCGTTTTCCTTGACCTTCCGCACGTCGAATGGAACCTTTGTGCGCGGAAAAGCCCGGAACACTTTGTCATGCAACTCGGAGATAAGCTCGGCTCTCCTCTTCTCCCACCGTGCGCGGGTTGTCCAGCGCGTCAGCTTATGCGTGCGTATGAAGCTTTTGAAGACGGAATCATTGATGGAATCCGCCGGGCGGCCGTCAAGAACCCGGAGTGTGGCGGATTCCTCCGTTTTCACGTCTTTTTCCTCGAAAGGCGGCCTGCCGGCATCCAGCCAGCGGTTGATCCACTCGTAGTTATTCTTGCGGAAAGCCGGTGTATCGCGGTGGGGCACGTCTTCTTCGAATTCGCCGATTCGTTCGCCGGCGCCCAAAATATCGTAGATGACCCGGCTGCGCCGGTAGACCTCCTTATATCCTCCGCGTGGAAACATCTGATCACGCATCGCGTTTAGGATCTTCAGAGGTCGCGGCGCGATCAGCGCTCCGAGCACTGGAAAATCAAGCTGGTACGTGTTCGGAAAGTACATGCAGTCGCAATTCTCGCGAACCGCATTTTCCGCAGCCTGGTTTTCGCACGTCCACGTCGCGCAGCGAGGTACAGCGACTCGAATCCGCTCGTCCACCGCTGCCGTGTACCAACTGACTGCACCGCCTCCGGAACCACCGGTTATCGCAAACTGTCCGGCCGCCACTTCCGGCCTCGTTTCCAGGTAGTCCAGCGCACGCATTGCGCTCCACACCTCGGGCCCGATCGGTGAGTAGCCGAGCGACTGCCAGTACCACATACCGAGGTTGTGCGTGCCATGGTGTATGCCCGGAACCTCGCCGTAGTGCAGCGGATCGATGATCAGTGTCGCGAAGCCATACCGCGCCAGCCAGATTCCGTTGCGCTGGTAGATCGCTTTCGCCCCTGCCGGATCCGGCGAGTGGCCACACACGTATAACACCGCGGGCGCTCGTCCCTGACGCGTCGTGGGCAGGTAGAGGTTCCCGGTGATGTAGAGCCCTGGCATGCTCTCGAAAACGATCTTCTCCACACGGTACCCCTCGCGTTCGAACTGGCCCGTAGTGCGAGCCCGTAACGGAGTCCGTGCCGGCATCGGATCGAGTCCCAGCATGTAGAGCAGTTGCCTGCGTATCTCAGGGCGGCGCCGTTGCCACTCCGGCTGATTCTGAATTCCGGCCAGGCTCTGTTGCGTGATGTCGCTGGCTCGCGTTTGCAGGTAGCGTTCGAACATCTCGAGCCGCACCTGTCCGGACTTGGGATGTTGTGCCGGAAGGGGAACCGCCAGGAGACAGAGTACAAGAACGCGAATGGCGAATCGCATAGGGCTATGTTATTCCGGGGCGGATGGTGTCCGCCCCGGTGTCAGACTACGCTAGCGTCAGTAGTCCAGGCGCAGTCCAAACAGGACCCTGCGGCCCGCGCTGGCGCCCGTGACGACGCTAAAACTGCTGCTGCCTACATTGGTGCCTGGGTTACTAAAGTTTGCGTGGTTAAAGGCATTGAAAAACTCAGTGCGGAATTGTAGCCGCACCTGGTCACTGAGGTAGAAGCCTTTCGCCGCAACGACGTTAAAGTTCATCGTGCCGGGGCCGGTCAGGATGTACCGCGCGGAGTTGCCGTAGTAGCCGCGCCCGGACGCCGGAATGACAAACGCGCTCTTGTCGAAGATGGCCTTCCGCGCTTTGATGTTGTCGCGCATCAGGCCGGCGTCGTAATTGCCGTTCCCGATTCGGTCGGGCCGCCCACTGTACTGATTGGTATTAGTGGGGTCCTTACCCGAGAAACTGGGGTTCAGCCTCGCGCCGGTTTGCATGGTAGTGATACCGGACAATTGCCAGCCGCCGACCAGCAGGTTCAAACTGCGCGGGATGCTGTTCAGGAAGTGCCTGTTGCGCCCGAAGGGCAGTTCCCATATGTAGCTGAACCGAAGCTGTTGCCGGCGGAGACTCGGATCGTCCGCACGCTCCAGGTAGCGGGCATATTGGTTCTGGGCGGCGCTGTTGGTATAGCTGCCCAGCGTGACGTCGCTGAGCCCCTTACACCACGTGTAGTTAACGTTGAAGTTCAGGCCTCCGCGCACTTTGCGGTCTGCCTGGATGTTGAAGCCGTGGTAAATGGATGAGCCGCCCGTCTGGATGAGACTGATGTAGCTGAACTCTGGGAAAGCCACTTTACTGGGATCATACTTGGCCGTGCTGGGACGCAGCAGGTTGAGGTCATCCGTGAAAGGCAGGTTCTTCCCCTTCGTTCCAACGTAAGA
Organism: Bryobacteraceae bacterium; assembly: GCA_039680545.1. Taxonomy (GTDB): domain Bacteria; phylum Acidobacteriota; class Terriglobia; order Bryobacterales; family Bryobacteraceae; genus JAEHDI01. The sequence goes on along the minus strand of JBDKSR010000327.1, from coordinate 63 downwards.
AATATCGATGGCGGTTCCCCAGAACTCCCGGCCGATCGAAATGTTCCACTGTTGCGTCCTCTC
>JBDKSR010000326.1:0-2704 GCA_039680545.1 Bryobacteraceae bacterium | reverse complement strand
CAATGCGGAGTATGTGCAAATGGCGCGTGCACGTGTGGCAGAGGTCTCACTTCAGCTCTTCGAAGTAGGGACCTAGCAGTTCGTCTGCTCCGGGACCGCCGGCAAACTGTTGTTCTTCCTTCCAAATACAGACGATGCCAAGGTCCTGCATTATCTGAATGTGGTCATCCGAGATCCTGGCCTCAAACACGGCGACCTTGTGAATGATCCCGCCGCCGGTCTCTCTTTTCACGAACGGCTCGTAGTACAGGAGCTGCCCAAGCGAGTCGCGGACCTGAGTGGCCTCGTCCGCGGGCGTGCCGTCGAGAGTCTTCACTTCGTTCAGGATGCCCACGGTCTCGCCAGACGCCAAGCAGTCATATCGCCCCTCGAACAGGTCGAACCCCGCGCCGGCGTAGCGCCCTGCGATCTCCTTAACCAGGATGTTATGTCTACGCAAGCGCTCGCGCCGCGCCCGGACCGCCGCAGCCATGGCCGCTGGGTCAACTGTCGGGAGGGGCAGCTCAACCTCGTCGAAATCTTCTGCCGTCCCGGCAACGGCAATCGTGTCGGGCGTCACGGAGCGCGATGGCCGCGTACGCCGGAGCTCTTCCTCCAGCACCGGTACATTGTCGCTCGTTCCGCCCTTTCCTGGCCCGGCGGCCAAGTAGAACGACTGCTTAACCTTGATCACGTCTCCAAGCTGCTCAGCAAACTTCGGCAGGATCTTCTTGGCATTGTCCCAGTTACTCTTCGTCTCGCCGATCGTTGTGCGGATTTCGCTTTCGCGGAGATCAGAGAGACCGACGATCCTGTCAAGCTCCTCCTCGCTATCGTCGTTAGCTTCCAGAGCTAGCGCACACTTGGCCCGCGTGATTCCAGGCCTCTTGGCTACGAGGCGGAGCAAGACCTGGTAGGGGTGCGAGCGCACACCATCCCTTCCCGGGTGGCTGATGTTGCGTATCAGGCGCCGCCAGTAGTCGCGCTTCTGGTCGTCAAGCGCCTGGTCGGCAAAGGAAGCCACGCGACGCCCTGCGTCTGTCAGCTCGACCCGGCTGGCGCTGTCATCGATTAGCCCGAGCATCCGGTATTGCTCGCGCAGGCCGCGGGCACCCGTCTGGTGACTCTGGTACGAAGGCCCACCTAGCTTAGCTCGCTGTTCTTTGAGGTACTGGTCAATCGGCTGCCGGACATGACCGGTCCCCAAGACGCCTCCGCGAACAAGCGCTTCGCCCAGGGTGTCGTAGCTTTTCGAGTTGGCCCCCTGCTCGTTCAGCCTGTCGATGATTGCGAGGCCGTCGGCCAGTTTGCACAGGTCCGGAACTTGGTTCGGAAATCCCTTCATAGGAGGTCGTTGCTACGCTCCGGTCGCCACCCTGGCGGACTCGCTGCACGGTGCCGTTCTGTCGGCCGTGGCGACCCAGCTATTCATGTGGCAGCCCGTCTCGCTGTTATCTGGTCCACGTACGGCGTGTCCCGCGCCGGCACGGCACCCGCACGTCGCCAACGCCCGATCCGCGGTCAAGTTGGCGTTACTCCGCAGCCCAGTTGAATCGGCCCGGAAGGTAACTTAGCTCGCGAGCCGGGTCAAGTTGACCTGACGACCAACTCAACTTGACTCGGCGTCGCGTAGCGGTGGTACTCGGGTCGCGTACGGGTGGTACTGGACCCCAGTATGGGTGGTACTGGACCCCGGTACGGGCGGTACCGGGGTCGGGTAGCACCGCTACGCGCGCCCATTCCCAAGCTGGGATCGGCCATGTCGGATCGCCACCGGCTGTTTGGGCCGCCCGGCGGCCTTTTATCGGCGGGCCGCCCGGCTCCGCTGCGCGATGACGACGGGGACGCCGGGCCCGCAACCCCTGCCCCTTCGCCTGACCGGCGCCCCGGTCGTCAATCCGAAATCCGGAATCCGACATCCGAAATCAGACCGTCAAGGTCGCATCGAGGCGGCCGATGCGCAGCTCGCGCGTGTCGGCGCCGGCCGGTGGTTTGCCCTGACGGGCGCGGACCTCCAGGTGGTACGTGCCCGGCACCAGCGTCGCCGGCACCGTGAAGTCCAGCCGGCCCGGCTTGTTGTACGTCACCATGTCCACCTTCACCGCGGCGCCGCCGCCGGTCGGCAGGAAGTAAATCCCCTCGTCCGCCTTCGCGGCGTCGAACTTCAGCCGGCTGCCCACGATCTGGCCGGGGCCGCCGACGCTGGCGGTGTCGTTGTTCGTGTCGCTGGTGAAGTCGTGGAACTGGATCAGGTTCGGCGACGGCTTGAGCGCGTCCACGCGCTCGACCGTCGCCCCGGCCTGCACCGCGTCGCGGAGCTGGCTGCCCGGGTTGCAGCCCACGTCCACCTTGTGACGCGCCGGGTCCCACGGATCGGTCGGGCCATCGAAGACGCCCTTGATCCGCGGGAAGCAATCGACCACGCCGAAGAAGTTCACCCGCTGGCCCATCTCCAGCCGCCGCTGGAGCGCCAGCAGCAGGTCGGCCGTCACCGCGAGAATGTCGGGCTTGGTCACCGTGGAGCCCTGGTCGATGATGTCCTGCACCAGGTCGTCGCCGGCGGCACTGCCGCTGACCTGCACGATGCCGGCGTAGTCGTTGGGGTCGCTCGTGACGTGGTTCTCGAAGAGCGCGTACTCGATCGACATGACTCGATCCTCCCTGCTACGTGTCCCTGACGGGCAGTGTAGACTCCGGCAAGCTGGTGTCAAGGCGCTGGAAAGTC
>JBDKSR010000325.1:0-27540 GCA_039680545.1 Bryobacteraceae bacterium | reverse complement strand
GGGTATTGACTTCCGCGACGAGATGGCCGCGTTACGGCGATAAGGAGAAGCAGGCGCTGATCTCCATGATCGAGAGCGGCAAGTACTATCAGGAGCTTCCGCTTTTCGAGAAGGAGTGGAAGGAATTCACCGGAACGCCGTTCGCCAAGTCGCACATGAATGGGACGAGTGCGGAGACTGCGATGTTCTTCGCGACGTTCCTGCCTCCCGGCAGTGAGATCATGGTGCCTTCTCACACCTTCTTCGCCACCGTCGCGCCCATGCGGCTCTTCGGCTATGTGCCGGTCTTCATCGATGTCGATCCGCAAACCGCGAACTTCGACGTGGATTACGCTGCTAAGCACCTGACCAAACGCACCAGAGCACTCCTCCCGGTCCACATACAAGGCCTGCCGTGCGAGATGGACAAGATCAGCGATTTCGCCAAGAAGAACGGGTTGCTGTTGCTGGAGGACGCGGCACACGCGCAGGGCGCTTCCATGCAAGGCAAGGCGATGGGTACTTGGGGCGTGATGGGGATGACCAGTTTCCAGGCCACCAAGGCGATGCCCGGGATCGAGGGCGGCATGGGGATGTACCAGACGCGCGAGTATTACGAGCGCGCGACAGCTTTCGGGCACTATGAGGCCCCTCCTACCTTCCCCGCCGACAGCCCGTACCGCGGCTACGATGGAACCGGATTCGGCCAGAAGTTCCGCATGCATCCGTTTGCGGCGGCGGTGTTGCGCTGGCAATTGCGGGGCCTGGAACAACTGAACGGCGTGATCAAGCGGCAGGTCCGCGGCATCAATGATCGCCTGATTGCTCTACCCGGGCTTTCCGAGCCTCGTTGCCGCCCTGACCAGACGCGCATTTACTACAACGGGAACCGGTTGCTCTTCGACGAACAGAAGGCGGGGTTCTCGAAGGCGGCAGCCGTGAAGGCGTTGCGAGCCGAAGGTGTTTCCGTCTCGGTGATCGAAACCTTGCAGGAACAGCATAAGTTCAAGCTCTACTCCGAGGCAAAGTGGTGGCATCATGCGCCGCAGATTCCAGACGTGCTGCCCGGTGACGAGGAGTTGAAGAAGCGCTCCATGTCCATCCCCCTCTTTTACGAGGAGGTTCCGGAAGTGGTCGAGCAGTACGCGAAGGCATTCGAAAAAGTCTGGGCCCACAAGGCCGAACTCGCGAAGCTCTAGGTGGCCGGATAGCCAGCGACGGCCGGCTATCCTCGGTCCCCTCAATCAGTGAAATAAAAAAGCTCCGGGGCGTATCAAAGCGCCCACGGAGCTTTTTCTCTTGACCCGTGTTCTACCAGCGGAGCTTCAGATCCGCTGTCCACTTCTCGTTGGACTTCATCATTTCGTTCCAGGTCACTTCCCGCTGTTGGTACGCGGCGGTGCGCCCCAGGATCGCGGTGAGGTTGCTCTGTACAGCCTCGCCGGCGTTGTTGAGCGGCTTGCCCTGGCGGATGCTCTCGATGAACGCCTTCACGTTATCAATGGCGCCGCCCTTGAACGTGTCGTCCTTTTCGATACCGGGCCACGGGTTCTCACCCGTGATGCGCAGCGAACCGCCGTAGTGGGTGTCGGCAGCGCCCTTAATTCCGAAGCAGCGGACACACAGATCCGAGAAGCCGCGCGTGAGCTGGTGTGAGCTAAAGCTGACGTGGACGTTATCCGGATACCAGTAGTTGACGAGGAAATGATCCCACGCGTCGCAGACATCGTATGCGGTCCCGCGCCAGTCGGTGCGCCCGCCCGTGCCAGACGCCTTGATCGGGTGGGACTTCAGGAACCAGTTCGCCACGTCGATGACGTGAATGTTTTGTTCGACGATGATGTCTCCGCCGAGCACGCGATCCATGTAGAAATTCATGACGCGCACCTGGCCCTGATCCATGCCCGGCTTGGAGCGGTCTTTCGCGGGCCGGCTGGCATAGTAATAGACTTGCGCCATCACGGGTTTGCCGATGTCCCCACGATGTACACGGCTGACCGCTTCCTGGTATACGGTACGGGCGCGGGTCTGGAAGTCGGCAAGGAAGCTCAACTTCGCCTTGGCAGCCTTGGCGCCGGTCGCTTGGAAGCTACGGCATCCGGGTACGTCGACGGCGACAGGTTTGGCACAAAACACGTGCTTGCCCGCGTCTATTGCGGCTGCGGCCTGTTCCGGGTGGAAGTATGGCGGCGTCTCGATGATCACGGCGTCGAGTTTGGAGCCAGCCAGTTCCTTGTAAGCATCCGGACCGTAATAGGCCCGCGAAGCATCGACGTTGAACTTCTGCCGCGTGGTGTCCAGATGGTCCTGGATGACGTCAGCAAGTGCGACGATACGCGCTCCGGCGTACTCGGGGAAGAACGGCCCGATCCAGTTGCCGCGGCCGCCGCAACCGACGATGCCGACCTCAACGGCCGAGTTCGCCTGGGTTCCGAAGACCGTCTCCGGCTTCAATACCAGCACGCCTCCGGTAGCTGCCTGCAGAAAGGCGCGGCGTTTTGGGTCAATTGAAGTTGAACTCTTCATAGCCTCTCTCTCGTGATGCATCATTTCTGGTCGTATGGGGTGAGCCGGCGTATCCAGATGTTGCGGTAGCGGACGTTGACGTCGTGGTCCTGCAACGCAAGCGGTTCCTCCGGCCTGTGCGGCTCATACTTGCGGATGATCCGGTGAGCCATTGGCCCAATGATTTCCTGATGATGGTGAACCAGCACCCCGTTGAAGACCACTGTGACGAACGCGGGCTTGACCAGTTTCCCGCCCTCAAACTTCGGAGCTTCGAAGAAAATGTCGTAAACCTGCCATTCGCCCGGCTTGCGGCTCGGGTTGACAAGTGGCGGCCATTGTCCGTAGATGGATCCCGCGCCGCCGTCCGCGTAAGTAAGATTGTTGTACGTGTCGAGCACCTGAATCTCGTAACGGCTCATCAGCAGGACACCGCTGTTGCCCTTCCATTGGCTCGAATCGCGGCTCTTGGGATCGGTCGCCCATTCAATGTGAAGCTGGCAATCGCCAAACTTCTCTTTCGTGACGAGGTCCCCGGTCTTGCCCACGACTTCGACGTAGCCGTCGCGCACCTTCCAGCGCGGCTCGCCAACCTGGCCTCTACGCCTGGAAATCCATTTCGACAGGTCCTTTCCGTCGAAGAGAACGATGGCATCGGAGGGAGGCGCGGCGTTTACGTATTTACCCGGCACAACCATCCGTGGATGCGGGCGGGCAATGTCGTGGACCTTCCACTTCTGGCCCGGCAGTTGCGGCGTATCGCTGTAACCGACATCGGAAGTTCTCTGCGCAACAGCAGAGGCGGCGGCCGTGCCCAAAATCAGGAGAATGAAGCCGAGCTTCAGGGATGATTGAGTGTGTTTCATGCGAATTCCTCGTGACTGGAAGAGAACAGAGTATCAGAATTCGCACTTCGGTTCTGAAGCGTTTCGAGAGGCGGCGGGCTCAGGAGCGCGCGTCCATAGCGCACCAGCGGGGTGCGTCGGTCATCCCCTCCACGCCAACCACTCTTCAGGAGCGGTCGATATCCACTCCATCTCAGGCAGCGCGTCGATCTGCTCGTTCTTTATCTCGCGCAGGAAACTTTCGGTGATGGCAACAGCGTGCGCCTTGGCTTTGTCGGCCCCGAATTGGCGCTTTCCGTGGATCATTACGTCCGGTCCGTAGACCAGCACGATCCAATCGTCAAACTCGGACACAACGAACAGCGTGAGGTCCTTGTAGCGGGCCTTGAAGCCTGAGAAAGGTCGGAACATCAGAGAACCTCCGGCAGGCCCGAGAATAATACGTTTACCTGCCGGAAGCAAGGGCACTCAGCGAATCATTGCCTACCAGACGCGGCACGCCTTCTCGCGCACCATGGGATCTCCGGCTTTGCATCCGAAGGCTTCGTGGAATTGCGGCGCATTCGAGACGACACCGATAACGCGATACCGGCCCGGCGAGTGCGGGTCGGTCAGGGCGCGAAGACGGGCGATCTGATCGGTGGCGTTTTGGCACCAGACCTGCGCGTACCCGATGAAGAAGCGCTGCTGGGGCGTAAAGCCGTCGATCTTTCGCGTGCGGTTTTCCGCGCTCAACGTATTTATGAGCGCCGCGTATGCGAGCTGGAGTCCGCCGTTGTCGGCGACGTTCTCGCCCAAGGTCAGCTTTCCGTTGAGACGCACCTCGCCATTTTCATCTTTCACGGCGACGTACTGAGCATATTGATCTACAATGCAGGCGGTCCGGCTGTCGAATTCCTTCGCGTCCTGGCTGGTCCACCAATCGGTCAGGTTGCCTGACGCGTCGAACTTCCGGCCCTGGTCGTCGAAACCGTGCGTGAGTTCGTGAGCGATCACGAGGCCGATTGCGCCGAAGTTCACGGCGTCATCGATCTTGCTGCTGAAGAACGGCGGCTGAAGGATGCCGGCCGGGAAGTTGATATCGTTGCGCGAGCCGCGATAGTACGCGTTGACCGTCTGCGGAGTCATGCTCCATTCGGTACGGTCCACCGGTTTGCCGATCTTGTTGATGTCGCGGGCTTCTTCAAATGCATTGGCGCGCTCCACGTTGCCGGTGAGATCGTCACGCGTGACACGGACCGAACTGTAGTCGCGCCACTTGTCCGGATAGCCGATATTGTTGACGATTGATGCGAGCTTCTTCCGTGCCTGCACCTTGGTAGCGTCGCTCATCCAGTCGACCCGGTCGATGTCCTCTCCCATGGCCTTCTCGATCGCCTTGACCAGCGTCATCGTCCGTTCCTTTGATTCGGCGCCGAAGTACTTCTCAACGTAGACCCGGCCCACAGCTTCTCCGAGGACGCCACTGGTCAAGCCGACGCAACGTTTCCACCGGGGCGCAATCTCCTTCTGCCCGGCGAGGTACTGGCTATTGAAGCGGAATGATTCATTGACGAACACCGAGGAAAGGAGTCCGGCCCGGCTGCGTAGTACGTTCCAAGTCAGATACGTCTTCCAATCAGCCAAGGGAATGGAATTGATCTGCGCGGAAACCTGCTTGAAGAACTCGGGATTTACCACGTTTAGGGAGTCGAACTTCGGCCCGCCGGCGGCTGCAAAGAAGCGTTGAAACTCGAAACCCGGCGCGATCTCGTTTAGTTCCGCGAGCTTCATGAAGTGGTCACGGTTCTTCGGGTCACGGCGCAGCGTGCGGTCCATCGAAACCTGTGCCAGCCCGGTCTCGATGCGGAGAACCGTCTTCGCAGCGGCTTCCGCCTCTCCTGCCGGGCGGCCGAAGAGTTCGAACATCTTCCGGACATGCTCGACGTACTTCTCTCTGGTTTCCTTAGACTTGGCGTCGTCCTTGATGTAGTAGTCGCGGTCGGGAAGACTCAGCCCTCCTTGATCGACGTAGGCGATCACTCGGGTGGCGTCGTGCAGATCGGTGGTTGAGCCCCAACTGAACAGGACCGAATTCGCTCTAGCGTGCAGACGCGCTATCTCTAGGATCAAATCCCGCCGGTTGCGGATCTTCGCGACGGCAGCGAGATCGGGTTGAACCGGCTTTGCCCCGAGAGCCTCGACCCGTGGCTCATCCATGCAGGCGGCATAGAAATCACCGATCTGGCGCTCCGGCTGGGGCGCGCCGGGTTGGGCTGCCTCTTCGAGTATGGATCGGAGTATGGACAGACTCCGGTCGCCAAGCTCATCAAATCGCGCCCAACGGGTCTTGTCGGACGGGATCGGATTGTCCCGCCGCCAATTCCCGCAAGCGTATTCGTAAAAATCCTTGCAGGGATCGACACTGCGATCCATGGCGCCGAGATCGAAGCTGACAATCGGCTTGGCCGGAACCGGTGTCGAGACCTGTGCGAACCCCGCACATGCGAACAGAACGGCAGAAAGGGGCAGAAATACGTGGAGTTTCATACGAAAAACGAATATAACACGGCCGTCAGGGAGGGGAGCGAACGCATCTGTGACCTGGAACGAGACCTCCCGCGCCGCAGTGCGCTACAATTGGGAATCCACCCTGTTTGCAGGAGAACTTGAAATTGGCCGAAGATAAGCTCTATCAGTCTGAGAATCTGGGAAGCGGGACGTTTCGCATCACGAAGCCGAAGCGCAAGGCCCGGAAGGCGCGGCAGACGAGAGTCAAGAGTCCGCAGCGAGGCGCCAGGAAGTAGCAGTAACCGCGTTCACAAACTCCGTTGTCCGCCATCACCTGGCGGAAGCCCACTCAATCTCCAAAACCTAGCTATTAGTGTGTGAAGAGAGGGAATCCGGCGCGAGAAGGTTCGCTCCTCTTGGGAGCGGGAAGGTTCCGTAGGGCAGGAGTTTAGGTCAAAAGGAAGGGCAAAAGGCCAGACCGAACTCCCTCTTTCGCTCTCAAGATACACGCCCCCATTGCGTTTCAAAGGCGGATTTTTACTTAATTGGCTGAAAATAGGGCAGATATTTCCTGCGTTTTCTTGTGATCGTGCTGGAACAGGGGGCCTAGAAGATGAAGTTCAGACCACCGCGCAGACCCCGCGGCGTATGCAGCAGGTAAACCCATCGGCCGTCGGCGGTCATCAGCGGCACGTAACCCTCCGCGAGGAGATTGCGCATATCGGCCGTGATTTCCAACCGGCCTGGCAGGCCCGCGCGCAGCGGGATCGGCTGGCGGATGTGGATGCTCCACCCGGTATCCAATACAAGGTTCTGCGTCAGGTAGGTGTGCCCGGCGTTCAAGGAACGGCCATCCGCCCATCGGTAGCTCGTGGCGATCTGCGTTTTAGTATGCGGTGACCTCGCGGCGATGCTCATAGCCAGCCAATAGCGTCTGCCGTGATTCAGGATGCTCCGGACTTCGTCAGCCTTTTGTGTCGCCAGGACACGGCCCTCAGGCGTCAGGGCATTGCCGCTGCCGACCGCCCCCGTGACGCTCACGTTGTCATTAACAACCTGCGTCACCGAAGCCATGTAGCCAATGCCGGAATACGTGCCGAGGTTGAAGACCGAGCTGTTGGAAAGAAGATCGGGCAACAGGTCCGTCATCGTGAACGAACCGGACGGCGCGACCATAGTCGCCGCCGCATTGCGGACCTTCTCCGAATACGCCGCCACGCCGTAAGTACGCGATCCGATGCTCGTCCGGTAGCCGACCTCGATATTTTCCGAGCGTTGCACTCGTGCCCGTCCATCGCGCATCGAGACTCGCGGGAAGAGCGAAAGCGTGACGAAATCCTGCTGAAATTCGTTGTCGTGCTCACCGTTGGTTGGGAAAAACTCCGCCGGCGGCAGTCCGGAACTGTATCCGAAGTCAACCGAACTGCTGTCATTGACCGAGTAGGTCAGCCGGACGAACGGGCTGAAATAGTTCAGCCGGTCAATGAATGAGACCGACTCGATCGAGAAGCCGTAGTCGGCGCTGAGTGCATCAGTAAGCTGCGTCCGGTCGTGATAGCCGGCCGACAACGTCCGGAGCGGCGGAGCACCCTCCATCCGGCCCGTGATCAACGCTGTTCCCACCCGGTCGGGCAGGTTAAGCTGGCGCATGGTCACGCGGACCTCGGGACCAGCGGCGCCGTCGGCCCTATCGCGGCGGTAGCTCGTCTGGAAGCTCGCCGAAGGTGCTCTCGATGCCGTGGCGTAGCCGATGTTCCCGCTTACTTCCAGGCGGCTTCCACCAAACAGGGACGTCGCGAGAGCGAAGGCTGTCCCGAGATCGGTCTCGCTTCCATACGAGGACACCGCGCCCGGGTCTCCGGCTGAGACCTTTACCGCGCCCCGCATGCCGCTGAACATCGAGGACGACAAGTTAACACGGTCGTTCGGATCCGAGATGTCGACCTTTGGCAGAATCCGCAACACCGGGCGCGTACTGCTGTCGGACCGGAGCACCCACTTCCAGTCCTCGCTCATAATCGCGCTGTTGCCCGTCGAGGAATAGACAAGTTCCACTGAGCTCAAAACGCTCGAGAGGCTCACGCTCAACAGGCTTCTCATTCCGGGTTGAACGATGATGTTCCGCTTCAGGGCAGGGACGAAGCTGGACAGGCTGACGCGGACCGAGTAGACATCCGGAGGGAGGGAGTCGAATACGAAACTGCCGGTCTCGTCGCTGAGGACCCGCTGCAGGATGCGCTCAGCGCTGTTGTAAATCAGCACGTTCGCACCCATCTGAGGGATACCGCCGGTGCTGGTGACCCAGCCACCGATGCTGCCGGCGAGCTGTTCCGATGCAGGCGCAGCAGTTGCCCCGGTGGCCGCTAACAAGCCGGCCACGAAGCCAACCGCAATGCGCAACACCTTGACTCTCATCCGAAGGCGGTGGCCTCCCCGCTGTTTTAGGATACCGTAAAGTTCGCCGTCGTGGTCAGCGACGCATCCTTGTTCCGGTCGAGCACCTTCATCTTGAGGGTGTACCGGCCGGGTGACAGTGACTGAAGTGGCAGAACCTTCTCGACGGTGACTTGCGAGGCGGACGCTCCCTCAATCGAGCTGAGTTCTTCCTTGAACTCGAAAATCCTCTCGTTCGTTCCGTCTTTCACCACTTCGTATTCGATTAAGCCGTTAGGTTTGTGGGTCTTCTCGTCCGGTTTGAAGTTGTAAAACTGGACGTAAACACCCATTTTCTCTTCTTTACTAAAGGCGTCGTCCACGCGCGGGCGCACTTTTGACGTTCCGATGACAAACTGGCCGGAACCGATACTGCGGGTAGGTACTTTCTCAATCTTGTCGGCCAGGATGATGGAACTCGAAGACAGCGTTTCGTCGTCGTAATTCGGCACCTTCAACGCCATCTCGTAGTTGTTCATGTTGCCGCCGGTGACATCTTTGGCAACGATGTTGAGACGGTACATGCCCGGCGCCAGGGGGACCGACTTTCCGTAAATCGACTTTCCCTTGATTGCTTCCTGGAGGAGTTCACTCGGTACATCGATGGTCACAGGATCTTCGAATACGTTCACGACCCGGCGCGCCATCGATGTCACACGGCCATAGATGTTCACGATGGCCTTCTGGATGCCCTCTTTCTCCTGGAACTGCAAGTCCTTCTTGTCGATAAGAACCGTAATATTCGTTAAGACTGACGAGTTGGTAACGCGTACGAAATCGGCGCGCACCTTGATCGGCAGCAGGTTGTAGGTGACCTTCGATGTGACAGCAGCTTCGAGGTCCTTGAACTTGATGGATGGCGGCTTCTGCAGTTTGGCGAAGCGCTCCAACCGCTCGAACTGATTCATGCGCATCGACGTAGGCTGATCGCCAATGCCGAGACGCGTGCCGTCCGTGCGGCTAAAACGGTCAGCCTTGTCGGAAAGGCCCATCTGCTCGTTCAACGTCAAACCGGCGTTCGGAACATAGAGTAGGGCGTCCTTCTCGGACGGGTCCATCGTCATGCGGTACTCACCGGTCAACGTCGGATCGACGAACTCGATCATCACGTCGGTGCCGATGTCTTCGATGTAACGGTACCGCCAGATTTCGAAGGGGAACGTTGTAGTCGTACCGCCGCCTTCTTCGAAGGGACGATCGTACGCGCCACCAGAGGGGTGTGAATCGTTCTCGTCCGGCGGGCCATACATGATGTAGATCCTGCCGCGGTCGGATTTCCAACCTGGGATGCCGGAGGCATAACGCTCGTTCGCGTATGCTATGCGCCTGTAGTGCTCTTCCTTGAATTCGTTTTCAGCGGAGTCGGGCGTCGGGTCACGGCGCAGCCAAAACTGCTCAATGAACTGCTCGCGCTCATCATCCGTGGCGAGGCGCTTGAAGGCTCCCCGCTCCTCATCGGTGATGATGTAAGACACATCCTCGCTAAGCCACTTCCGGTAGGGTCCCTCGAGCTCTTTTCTGAGCTTATCTTCCCGCTTGCGCCGCTCCTTCTCGCTCAGCGGCTTGGCGACTGTGTCCCGTTGGGTGTCCGAAGACTTAGTCCTTTTCCGGGCCGCTTCCGAGCTGGGGATGAGTAGTGCCAAGCTGAGAAGCGAGCAGAAGACCCAATATTTCCTTTGCGTCATTGTCTCCACCGTTCCCAGACCATACCACTCGTTCGATCGATTCAGGGAGCTAGACTAATTTTAGGCTTCGGCCAGAGGGGGCGTCAAGCACGGAGAACCGGTCCACCGGCGCGCTTCGGAGGGACGACGTATACACTTCCGTGTAGTGGATTTCTCCCAAATTCGAGATTCCTTCGGCCGGGAACCGAATTTCGGACATGGAGGTTACGGTATTCTTGAAGATAGAGGCAAAGTTAAAGCTGGCATTCAACTTGCAAGAGAACCGGATGGTATAGTGTGGACTCGCTGACGCAAACCCGGTGGAGCCGGCCAGTAAGGGAGCTCAAGGCACAGTTGTGGAGTGCCTTGCTGGTCATCTTCACGGTGGGCGCCGTTGTGTCAGCGGGGATCAACTTTCAACAACAGGCAGGATTTTGGCTTCCGGATGATGGCGTCACCTGGGTGGAGCGGGGGGAGCGCGTCGAGGCTCTTTACATCGTTCCGGATAGCCCTGCGGACAAGGCAGGATTGCGGACCGGTGATCGCGTCCTGACCGTGAGCGGGGTGCCTGTCGAGAAAGCTACCGACGTTACGCGCGTTCTGGTTCATCTCGGTTCCTGGCGCAAAGCCGAGTACGAGATCCAACGTTCCGGTGTTGAGGTCAAGGTCCCCGTAATTGTCGGGGAGCGCGGCGCCGACAAGTCCCTTTTCTATCAGTACGTAGTCGGTCTGGCCTACCTGGTATTGGGGCTGTTCGTGTACGTCCGCCGCGGCGGAGCCGAAAAGGCGACTCATTTTTACCTTCTGTGCCTGGTTTCTTTCGTATTTTCAACGTTTCATTACACTGGGAAGCTCAATAATTTCGACAAGTTCATGTACTGGGGCAATGTGATCGCCGGACTGTTCGCCCCCACCATATTTCTGCACTTTTGCCTGACTTTCCCGAAGGCGGGCCGCTCTTTCCGTGGTGCCATCCGAGCGATGCTGTTGTACGTGCCGGCGATCTTACTGATGCTTGTCTTCTTCGGCGTCGGATCGGGTACGCTGCGGGTAGCTATTCCACTGGTCGAACTCCGATGGCTTCTGGACCGGTTCTGGCTGGCTTTCCTTTCCGTTTTCTACATGGCCGGCGCCGCAGTGCTTCATCTTCAGTGGCGGCGTGAGGGTGACCCGATCCTCCGGCAGCAACTGAAATGGCTGAGAAACGGGGCGGTCTTCGGCGTTGTGCCGTTCGTGGCATTCTATGCGGTGCCGTTCATTGTGGGTGTGGTGCCGGGCGAATGGATGAAGATGTCCGTGCTGACCTTGGCCATCATGCCGCTCGCCTGGAGCTACGCTGTCCTGCGATACCGTCTGATGGACGTGGACATTATCTTCCAGCAGGGCTATGCGTATACGCTGGCGACGCTCTGCATCCTCGGACTCTTCTACGGGCTGATCCTTTCACTCGGGAAGTTCGAAGATATCAGCCCGACCGCAACCGTCCTCCTGATTCTGATTGCAGCGTTTGTTTTTCAGCCGATCAGGGCATGGATCAAGGATCAACTGGACCGGTATTACTTCTATAGGGACCGCTACGACTACCGGCGCACCTGGATTGAGTTTGCCCGTGAGCTCAGTTCCGAGACCGACATGGGCCGGATGCTCACTTCCGTTGCTGACCGTCTGCAGCGGACTCTCTCCGTGGACAAGGTGGCGTTCTTCCTTTCGGACGAGGCCGAGCGCGGTTTCGCGTTGCACATGGCCGCTGTGTTGCCGGGCAGCGATCCGATCGAACCGGAGAAGTTGGACCTCAGTTTTCTGAATTCCAATCCCGACAAGCCATACCTGTTCTTCGAACGAACCAAGCACCCGCTAGACATCGTCTCGCGGCAGTGGGCCCCTTCCGTGCGCCGGTCGATTGCCGACCTTGACCTGACATACTACCTCCCTTGCTCAGTCCGCGGAAAGACCATCGCGTGGCTGGGCGTGGGACGGACGGACAAAGGCGACTTCCTGACGAGCGACGACCTTGAGTTGTTGGTCACGCTGGCGGGCTATGTTGGAATCGCCGTCGAAAACTCCCGGCTTTACAGTTCGTTGCAGCGCAAGGTCGAAGAGAACGAAAGACTACGGGAATTCAACGAGAATATCGTCGAATCCATCAAAGTGGGGATCCTTGCCGTTGACCTGGATGACCGTGTCGAGAGCTGGAATACGGAGATGGAGGGCCTGACGGGAATCTCGCGGGAGGTCGCAACAGGACAGCTTTTGTCAGCGCTGCTGCCTTCGGACCTGACGGCTCAGTTCGACCGGGTTCGGGAAGAGACCGGGCTTTACCACCTTACGAAGGTGGCTTTCCGGACTGGTCTCGTGAACGAAACGCCAGTTGCAGCCGGCGGCATGGACAGCAACGGCTCCAACGGCGGCGATGGGGTCTCAGGGCACGGGAATTCCGCCGACGCGGAAAAAGAGTTGACCTTGAATGTGGCGATTGCGCCGCTCATCTCGCGGGATGGGCAGCGGATCGGCCGCCTCATTCTCTTCGACGACGTGACCGAACGCGCGGAGCTTGAACGTAGGCTGGTTCAGGCCGATAAGCTCAGCTCCATCGGGCTGCTGGCGGCCGGTGTGGCGCACGAAGTGAATACTCCGCTTGCCGTCATTTCCACGTACGCCCAGATGCTTGCAAAGCAGATTGCCGGCGACGAGGAGAAATCGGTTCTGCTCGACAAAATTGCGCGCCAAACGTTCCGGGCTAACGAGATCGTCAATTCCTTGTTGAATTTCTCCCGGACTTCGCCGACAGAGTTTGTGGAGACCGATCTCGCGCGTGTGCTCCGCGAGACCCTGACTTTGGTTCAGCACCAGTTTGAGAAGTCGGGGATCAAGGTGCGGATGAATCTGGAAGAGTCGTTGCCTCTGATTCGGGGTAACCCTGGCCGCCTGCAACAGGTATTCTTGAATCTGTACCTCAACGCCCGTGACGCCATGGATCGTGGCGGTACGCTTACGGTAAGCGCTTGGGGTAGCGAGAATGGAGCCGAGGTGGAAGTGTCGGATACAGGGAAGGGAATTGCCCCGGAACACGTGCAACGCATCTACGATCCTTTCTTTACGACCAAGAACAGCGCGGCCCAGAAAGGCACGGGGCTGGGTCTGTCGATCACCTATGGCATCGTGCGGGAGCACGGAGGCGTCATCGAGGTGGACAGCAGACTCGGCGAGGGATCTCGATTCCGGTTGGAATTTCCCGCTGTCAGGAAGGCCGTGAATGCCTGAGTTGGAGCCGGTCGAAAAGACTGCCGCCGCATCTGTGCGCGGGCGAATCCTGGTTGTAGATGACGAGGCCGACATTCGGGAGAGTCTGCACTATCTGCTCTCTCACGAAGGATTCCGCGTCGATTTAGCCGCCAACGGAACCGAAGGGTTACAGAAGGTCGAGGGTGGTGGCTATGATCTCGTCCTGCTCGATCTGATGATGCCTGACCGCTCGGGTCTGGAGGTGCTGCGGGAGATCCGTGAGCGGGACCGTGAGCTTCCCATTTTTCTAATCACCGCGTATGGGTCGGTTGAGGCGGCAGTAAACGCGCTGAAGGCCGGTGCCAACGACTTCTTCGAGAAGCCCTGGAAGAACGAAAAGCTGCTCGTCGAAATCGAGCGGATGATCTCGAAGCAGCGGCTCGAGAGCGAGAACACGGAGCTCAAGCGGGCCCTGAAGCAGCGCTACAGCTTCCCGAACATCGTCGGCAAGAGTGACCGGATGCTGCGCGTGCTCGACCTGGTGACACAGGTCGCGCCGAGCCGCTCGACGATCCTTGTCACGGGCGAGACCGGCACGGGTAAGGAACTGATCGCCAAGGCGATTCACGCCAATTCTCCGCGCGCGGACCGGATGTTTGTGGCGGTGAACAGCGGTTCGTTGCCACCCGAACTGCTCGAATCGACCCTGTTTGGCCATGTGAAGGGTTCTTTTACGGGCGCAATCGCTTCGCGAAAGGGATACTTCGAGATCGCCGATCGTGGGACGATCTTCTTCGACGAGATCGGCACGATCAGCCCGGAGACGCAGTCGAAGCTGTTGAGGGTCATCCAGGAGCGCGAGTTCATGCCCCTGGGGTCCGCCGAGACGATCCGCGTGGATGTGCGGATTGTGGCGGCGACGAATGCCGACCTGAAAAAACTGGTGGACGAAGGAAAGTTCCGCGAGGACCTTTACTACCGGCTGAACGTCATCAACCTCGCTCTTCCGCCTCTCAGGGAGCGCAAGGAAGACATTCCGCTTCTTGTCGATCACTTTTTCACGAAGTATTGCCGTGAGAACGACAAGTATTTGGGCCCAGACGGCCGTTCCGTGCTCCGCTTTGAGCCTGAGGCGATGCAATTCCTCATGGATCATACGTGGCCGGGGAACGTCCGGGAACTCGAAAACGTGGTCGAGCGGGCAGTGGTCCTGGCTGCAAACCGGTCGGTCCCTGTTGACGTGCTCCCCGAATACCTGTTACAGACAGGCGGGATGCGGATCCGGCGCGACGAGAGCGGACGGCTCCCGGCGGATGCCTCACTGTTCGAAATCGTAGCGGATTACGAACGGCGTGTAATCATGGAACACCTCGAGACGGCGGGCTGGAGTCAGACCGAGGCTGCCGAGAGTCTGCATGTGCCCCTGTCCACCCTCAATCAGAAGATCAAACGGTTGAATATTGAAGTCCGGAAGCGGTCAGAAGTGAAAGCCGACCGGAGCGCCTAGAGCGGATTTCGTTCCCTGCAGACAATAAAAAACCGGCTACGCTAGACGCGGAGCCGGTTTCGAGGTGGGAGAGTCGATTATCTACTTGCTGCGCGAACGGCGCCGCACCAACCCAATCGCCAACAGCCCGGATCCCATCAGCACAAAGGTGAACGGTTCAGGAATATGGAAACTCTGAGAGAAGGATGATAGCTCGCCTGGAGCTGTGACGCCGCCTTGAACAAGAATGTTCTTATAGATGTAAACATTCTCGGCAAACTCGCCACCCGGAAAAGCCGCGTAGGCCGACCCGCCGCTCTGGGCAGTAAACTTTGCCAGTTCCGTTCCAGCCGGGCAGATGTTGCCGGCGGTTACAGGGCTACCGCACGCGTACTCGGTGATTGTCGCATTCGTGCCGCTCACCGACAAGTCAATTCCGTTGACCCCGCCGCTGACGGTGAAGTAAAACCAGATGTCCGAGGAAGAACCGGCCGATGCAGTGAGACTCGGGTTGAAATAAAGGTTCACGTAGTCGCCGACAACCGACGCATAAACCAGCGTCACGTTAGCTGTCGTTCCAGCCGTCGCCGGAATTACCGTGAAGTTGCTGAAGACAAGCCCGTTCACCTCGCAGCTATAGTCGGGTGTTACGGTCACCGGACCGCTGCCGAGCGTAGGGCAGGTGGTCGCGGCAGAGGCGATAGTCGCGCCGAGCAATCCGAGCATCAAAACGAACAGAAGCAGCCGTCTCATCGTCGTGTTTTCTCCCTAGGCCTTGGGGCCGCCACAGCTAAGGTACTTCTCCTCCCATACTGTCGCGACTGCCTCAGGCTTCACACGGATGGTAACAGCGGAAACCCCTCGTTTGCAAGTGAATCTTGGTAAGAATAGGACTATATCCAGCAGGGGATTTACCCGTGTTTGAGGGCAGGAATTTGTGCCAGTCACCAGTCACTGCCGTCCGGTACAGGAGAAAATAAATTGTTGTATGTCAATGTCTTATGGCGATTCATGAGGCGCTGAAGTCTGCCGTCCCCAGTCCCGTGAACCGTCTAATTGCCGCAGATTTGAAATGGAAACTAGGCTGGAAGTACTAGAACTTTTCCATTTTTTGGCGGAGTAGAACCGTCCCTCTGGAGCGGGGGACAGGTGAGGGACCCCCCGGAATAGGGACTTGACATGCCGGGAATAGTGCTGTTAAAGTTACAGTTTCGCGTGAGAATTGCCCACCGCTGCTGGAATGGCAGCATAGGCTTCTTTCTGGGTCGGGCGAAGTGCAGAGTCTGACTCGAGGAGATGGATGAATCAGCCTTATTTCATAGTAGTTCTTGCCCATTCTCTGCACGGCCGGCTTCGGCGTATTCACATTCCCCATCAAGTTCTCTATGCGGTGCTCGGGCTTGCGCTACTAGGCTGCTTCTCGCTGGTTGGGTTCCTATCCAGTTACGCCCGCATGCTCTGGAAGGTTGGCAATTACAACTCATTGCGTGCCGAAACCAATTCACTGCGCGCCCGCTATCAAAAACTCCAGAAGGTGCACGATCAAACGACGCAACAACTCGCTACATTGCAGTTGTTTGCGAGCGAAGTCTCGACCGCGTTTGGCATTAAACAGAAGATGGAAGGGCCAACCGACATCGCCAGTGAGGGGCGGTTGGTGCCTACTTTCAACGAGACACTCGAACAGTACAACTTCCTGAAAAGCGCGAACTTTTCGAAATTCAATCGCACGTACGCTCGGGTGTGGCTGACCAATATGCGGCCCAGCATCTGGCCTGTGGATGGGCGTCTCATAGGAGCTTTCGGGCGGCGAAGTGATCCGTTCTCCGGAGAGCCTGCCTTCCATGCCGGGGTTGACGTTTCAGCGCCTTACGGTGCGTCGATTCGGGCCACGGCGGATGGAATTGTCGTGCATGCCGAATACGCCGGCGGGTACGGCAAGCTTGTCGTCGTTGATCACGGCGGCGGTGTGAGTACCTATTACGCGCACTTGTCGCGGATTGATGTGATCGCCGGGCAGGAAGTCCGCCGGGGTGAGACCGTCGGGTCACTAGGCGCCACCGGACGGGCGACGGCTCCCCATTTGCATTATGAGGTGCGGGTTGGTAACAACCCGGTCAATCCCTATCGCTTCCTTGCGAGATCCGCCTTTGCAAGGAATGAGACTAAAGACTTTCCTTTCTAAAGCTTGGACGGCACAAATCCTCGTGGCATTCCATTCCACCGAGGGGTGCTGCGCGAGTCAGCGTGCTACCATTTCGATATGTGTGGTGAGGGACGCCGGCCGGTGCTGTGGACACGCAGGGCAGTCCTGACCGGTCTTGCAGGTGTCAGTCTTCCCGCAGCAGCCGAGATTGGCCGCCCCTTACCGCCGGACGGCGTGCGCGTTCTGGACCGCGTGACCGAGTTCGAAGTGGTCAGGCTCACGGATCCGTCCTATACGAGCTTTCTTCCACTGTGCCGAGGGCGTGCTTTCTTCCGAAAACGTAACGCCATCCTGTATTGCTCTGACCGAGAAGGATCGCGGCAAGCCTACCTGATGGATCTCAAGACGGGGGTTTCGCGCCGGTTGACAGCCGCCACAGCGCTCGACGGAACCTCTCTCAATCTCCTTCCCGACGAGCGGAGCTGTTGTTACTTCGACGGCTCATCGATGAGGCGGACGAACCTGGGTAACGGGCGGACCAGAGAGGTTTACCGCGTGCCGGAGGGATGGGAGAGGACTACAGGTTTTAGCGTCTCCGGCGATGGAATACACGCGTTTTTGGTGGAGAAACGGAACGCCACTTACCGGATAAAGCAAGTGGCTTTGGTGAAAGGTGGGGTCCAGACGGTCGTAGAGTCCGGCGAGCCTCTAAGCTTTCCGATGCCGCGGCCGAAGCGCGCCGGAGTGCTATACAGGCGTGCGGCTGATGCGCTGTGGCTTGTGAACTATGACGGGCAGCAGAACAGGCCCATGAGAACTGCACCAGGGCGCTCGGGCCCGGCCTATTGGTCGGAAGACGGCCGGACGATCTTCTACTTGAGCATTCCCGCGGATCGCCGCCAGCTTATTGCCCTGAGGGAGTTCACCCCGGACACGAATGCCGATGCGCTGCTCGCTCCGACCAGCCAGTTTGTAGATTTTTCACCGAATCATGATGGTTCCGTGTTCGTCGGCGCCAGCAGCAGCAAGGCTTCGCCTTATGTCCTGCTCCTGCTTCGGACCACTCGCCGGGAATTTACGCTTTGTGAACACCGCGCCTCTGATCCTTCGCAAGTGGGGCCCGTGTTTAACCCTGATAGCCAGCAGGTCCTTTTTCAGAGTGACCGCGACGGCAAGCCAGCGATCTACGCGATTCGCGTGGACCGCCTGGTAGAGAAGACGGAAAGCTGAATGCGCCGTTCCGGGTCGAGGTGGAGACAGATGTCGCGCTGGATTGCAGCCCTCATAGCGGTATGTCTCGCTGTGCCATGCACGGCGGGAACAAAGATTCTGGTGACGGTCGTGGAGAAGAACTCGGGACGGCCCGTAACCGACATCAAGGCGGAAGACTTCACTGTCCTCGACGACCGCAAGGAGCGGCGGGTGGACTCCGCCGAATATTCAACAGGGCCGATGGACGTGATGCTGCTGATGGATTCGGGCTTGCTCGGGGGCGCGGTCCAACCAGTGGCTGATAATTTGATCACGCAGTTGCAGCCGCAAGAACAGATGGCGATTGTCGCGTACCACTCGTCGGCGGACCTGATTCAAGATTTTACATCGAGCAAGAATCTGTTGCGCCGCGCGGTGGCTTCGGTTCGATTCGGGAATACTCCGAGGGCCCTCGATGCGCTCTATGCGGCGATCGATGGGGGGTTCCAGGCGAGTACATTCCGCCGGGTGGTGATCCTACTGACGACCGGAGTGGAAGGGCCGAGCCGCATGACAGAGCGTGAAGTGTTTCGTGTCGCACGCAGGAACGGGGTCTCAATCTACCCAGTATATGCGGCGGGCCAAGAGAGATCGATGTTCGAGAGTCTGGCGCGCCAGACGGGAGGGGCCACGTTCAGCCTGCGCGACCTGCAGAAGGAATCCAAGGAACCGCCCGGGCCGCGGATCTTCGAAGTTATGAGGGGGCATTACACACTGACGCTGGAGGGGAATTTGTCCTTGGGAAACCGGATTGAGGTAAAAGTAAAAAGGCCGGAGAAACTGCTTGTCTCCGGCCTGCCTCTCGACTGATCAAGAGATCTGTTTTCTGCCCGATAGCGCTACTTTCTGGCGAGACGAACCTTGGGCGTTGCCAGGTAGCCAACGATGCGGTCTTTCCGAACTTCGTTGACCACGATCTCGTAAGGCAAACGCGCCCCGGCCATGTAGAACTGTACCGGTTCGTTCACGGTCTTGTCTTTCTTTTCCACCCTCTTGTCATCGGCAATCAGTTCGAGGTTGAACTTGTTGCGTTTCGTGTCAGCCTTCTTCAACTGCACCAGGATGTCGCCAATCTTCTGCGGCGCCTTGGTCTTGGCCAGATTGAACTCAAAGTAGTTCCGTTCCCCCATCGCCTTCAGAGCTTGCAGTTCGTGGCCATTGGTGGCGATCAGCCCGCTCTGCACCCCGAGATCGCCTCGCACGCTCTTGAGTTCGGAAATTGTCTTCTCGAGTTCCGACTTGGTGGTCGCAACTTCCGTCTTCACGTTGGTGACCTCACCGGACACGTCAGCGATCTTCGTGTTGGCCGTGGTGGCGGCTTCCTTAACGGCACTCAGCTCAGTGTTGACCACCTGCTGTTGCCTGGCCTGGTCCTCCTGAATCTGTCGCGCCAACTTATTGGCGTGTTTCAATGCCTCGGTCCGGGCTGCGCCAGCCTCTGTCGCGGCCTGCGCTCGAGTGCTCTCCAGTTCGGTACGCAACGCGTTCAGGTGCTGCTGGTTCGATGCCGTTGTGACTGACGACGTCTCGCGGACTTTGGCGAGCTCGGCGAGGAGAGAGTCCCGCATGCCGGTTAGGTCGGTCTTCAAACCGTTCACCCACACGAACAAGTAGATTGTTGCGGCGGCGATGGCGAGTACCAACCCAAACAGGATCGGGATCTGAATGTTGCCTCCACGATTCGAAGGCGCGCTCGTCTGATTTTGCTCAACCATTTTAAAAATCACCTCGCCCATAGAAGAGGCAATTATTCGGCCAAACAGACCGGCGACGCTATGTTGATGTAACGGAAAGGGTTATATGAAAGAACTGAAAGGTGGGATCACTTCCGGGAGCAGGTAGGAATTACCGGCTCCCGGGAAATGTTGCCAGCGGAGGCCTGTTACCGGCCGGTGCGAACCTTCGGGGTGGCGAGATAGCCGACGATCTGATCCTTTCGGACTTCGTTCACCACGATCTCGTACGGCAGCCGCGCCCGGGCTACATAAAATTGCACGGGCTCATTGATACTCTTATCCTTCTTCTCTACCTTGCGGTCATCCGCAACCACTTCAATCGTGTAGCGGTTCCGCTTGGTGTCGGCCTTCTTGAGTTTCAGGGAGACGTCGCCGATCTTCCGAAATTCCTTGGACTTCGAAATGTTGAATTCGAAGTAGTTACGCTCGCCGAGCGTTCTCAGGGCGGCAAGTTCCTTCGAGTTGGTGGCGATCAGGCCGCTTTGCACGCCCATATCGCCGCGCATGCTCTTCAAATCGGCAATGGTCTTATCGAGTTCGGACTTCGTGCTCGAAATCTCAGAGCGGACCGCCGTCACGTCCTTGGACACGTCGCCGATCCGAGTGTTGGCGTCGCTGGTTTCCTGCCGCACCGTGGAGATTTCACTTCGGATGGCTTGCTGCTGCTTCTGCTGAGCCTCCGCGAGGCGCCGGGTCAGGTCCTCGGCGTGGCGGAGCGCTGCCGTCTTAGCTTCGCCGGCTGCGACAGAGGCGGTGCGGCGCGCGGTTTCCAGTTCCTCCCTCAACGCCTCGATGTGCTTGCGATTGCTCTGGCTCGTAACCGAGGACGAGTCGCGCAAGTTGGTGATTTCATTTAGGACGGAGTCCCGCATGTGGGCCACTTCGGTCCGCATTTTGTCGACCTGTACAAACAGATAGACCGTTGCTATCGAAAGCGCGATAACAGCGCCGTAAAGGACCGCCAAGATGATCTTGGAGCTGCGTCCGGATGGATCGTTGATTTCGTTTGTTTCCATACTGCTATGCTTTCCTCTCGATCTTGAAGGGAATGCAGTACCCCAAATTTTCAGTGTACTCCCGTCCCTGCCTACTTATCTGGCCCGGACGGGCTTGTATCCGGACGATAGGCGCGCACGAAGCTGAGTACCTCCTGCTTTGGGACGCCCGGCTCGAAACAGCGCCGGCATCGGGCCTCGTACATTCCACTTGCGCCAACAACGATCAAATCGTTCGAATCGACAAGACGCTGCGTGTGCTTGGCGGGGTTACCGCAGCGCATACAGATGGCAAGCGTCTTGGTGATCGACTCGGCGAGAGCAAGCAACTCGGGAATGGGAGAGAAAGGACGTCCCATATAGTCGGTATCGAGTCCCGCGATGATAACCTTCTTGCCGCTGTCGGCCAGCCGGCCTGCCACTTCGACCAGCCCAGGACCCATGAAATTCGCTTCATCGACGCCGATCACCTCTGTGCGCCAGTCCATTCGAGTGAGAATCTCGCCGGCCTCGGAGATGACTTCGGATTTCATCCGTACGTCGCCGTGCGAGACGATCTCATCGTTTGAGTAACGGGTGTCGATAGCAGGCTTGAAGACCTGCACGCGCTTTCTGGCGATCATGGAGCGGCGAAGGCGGCGAATCAATTCCTCGCTCTTACCCGAGAACATTGGGCCGCAGATCACTTCAATCCAACCGATGTTGCCCGATATCACGTCCATCGGGTCTATCATGCCACGGCTCGCGCAGGGTTGATGTTATATTCGGCGTGTGGCCTCATTTCGAAGAAATAACACCATCATTATCATTGTATTGGCCGCCACAGCGGTGGCCGTTTCCTTTGCATTTGAGAAGGTTCGTCTCGCCGGCCTGGTTTTGACCGGACATAGCCCGCACTGTTCGTTCACACAGGCAGTCCGCTCCGCCGACCACAACCGGCGGCTTCTCGAATCGAAGGACCGGATCCTGGCAGCGAGCAGGATGATTGAATCCGACGCAGAAGGCTTTCGTTGCTGGCAGACGCCGAGGGGAAAATTCTGGATCCCTCCAAATAGCGATTGGGGACTACCGTTCAATCTCTCAGAGCAGGAAAACAACATCTACGGTATCGGTGAACAGGCTGTGCGATCCGGCGACGTTGTTCTCGATTGCGGCGCAAACGTCGGCGTTTACGTGCGGGAGGCGCTCGATCGCGGCGCCGGAATTGTCGTGGCAATCGAACCCGCGCCCGAGAACTTGAAGTGCCTGAGATTGAATTTTCCGGAGGAGATTGCCGAAGGACGCGTCATTGTGTACCCGAAGGGTGTGTGGGACAAAGACGATTTCCTCACGATCAATGTGGCCGCGGAGAACCCCGCGGCCGATAGCTTCGTGATCCGTCCGGAGGGATCGAGCAAAGGAACGAAGCTTCCACTGACGACAATCGACAAGTTGGTGGAAGAACTGAAGCTCGATCGCGTCAATTACATCAAGATGGACATCGAAGGGGCAGAGCAGAAGGCGCTCGTGGGCGGACGGCGGACGATCGCGAAGTTCCACCCGCGGCTTGCCCTCTCCACGTATCACCAGCCGGACGATCCGATCAGGATTCCAGAGCTTGTACATCAAGCGTGGCCCGGCTACCGGACCGAGTGTGGCCCTTGCGCCTACGCCGGTGGCACGATCCGGCCCGACGTGCTGTATTTCCGCTGAGTCTGATTTTTTCCTAGCTTCCCCGGAACAATTTGAAGCGCGTGTTCGTAGTGTATATACTAATTGTATATACCGAGCGGTAGGTATGATCCAGCGCACATCCAGTCACGCAATATCGGCAAGAGACTCGATACGAAAGGCAGCCATACGGCTCTTCTCGGAAAAAGGCTACTCAGCGACCTCGACGCGCGAGATCTGCGAGCGGGCAAAGGTGACCAAGCCCACTCTCTATTACCACTTCGGGAGCAAGGAGCAGCTTTACCGCGACCTGATTTTCGACGAGAGCAGTGAGTGCAAACGGGAACTGGCGCGCGCCGCGACACGTGGGAAGAACGCCCGCGAACGCCTGGTTGAGGTGTTGACAGTTGATTTCGCATTGACGCGCCGCGAGCCGGAATTGACCCAGATGATGTTCCGCAGCCTCTTCTCGCCGAAGAAAGAGATGCCCTCGATCGATTTCATCGAAATCGGCATGGAGTGGGCGGATCTGCTCGAAGTGATCATTCGCGAGGGAGTGAAGAATCGCGAACTGGAGGGGAAACCCCGGGAGATCGCCGAGTCCATCCTGGGCATCCATCTGATTTACACGATGGCATACGTGATTGTTGGAAAGCCCGATCTGAATCGTGCTCTGGCCCGCCGCATTATCGACCTGGTAGTGGACGGGTGCGGCAATCTGTCCGGGAAGTGAGAGGGAGGGGAGCGAATGAGGAAGTATTGCCTGGCGTGTGCTGTGCTTGCTTTCGTGGCGCCATGCGGCATCGACGCCCAAACGCCGGAAAAACTCGATGTAACCATTGAAGAAGCCGTACGGATGGCAGTGGAAAGGCATCCCGACATCGGCAAAACGCTCGCCTCCGCGGAGGTCTTGAAAGGGAAGATCCGCGAAGTACGCGCACAAGCCCTTCCGGAAGTCACGATCAACTCGGCGGCTAACCGGATGCGCGACCCCAGTCTGTTGAACGCCACTGGTCTCCCCGAAGAGTTCAGTGACATGCTGACGGCAAACGTGGCGAACCTCGTCACGTACGGAATCGCCGTGAAACAGCCGATATACACGGCCGGTAAAGTTGGCACTGCGCTCCGGCTGGCTTCGATCGAGGCGGAAGGCGCGTCGGTGGATGTGGATCGCGCGAAGCAGGACCTGGCCCTGTCTGTAGTCACGGCCGCCTATGACGTACTTAGGGCCGAGAGGCTGCGGGATTTGGTGGCCGAGACGCAGGATCAGAAGAAGCGGCAACTGGAGATTGCGCGGACGCGATACCGGAATGGAGTCGCGACCGAAGTAGACGTGCTGCGTTCTGAGGTTGCGGTGGCGAACGTCACGCCAGAACTGGTTCGCGCCGAAAACGCAGTGCGCCAGACGCGCGCGCTTCTGAATTTCTATCTTGTGCGCCCGATCAACTATCCAACGCGAGTGCTTGGAGACTTTACGGAAAAGCTTTGGGATCAGAACGATATCGAAGGTCTGACGCAGGAAGCCTTCCGGCGCAGACCGGAACTGGCACGCCTGCGGATCAACGAGAGCAGCGCCGCCGCGCAACTCGATCTGGCGAAGGCGGAAAACCGCATGAAGCTCGATTTCAGCGCTTCCTATGGGATTGCGAGCCGGCTACCAAAAAACTTAGCGAATGCGAACTTCGTGCAGTGGACCACGGGTCTGAATTTCACGCTGCCGGTTTTCGACGGGTTCAAGCGAAGCGGCCTTGTGTGGCAGGCAACGGCCAGTCAGCGGGCGGCTCGCCTGGAACGCGAAAGAACGGAGCAGCAGATCCGGCTGGGGTTGCAGCAGAGCCTCGATGGATTGAAGGCCGCTGAAGAGACGATTGCCGCCGCGCGGGCCAACCTGAATCAAGCGGAGCGTGTCCTGTCGATGATGGAGGCAAATTACCGATATGGCGCCGCAAGTTCGCTTGACGTACTGGAGGCGCAGAACGCGCTGACGCTGGCGAAGACCAACCTGTTGCAAGGCTTGAGGGACCACTCGGTGGCGCGCGCGAATTTGAAGTGGGCGATGGGGAGCAACCCCTGGGAGTAACGATATGGCCGATGAACTACGACGCACGAAATACGAATCTACAAGCTCATACACGAAGTGGGTCCTACTGGCGGCTGTTGTAGCCTCACTTGCCGGTTGTAGCAAGAAGGACGTCGGCTCGTCCGTGACGGCCTCCGCGCCGTCAGCCGTGCGAGTAAAAACCGTTGACGTCAAGACCGAGCCGTTTTCGTCCACGGTGGATCTGACTGGCACACTTGTATCGAGATCGCGTGTTGACGTCAAGGCGGAAACGACCGGCCGGGTTCTGCGGTTCACAAAGGAAGCAGGCGCCCGCGTTTCGGCAGGCGAGCCAGTCGTCTGGGTTGACCGGGAAAGCTACCAGCTTGCGGTGCGGCAGGCAGAATCGGCGGTGCAGGTTGCTGAGGCCAGCCTTGAGAGAGTGCACGTGCTCGAATCCCACAACCGCTCCGAACTTGAGCGCGCGCGGAATCTCATCCAATCCGGCGGGATTACTGACAAGGACTTGAAGTCCGCGGAGCTGTCGGCCAAAGACGCAAAAGCACAGGTCGGACTGGCGGAAGCGCAACTCGCGGAAGCGCGCGCGGCGCTTGCCGTCGCAAGGAAGAAGCTGAAGGACACCGTCATCGCGGCTCCAGTGGCCGGCGAGATCGAACAGAAATATGTGAACCCGGGTGCGTATCTGGAGCCACCCACGCCGGTGTTCAGCCTGGTCGATAACAGCAGGCTGGAACTTGAAAGTCCGGTGTCTACGGCGGATCTCGCTCCGGTACGTGCGGGGCAGCGAGTCGAGTTCTCAGTGAACGCGTTTCCGGGCGAGACCTTCTCCGGGAACGTTGTCGAGATCAATCCGGCCGTGGATGCGCAAACGCGTTCCGCGACGGTCAGGATTCGGATCGACAATCGCGGCGGAAAGCTCAGGGCAGGGATGTTTGCGGTGGGGCGAATCGTGACTGGCGTGGAACGGCAGGCTGTCCTCGTGCCCGTGAGCGCCGTGTATCGAGACGACCGGTCGTCGAAATCGGCCTTCGTCTATGTGGTGGTCAACGGGAAAGCCGCCAAGAGGACGGTGGAAATCGGACATGAGACCGACGTCAGGTTGGAGATCGTCAAGGGTCTCGGACCGGGGGATGTCCTCGTTCCGGAACAAAGTATCGAACTTGCCGACGGAGTAATGGTCAATCCGGGAAAGTAGGCGTCAATGTTTCTGAGCGATCTGTCCATCAAGCAGCCGGTGCTGGCGACCATGATCGCCGTGTCGCTGGTCGTGCTCGGGGTGTATTCGTATCGTGAGTTGAGCGTCGATGAGTTCCCGGACGTCGAGATCCCATATCTGACCATTTCGACGACGTACCCTGGGGCGTCCCCAGCGACAGTGGAGCGCGAGGTGTCGAAGCGCATTGAGGAAGTCGTGAACACGATTCCCGGCGTCCGGCACATTACCTCCGTATCGACTGAAGGCCAGTCTACTGTCGCGATTGAGTTCCGGCTCGGCACGAACATCTTCACGGCGCAGCAAGATGCCCAAGCGAAGATCAACGGAATTCGCGCGGACTTTCCCGCGGATATGGAAGAGCCGGTGATCAAGCGGATCGACCTCAATGCCGTCGCGATTGTGTCCTTGGCGGTGGAAAGCAAGACGGGAGATGTTAAATCACTCTCGTCACTTGCTGAGAAGGTCATCAAGAAGCGTCTCGAAAATATTCCCGGCGTGGGTGAGGTCAACCTTCTTGGACTGGCGCGGCGTGAAGTCGAGATCCTCGTAGACCGGGAAAAGCTGAAGTCCTTCGGCCTGACGTATGCGCAGGTCTCGGCCGCTCTTCGAAAGGAAAACGTCGACGTCCCGGCCGGAAAACTCGAGAAGGGAACGAGCGAGCCTCTTGTTCGAGTGTCCGGCAAGTTTAAGTCGGTGGACGAGTTCCGCGATTTGATCGTGGCAGTGCGTAACGGGCGGCCGATCTATCTGCCGGAAGTGGCGCGCATCGTGGATGGGATCGAGGACCGCCGCAGCGCGTCGCTCGTTGACTATCGTTCCGGGCTGGCCATCGAGATCGTGAAGCAATCCGGCTCGAACACCGTAGAAGTTGCGGATGCTGTCGAACAGGCGGTGGCGAAGATCAACGCCGATCTGCCGCCCGGGATTCGCCTACGCAAGGTCGTCGACCGTTCGAATTACATACGCGAATCCTTGGCCGACGTCCAGATGACTCTTTTGCTGGGCGGCGTGTTAACGGTCCTGATTGTGTTCCTGTTTCTCAACAGCTGGCGGAGCACCGTCATCACCGGATTGGCGCTGCCTGTGTCGGTGATCAGCACCTTCATCATCATGACGGCGCTGGGCTTTACCCTGAACATGATCACACTCATGGGGCTCTCGCTCGCGATCGGCCTATTGATCGACGATGCCATCGTGGTAAGGGAGAACATTGTCAGGCACATGCACGCCGGGGCGGACCACTTCACGGCGGCGCGCGACGCGACCGCCGAAATCGGGCTGGCCGTGATGGCGACAACGTTCACAATTATCGCGGTGTTCATTCCGGTGTCGTTCATGGGAGGCATCATTGGCCGCTTCTTCTTCCAGTTTGGGATCACGGTGGGCTTTGCTGTCCTGGTCTCGCTCTATGTGAGCTTCACGCTTGACCCGATGCTTTCCTCGCGCTGGTACGATCCGGCCGCGGATCCGAACGTACCGCGCTCCTGGTTCGGCCGGACGCTGGGAGTCCTAAATGACCAGTTCGACCGGCTTCGCGAGGTGCTGGCGGGCTCACTGGGGTGGGCGTTATCGCACCGTCTGGCTGTTATCTTGATCGGAACGGTGGCGGTGCTTTCAAGTTTCCTGCTGTTTGGGAACCTGGGGTCGGCCTTCATGCCGGAGTCCGATGAAGGCGACTTCCGCGTGGAGTTCAAGGCAACACCTGACGTCAGCCTCGAGCGGTCGGAACAGATTGCGCGTGAGATGGTTGCAGAGATTCACCGGGGCAAGGGCATCGCATACACGTACACGACCATCGGCGGGGATGAACGCGGCGGCGCACTGAACCAGGGGAGCATCTACGTCAAGCTGGGCGATCGCGAC
>JBDKSR010000324.1:0-3640 GCA_039680545.1 Bryobacteraceae bacterium | reverse complement strand
TCCGGGATCTGGATTGGCGAGAACAGCCTGATCGGCGAGTACAACGTGATTCGGGGTCAGGGCGGAGTGACGATTGGCGACCGGGTCTATACGTCGCCAATGGTTCAACTGCTCGCGGTCAATCACATATTCGACGACAGTAGTAGACCATTCGTGGAACAAGGCATCACGGCAGAGGGAATCCATATAGAGGATGACGTCTGGATCGGCTCAGGGGCCATCGTGACAGACGGCGTCACCATCGGAAAAGGTTCTGTAGTCGCAGCGGGTTCCGTGGTGACCAAAAATGTAGCACCTCACACCGTGGTTGCGGGTTCCCCGGCGCGCGTGATTCGTGAGATCGGCGGCACCCCCAGAGGGTCGAGAGGCATGCAGGTTTACTTTGCGGAGGACAGCTATGGGGCAAGCGTATCAGGACAACACTAGCGGGCGTGATGGCGGCGAGATCACTCCCCACGTGAGGCTGTCTGTAGTAATTCCGGCCCTGAATGAAGAACAGGGGATCACCGGCATTGTCGAATCCGTCCTCGCGATTGAGGTGGGACTTAAGACCATAGGAATCAGTGGATTCGAAGTAATCGTCGTCGACGATGGCTCGGTGGACGCTACCGCGGAAAAGGTTCGAGGGATGCGTGGCGTGCGTCTCGTGCGGCACACCAACAACCGCGGCTACGGCGCTGCCCTCAAGACGGGCTTCGGGCAGGCGAGTGGAGATCTACTCGCATTTCTCGATGCCGACAGTACCTATCCGCCGGAGTTCCTGGTCAGACTATGCGAGATCGCGGTGCATGACAAGGCGGATCTGGTCATCGGATCGAGGCGAGCCGGCATCGAGAGTAAGATGCCGCCCCTTCGCCGCCTTGGGAACCTGATCTGGTCGTCGCTTCTCAGCGTGATTGGCGGCGAGAAGGTGCAGGATCCCGCCAGCGGTATGCGCGTTTTCTGGCGCCGTTGTCTGCGACCTTTGTATCCGTTGCCCAACGGCCTGAATTTCACGCCGGTGATGAGCACCCGGGCTCTCCACGAAGGACTGAAGGTTGTTGAAGTCCCGATCGCCTACCACGAACGGGCCGGCCGCTCGAAGCTTAGCATCGTGCGGGATGGAAGCCGTTTCCTGGGAACGATTCTCTGGACGGCCTTTCAGTACAATCCGGCAAGGGTCCTTGAATTGGGGGGCGTGGCAGCGCTGTCACTGACAGGGGTTGTCGGCGTCTCGCTCGTCGCTGCACGATTAAGCGGTATCACCGAACTCAGCGCTTGGGGGGTCCTCTCCTTATATGTTGGTCTGGTTCTGGCGGTCGGAGGCGTTGGGGCCTTCTCATTGGGCATCACCTTCAACCGGCTTGTAGCACTATTCCACCGGCACCCGGTACGGCAGCCGAGCTTTCTGAGCAGAATCATGGGCCCCCTGCCGGAGCGGCACTTCCTTTGGATCGGAGCGCTGCTGACCATCGGCGGAGTTTTCCTGGGGAGCTTTAGCCTGGTGCTCGGGCTGCAAGGCTGGGACCTGAGACGCCTATGGCTCTGGCTGCTCGGCAGTGCGCTGTTCGTGCTTGTGGGCGTCCAATTGAGCCTGTTCTGGATGTTGATGCGCGTGTTGGACATCCTGCTTCATCGCGAGGGCCGGATCGACGAGGAGTTCCGCGTAGCGGAGACGCCGGCTTACGGAGTCACTGGGGATCTGCGGCCCGTCGCGAACGGATCCAACCTTTATGAGCAAGTTCGAGGGGCATGGACCATGGAGACACCAAGCGATAGCCAGCACGTGATCCCCGAAAATCTCAGGCACAACCTCGGGACGAGACCGGTCAAACCGGTCAAGCTGGCGGTGTTTCCAGATGCCGGGGCCGCAGTGAGGCAGATCCGGCGCAACCGGCCTGCAGGCGCAGTGGACGTGCTGCTTGTGAATCCGCCCTCCCCGGACGGAGGAATCTGGATTCGGACACAACATCGCGTGGGGCGTCGCAGCCGGGAGGAAATGGTCTGGCCACAGTGTTCGCTTGCACAACTGGCGGCCATGCTTGTGCCTCAATATTCGGTCGCTGTGGTCGATGCAATCGCCGAGCGGATGAGTTGGACCGACTTCGAAACCATTGTCAGGCAGAAATCTCCGAAGTATTACCTGACCCACGCTACGGCGCCCACGCTCACGAACGACATGTACGGCGTCATGCTGGCAAAAAGCGTCGGCGCCACCACGATCGCGTTCGGAACCCACGTGACACCCATGCCGCTGGAGACCATGCGAGACTATCCGGCGTTGGATTACGTGCTCCGCGGCGAACCGGAACTCACCCTCCGCGAACTCATCGACTCACTCAACGGAAACCATGCAGAACGGCCGGATTGGCTGGCACGGCTTTTCGAAGAAGCGGACCCGTTGTCGTCCGAACAACACGGAATTCCAACCGGGGCCCAGGCTGGACCGGATGCCGATGGATTACCGGCGATAAAAGGGCTCGTCTGGAGGGACAGAGGCGAAATCCAAGTCAATCAAGACAGACCGTTTATCCCGGACCTCGACAAGCTGCCCTTACCCTTGTACGGCTTGCTGCCTCTTGAAAAGTACCGGATGCCACTGATGAAGGGGCCTTTCTGTTTCGTTCTGACCAGCAGAGGGTGCCCGGCGGGCTGCAAGTTTTGTATCAAGCATGTCTCCTATCAGTCCTCGGTGCGGCTCATCTCTCCCGAACGAGTCTTGCAGGAGCTTCGCGTACTGTACGACAAGGGAATTCGCAACATACACATGTACGCGGACTTGTTCACGGTCAATCGTGAGCAGGTGATGGGCATTTGCGAACTGATACTGAAGCACAATCTGAAGATCAAGTGGACCTGCAACAGCCGCGTGGATTTTGTTGACGAAGAGATGCTGAACCTGATGGGGCGCGCCGGTTGTTGGATGATCTCCTGGGGGATCGAGAGCGCCAACGAAGTAATTCTTAGAAGAGCGGCGAAAGGCGCCAATCCGAAGAAGGCGGAGCAGGCGTTGAGGTGGGCTCGCTCGGCAGGGATCAAGAACTGGGGCTACTTCATCATCGGGCTACCCGGCGAGACAGTGGAGTCAATCAAAGAGACGATCGCCCTCTCGAAGAAACTGCCCCTGGAAATCGCCCTGTTCCACGTGGCGGCTCCGTATCCGGGCACGCCCTTCTTCTTCGAAGTGATCGAGAACGGTTGGTTCAAAGAGGGAACACGGTGGGAACAGGTGGACATGGATAAAGATACCGTTCTGCAATACGAGAACCTGTCCGCTGACGATCTTCTCTACTGGCAACGCAGGGCCTTCCGCGAATGGGCGTTCCGATGGGGCCCTGCTGTAACGTACGCCAAGATGTTGCTGAGCGACTACCAGATGTTCAAGCGCGCGTTTCGAGTCGGAGTAGAACACTTCGCGTGGGCCGCAGGGATTCGCCGTTCAAAGTAAGAGTCTGTGACTGCGATGCGGGCTACAGCACTTCAGTTTTCCAAGCTCGGCTCCCCTGGAGTTGCAAGGGTGCATCACATGAGGGATTCGGGAGCCGGGAAATGGATCTGTGCCATATGCGCAGTAGTTGTGTCCGTATCAGCCGGTTTTGTTCTGTCCATCGGGACCTTTCAAAAGATCACAGCAGCGCTGGTGGGGCTCATCGCCGCATTG
>JBDKSR010000323.1:0-2214 GCA_039680545.1 Bryobacteraceae bacterium | reverse complement strand
AACTGCGCGTGCCTCAATGTTACGAGGACTATCGCGAGATGTTGGATCGTGAACGGTTCGACATCGTCATCGTGAATTGCGAAAACTCCCAGCATCCGGACGTGGTGGAAGCTTGTGCGCGGGCCGGCGCACACGTGTGTGTGGAGAAACCCATGGCGGCGACTCTCCCGGATGCGTTGCGGATGCAGCGGGCGTGTGAGTCAGCCGGAACCAAGATGATCATCAACTGGCCGGTTACCTGGCTGGCGCACGCGCGCAAGGCTAAGGAACTAGTCGACGCTGGCGCAATCGGAAGGGTGCTTGAGATCGATTACCGCGTGGGAAGCTCCGGACCATTCGGGCCGGGGGCGCAGCATTGTGGAGGCGCGGATAGCGTAGCGCCCATGACTGGACCGGAACGCGCGTCCGTCTGGTTGCACCAGCGCGAAGCCGGTGGCGGCGCAATGGTGGACCTGTGTTGCTATGGCGCGCTGTACTCCTGCTGGTTTACCGGTGAGCGGGCCACCGCCGCAATGGGACTTAAGGCGAACCTGGACAGTCAGTGGGCTGACGCGGAAGACAACGGAGTGATTGTGGCCCGTTTCCCGCAGTCGATTGCGGTGGCGCGCGGGTCGTGGACTACTATTGGCAAGAGCTATCTGTCTGCGGGTCCGGTGGTCGTATACGGCACCAAAGGGATTGTGCGCTTCGACATATACACAGAGAAACCTGTCGTACGGGTCGAGTGTCCAGGTCAAGCCGAAGTCGAGATCCACCAGCCCGATCCGCTTCCGGCCCATCGCGCCAACACGGCGTTGGAGTTTCTGAATCACCTGGAAACAGGCGAGCCACTTCACGAGACGCTGACGCCAGCATTCAACCTGAAAGTCATCGGGATTCTGGATGCCGGAGTCCGTTCAGCGGCAACGGGCAAGCTGGAGCCCGTAAACGACCAAGCCTGGTGCGTCGACTGATCCGGGAAAGAGCGCATGCAGAGGCATACGATCGTCAACTTCCGGCTGCTCATACTCACGTTCCTGGAGTATTTCGTGTGGGGCGCGTGGATCGTCCCCATCAGCAGTTACATGAACGGGAATCTGGGATTCAGTGGCACCGAGATCGGCTGGATCTGCGGAGCTTCGGCGCTGGGCGCGCTGGTTTCACCGCTGTTTGTGGGTTATGTGGCGGATCGTTATGTGGCGACCGAAAAGGTGCTCGCAGTCCTGCACTTGGTGGGGGCACTGTGCCTGTACCTGGCGGTTTGTTTCCACGACTTTCCAGGGTTGATGACCTTGGTCGTGATCGATGCCCTGTTCTTCATGCCGACCCTCTCGCTTGTAAACAACCTGGTGTTTCGGCACCTGGATGACGCGACGCGATTCCCGCGGATCGTGGTGGGTGGGGACGTGGGCTGGATCACGGCCGGACTCATGGTCGGCTTTGTGCTCGGCGAACGTTCTGGTTCGTTCTTCCTGCTCGCGTCGGCGGCCGAGGCGGTGCTCGCTCTCTATTGTCTGACTCTGCCCTACACGCCGCCCAAAGGCGGTACCCAGAGCGCGCGAGAGAAACTGGGCCTGAGCGCGGCCAGCCTATTGAAGGAGCGGGCGTTCCTTATCTTCGCCATCGCGATCCCGCTGGTAACGATCTCGAAAACGTATTACACGACATGGACCAATGCTTTTCTGGCCGAGATCAGTATTCCAAAACCCGCGGCCATGATGACGCTGTCGCAGCTTTCCGAACTCGGCACCATGATCGTGATGCCGTGGATCATCTCCAAAGTCGGCCTTAAGAATATCCTGATGCTGGGAATGATGGCGTGGACCGCGCGGTATCTTCTGTTCGCAGCGATGCATCCGGTGGCGGTAGTGGCTGGGCTCTTGCTGCACGGTTTCTCTTACGGATTTGTAGTCACAGGGTCGTCTATGTATGCCGCGCGGGTAGCGCCTCCGGGAATGAGTGCGCGGGCACAAAGCTTTGTGACGTTGTTGATCCTTGGAATCGGCATGTTCGCCGGTGCTCAGGTGGCGGGATATACAGGACAGAGCTACCAGGCGGTCACGATATCCGTGGCTCGACCGGCGAATCCGGGCGGATACGAACAGGCCCGGGTGCCGTTGCCTGAGTGGAACGACCTCGTGAGTAGCACAGCAATCCGAGGGACGCGTGCGAATCCAATGGCGCGTCGCGAAGATTCAGCCTTCGTGTCGACGACCGTCACGTCACCGGAGCAGA
>JBDKSR010000322.1:0-2200 GCA_039680545.1 Bryobacteraceae bacterium | reverse complement strand
CGTTCGGGTTCGCACTGTTGTCGATGCTGGGATATGCTCTCAGCACCTGAGCCGGCTGCCCGTCGTTGATCAGCAACAACGCTTCGCTGGCGCTCGGAAGCGAGCTGCCCGCGATCTTGCTGGTAACAGTCGTATTCGCGAAAATCCGGATGTTCGAGGTGATGCCACCAGTCGGCACCGTGCCCGAGCAATTCAACAACAGGTCGCCGACCAACTCGGTGATACCTTCCGCACGGACCAGCGGCGTAACGCCGGCGTTCGCCGTGCACTGGAATGTCTGCGCGTTGACGGAAGTCGCACCCACGAGAAGGGCGACTACGGCCAACACGGGAATCCACTTACGAAAATCTGCCATTTCCTCTTTCCTTGTAAATTGTGAATTTAAATTAATGAGAGCTTCGCTTGGAACTGAACCTCAGATACGGCAAACCACTCACATGCTGCTGATGCCTCCGTAAGATGTTGATTCGGCCGTTGTTGTCGTTGGTCGAAGATGGATGTCGGGCCTGTTAGTGATCTCTTCAGAGCAAGTCCTCAAGCTTTACTCTTCGTAACTTCCTTGTGGTACGATCACGGCTACAGCTACATGAATCAAGCTTAATCTTCGGGGTGCCGAAATCATTTACTGTGCTGCGTTGACCCCGTTGTGAAGCGAACGAAAATACTCTCTTAAGGCACCTAGACGGGCAGCCTTCGGGCAGCTAGTGCGCATTAAAGCACCGGACTTCATGAAAGTCAATACTAAGTACCAATAGAACAGGCGGACTGATGTTAATCAAGGGCAGAATCAGGCGAAAGTCAGGTCTTTGAGCCGGACAAAGAAGGGAGGGGATGACTCCCCTCCCGGGAACCTCCGAGACTGCAGTTGGAAATCAGTAAACCAGTTGCTCGCCGGCGTTCTCCCGAGCGGATGCCGAGAATGCTCTTGGGTATCGTAGAAGACGCAAATCCAGGGGCTTGCTTAACGGTACGGACTTGGGACGATACGAATATGGGTCGGGGATGACGAGCGCCAGATACCCCTCCGCGAGTCTCGCCGAACCCTGGTCGCTTACGAACGCAAATCCATGAGCGTACTGGAAATTACAGATGGCGATGATGTAGCCGTGGAATCCGGGCGTCGCGCAAGCGTCGCAAGTTTTGTCCGTGCCGACTACCGAGCCGCCGCTCGAAACGATGAAGGCCAGTTGCTCACCTGCCCCCACCTGAGGCGTTGTTACGGCGGCCGGAGCGTTGCCTCCGATTGCCGGAATCGCGCCGTAGTAATTCAGTTCGCAGGCGCCAGATTGCTCCGTGGAGCCGTCCCAAACGTCGGTCGTATTGCTGACAGCGTCCAGAAGCGGATTCAAGACGATTGCCCTGGACTGGCGCTCGAACGGATCTTTTGATGTATTGCTGATGGCAATACCTGTGTCGAATCCGGCTGCGTTCGTCACGTAAGGGAACAGCAGCAGCGTCCGGCATGGGGCGATCGCAATCAGATCACCCGTCTCGGACGACGTATCCTGGAAGCGGGGAACCGTTGCTGTCGTGACATCGGCAGCGGTCGTGATGGTACTCAATGGGGCCAGATTGCCCCGCACCGCCATTCCAGCGCCTGTCGTCACGCTCGGTTCTCTGGCGAAGATAATCTTCACGGGGATCGTAACAGTCTCATTCGAACCGATGCTGTCCGAACCGGCGGTCGTGACCTCATAGACGACCATGGCTGTTCCGTCAGAAATTGTTGGATTGACAGTAACACCGGAAACGGAACCGCCGGCTCCGTTCGTATCCGCACCCTCAACCGTGGAAACGGTCAAGTAGCCGGAGTCTGAAGTTACAGTGCCCGGCACGGCCAGCGTTGTCCCGTCCGGAATACCGGTGATGCGAGCCCACAATCGAGTGCCCTGGCTCGCATATCCAAGCGACGGCGACGCGACTGGAGTCAGCCCGCTCTCCGTGTTGTACGATACGCCCGGAGTACTTTGATCCATGGAGCCCTGCGCCTTGAACGCGGAAGCGAAACCCTCGGTGAATTTCAGGTTGATGAAAGTCGACCGGGTCGTACACTGAAGCATGGAAATAAAGCCCGTTGCACTGAAGGTCAGGCCCTTCTGGACCCAAGCCACCGTCTGCGTCGGGTTATTGACACCGACCGAAGTCGCGCCCGAAATCGAGATCGAGAGCTGAATCGGTTGCGGAATCAGCGTCGAGCTTA
>JBDKSR010000321.1:0-49771 GCA_039680545.1 Bryobacteraceae bacterium | reverse complement strand
GGGGCGATCTGGACGCCGAGTGCCGGGACGCAGGACTTTCACTTTATCACCAAGGCCGGGGCGGTGGAGAAGGACAAGCCTTCCCTGGCGGGCGGGTCGGCTTCGGTGTACCTCGGCAACACGACTTGGAAGGCCCAGACATTTACGGCGGCCTCGACGTACAGTCTGACCAGCCTTGTGCTTGAGATGCACAAGGGGGCGGCGGTGGACGCCGGCGACCTGACCATAGCGTTGTACGGCTATGTATTCACCCCGCCCGTGAGCGGGCCGCCGCACAGGCGGCTCGTGGCGGCGGCGCAAGACCGATTTTGGTATGAGGATATGTGATATGAGCCTAAGCGACTATAGCGAGAACTACCTGTTGGACTATCTGTTGGAAGCCACCTTGTATGTAGCGGCTTCGACGGCCGATCCGGGTGATGATGGCGCTTCGATTGCTGAACCCGCGGGCGGATCATATGCTCGTGTAGAAGTGACAGCCGCAACGTGGGATGCCGCCTCGGGTGGAACAAAATCCAATGGTGCTGCAATTGCATTCCCTGCTGCTACAGGTGACTGGGGTACTATTACACACTTGGCAATCTTTAGTGCTGCATCGGGTGGCAATCTATTGTGCTCTGGTGCATTGACCGCAAGTAAAGCCATTGCTTCTGGTCAAACGTTGCGTGTTCCTAGTGGTTCATTCGATGTGACGTTGAGTTAGGGGTGAGATATGGCACTTATGGGTGCAACAGTGTTGGAAGTACGAACAACAGGTTCACAGGTAAACGGTGGTGGTTTCTATAATCGCGTACCAGGAACGTCCGTAGACTATAGCCAGCAGGATACTGCACAGCTTACTCTTACTGATCTGGCTACCAACGTAGCGGGTACAGGACTATCCTCTGCCACTGGTGGCTTTACTACGGAGATGCGAGGTAATCTTATCCAGATTTCTGGTGGTACACTTACTGCTGGTTGGTATGAAATTACGGGGTATACTGACACCAACACAGTTACTATCGATAGATCGGCCGGTTCGAGTAAGACTGGTGGAACGGGTAATGTAGGCGGGGCATTTTGCCTTGGTGGTGCATTAGATAGTGATTTCAGTGCAATGTTGGTTGATGGTAATAAAGTGCATGTTGCGAGTGGTACATATACGCTTGGTGAATCTTGTGCTGGTACAACGGGTGGTACGGCGGCACCCATTATATGGGAAGGTTATAAGACCGTTCGTGGAGACACACCAACTGGTACAGACCGCCCAACAATAGCTTGTGGTAATTATATATTTACCACCCTTGGTTACTGCCAGAGTCGTAATTTGATCTTTACAGGTACAGGCGCAAGTGTTGCAACTATTGGCACTGTAAGTGGCATGTACAATTGTAAAGTTACAAACAGTTCGGCGACTGCTGATCGGGCTGCAATTATAGCCAGTGGTGAAAATACATTTATAGCCAGTTGTGAGGTCATATGTACAAATGGTCGTGGTATTTATTCTGGTTCTGGTGTGCGAGTCATAAATTGTTATATACATGATTCCTCAGTAGGGATATATGATGCCGGAACGCATACCACAATTCTAAATAATGTTATTGATACGTGTAGTTCAGTGGGGATACAGTGGACTACATCTAATGGGCACATGATTTGTGGAAATACTATCTACAACTGTGCTACTGGTATTTATGGTACTACCGGGTCACTTATAACTCTTATTAACAATATTATCACCGCGTGCACTACTTATGGAATACGACTTACGTCTGGTGGATATGATCTGGTGGGTCTATTGGACTATAACTGTTTCTATAATCCGGCAGGGACGGATAGATTATATGTTACTGCTGGACCACATGATGTAGATGCTGATCCACTACTGACTGATCCAGCAAATGGGGATTTCACGTTGGATACCAGTAGTCCATGTTTCAATTCTGGTATTACATTAGATGCTACAGTGGGATTGTAATGGCAACGTACAAAACAAACATTGGCGCGTGTCAGAATGATACGGCCACTACTGGATACTTAACCAATATAGGTGCAGACCAGACTGATGCCGGACCAGTGGGGCCAACCTATGTCGATGCGGAGGTTACAGTAGCATGTACATCGTCGCTATCTATTTCCGCAGATGTGATGGAGTTCGTGGATGCAGCAATTACGATTGCCTGTACATCTACGATAACTATTTCTGTCACTGCCAATCTAAGACCAGCCAACCAACACTCTCGTCTGGTTGCCGTTGGAAACAACTCCTTGTATTATGAGGACATACTGACATGAGCGCAGGAACGATGGTTGCACTGGCCGCTTCGGTCGGCGGCATCGACACTTCGGTGCCCCTCCAGGTGTTCGAGGCATACGGCAAGGTGTTCGTGGTCAACGGCACGAACCTGAAGGTCGCCGATTTCCAGAACACCAAAATCACGACCGCGGATGTCGGGGCCAACCCCCCGGATCGCGGCAACATCCTGACGGGGGCGACCTCCGGTGCGAAGATGGTAGTGGACTACATCACGACGCTCACCGGGGCCTGCACGATCTACGGCTTCCGAATCACGACGGCGCAGTTCGCGGCGGAGACAGTCGCGGGCGCAGACGACGACGGCAACGCAATCAGTTTCACCGGAACAGCGGGCGTCACGCCGGACCCGCCCACTACGCCCCCGCACTGGTACAACTGGACCGTCTATGGCGGCGATGCCACGCTCTACGGGTCGATGCCCACGCGGGCGAATATCGGTTGCCTCTCCGGCGGGCGGTGCATCCTGAACAACGTCGATTACCCCCACCAGGCCCCGACCTCGGCGGCGGGCAACCCGTGGGACTGGAACATCTACCGCACGACCTCCGACCGGGCGACCGTGATCGGCTCCGGCTCGGCGGGCCAGATTGGCGACTTGGTGCGGGCCTTGATTCCGTCGCGAGATGGGCAGCTTATCATCGGCTGCGCCAACTCCATGCACATTATGATCGACAACCCTGCCTACGGCGGGCAGATGGTGGACATCAACGGCGTCGGCATCTTCGGCGAGCGATCTTGGTGTCTCGACAACGACGGCAACCTGTATTTCTGGGGGACCGGCGGGATCTACCGTCTCGCGCGGGGGGCGGCGCAGGTGGAGTGCATCACGGCGGCCTCGCTCCCGGACCTCATCAAAGACACCGGGGCGGACCCGACGACCCACCGGATTACGATGGGTTTCGATACCGTGCGGCAGGGCATCAAAATCTGTATCACACTGCTCGCGAGCGGCAGCAGCGAGAACTACTGGTTCGATATGCAGACCAAGGGGTTCTTCCCCGACATCCACGCCAACGACCACGGCGTCTACTCGATCTTCCAGTACGACGCCATTGACCCCGATTACCAAGGGCTGCTGTTGGGGTGTACGGACGGCTATGTCCGGGTCCATGACGACGACACGGACGATGACGACGGCTCCGCCATCGACAGCTATGTGATGTTCGGCCCGATCCCACTGGCGGAGGACGGCAAGGACGGCTCGATTGAGGCGTTCGATATGATCCTCGCGGGCGGGGCGTCCGGGGACGTGGACGACGCCACGGTGCAGGTGTGGGCGGAGGACAATGCAGAGGCCGTGGTCGAGGATCTCGAAGCGGGCACGAATCCCAAACTCGCCATGACCTTCGCAGGTCCCGGTCGGGCGCGGGGGGCCAAGCGTCGGCGTGGCGTGCGAGGGGCCTACGCCGGGGTCAAGATTGGAAACAGTGCAGTTGGCGAGACGTGGGGCATGGAGCGTCTGCTGATTGACGGCGGACCAGCGGGGAGAAAACTTCGATGAGACAGTTACCGATACCCGGATTCCCCGGATACGAAATCACCGACGAGGGGCGGGTGTGGAGTGTGCCTCGTAAGTGGCGTCGGCACGGCCGATGGTTGAACCTTTATCTCAGTTATAAAGGGTATCCTTATCTGACGCTATGCAAAGACGGCAAACAATATGATCGACGTATCCACCGCCTCGTCCTTGAAGCATTCATAGGCCCATGTCCCGAAGGAATGGAGGCGTGCCACAATAACGGAGTGCGGACAGACAATCGCCTTGAGAATCTGCGGTGGGACACCCGTAGTTCTAACACAAAAGATGCGGTGCGTCATGGGACTCACCCAAGTTTACGGTATCATGTCTGACAGTGGCCCTGCGGGCCGGAGGTTACAGTAATGCCAATCACACAATCGAACATCACGAGGACCTACAGCCTGCCCGCGAACGCGGACAGCATGAGCCAGGGTCAACTGCGCAGTTACTACCTCTCACTGCCCGAGTCGATTCAAAAGTCCACAATGGGCCAGAACTTGAGGAATATGTGGGTCAACTACGGCAAGCAGAGTACCTCGACG
Source organism: Bryobacteraceae bacterium (assembly GCA_039680545.1). Classification (GTDB taxonomy): domain Bacteria; phylum Acidobacteriota; class Terriglobia; order Bryobacterales; family Bryobacteraceae; genus JAEHDI01. The sequence continues at coordinate 45,414 of JBDKSR010000321.1, read as the reverse complement.
GCCGCCAAGCCCGCTGCTTCGACGGCCGCCGCGGCATCGTCCGGGGGGCCGAACTGGAGCGACATCTCCGGGTCGTATCAGAAGGCCCTCGACAGCCTGACCGGCGATACCGAGAAGTTGTACCAGCAGGGCAAGCGGCGGACGCTCAGTGACATCGCCATGCAGTCGGTGAACTCCGGCATGGCGAACACCTTGAACATGCCGGCGGCGGGCATCGCTTACGATGAGGCCAACCGCGCCTCGACGAATCTCGCCCTCGGACAGGCCAAGGCCGGGGTCCTGCAAAACCTCGGTCAGACGGCGGCCGGTGTGTACGGTACCAACGTCGGCGCGCAGACCCAGAAATACGGTATTGATGTCGGGGCGGCCAGCGACGCCAGCGCACAGGCGTTGCAGAAGTACATCGCGCAGTTGAACGCAAGCACATCCCTGTCGCAGACGGCGATGCAGCAGTCCGGCCGGACTTCACAGGCCAGCCCGGTAAACATCTACACAGGCAATATCGGCAGTGCCGGCGGGATGATCTGATGAGCGAGCTGACCAACATCATCAACTGTCCGGTGCCCGGCTCGCCCCGATTCCAGCACGACACGGCTATGGCGATCGCGCGGCTGCGTGCGGCCCTCGGACCCGAGGGCACGCCGACCCTCAGCACGCTCGCACTCTCGGGCCTGACGGCGGGCAGGCCGGTCTATGCGGACAGCAACAAGAGCTTCCAGTCGCTCACGGTCGGGACGAGTCTGTCGTTCTCCGCCCCGACGCTCAACACAATTCAGGGGATTCGCACAACCGACTCCCCGACGTTCGCCTCGCTGGTTCTAACGACCACGACTGGCAATCCACTCTATGCCGGTCCGTGGGCCGGCCGCCCCGATCCAATTGAGGCCCATACCAATATCTATCAGAGTATTTACTGCGGCAACGACGGGGCAAACATCGGACGCTTGCGGTTAGGTAGTAATGTAAATAATGGATTTCTTCAGTGGAACCGCTACTGGAGCGGTGCCACAAGTCTTAAGATGGATAGTACAAAACCTTCCTGGGCTGTAGTCTTGGAGGGCAATGCTGATAATTTTTTGATCCAACGTGCTCCAATCGGGAGTGACGTTTTAGCTACGGTTTTAACTATCCGGGGCAAAGATACTTGTTTGAAGTGCGGCGGTGGTGGAATTTTTGCGGGCATATTATCAGCACCGGACATACTGCCGACCAACACACTTGGAACTGAATCTCTTACAAATCCCGATCTAACGTCCGGTACAAGTTGGACGGCGGCAAACGACTGCACTCTGGTGAACAACCGGGCACAGTTCATTTATGCCTCTGGTGCGGCATCTACATTGACGCAGGCCAGCGGTACGATGGCGGTGACTGGTGTGGCGAACCGATGGTACGCTTTCACATATACAGCCTCTTCTCCATTACTTTTTCCGGCACTGGCCATAACAACCAGTTTTGCAACATCGGCTGTCCCGCTTCCGACTGAATCAGGGACCCATACGGTGTACTTCCGCGCCGCCGCGTCCCCAGGTGATTTTGTAATCGCGGCCACACTCACCACGGGGCAGCGTGTGTACCTGGACACCTTCTCGCTGAAGGAAGTCGCCGGGACATTCGAGGCCGGCGGGGCGATCAGGACCAACGACAAGTTCAACGTCAGCGGGACCGATGGCGTCACTCAGGCCACAGCGGCGGGCAAGGTGTGCGACGTGACCGCCCTGGCGGGCGGAATCGCCACGGCCCAGACACAGATCACCTACGCGGCCGATGGGACGTACAACTTCGACGCGACCAGCGGCAAGGTGAGTTCAATCACGATCACCAACGGCCGGATCACGGCCATCACGACAGCAGCATAGGAGAACGATATGCCGGGACTTCCGTTTACACAACTTCCTGCTGACATCACCGGACGCATAATCGGCAGCGATGGCCGCGTCGTGGAGATAAACCAGACAGGCGATGTCCGCGAGGGCACCGCGCAGACCCTTGGAAATCTCAAGACCGGCCAGGATGAGCGGGTATTCACGATGGGCGAATTCCGCGAGGGACCGCTGGCGATGCCGCCGGAACAGCCGGACATCCCCGATCCCAACGCCACGCTCCTCGAACAGAGCAATACCGCTCTCAAACAAGCCCTGGACGCCATCGGCAGCAAGCGGCAGGAATTGGAGAAGTCCATCCAGCCCGAGCGCGAGGCGGCCTATCGGGATTACATGATCGACCATGAGACCCTCGCCAAGTCAAACATGGACCCCGAGCACAAACAGCAGCGCGCCCGCGAGCTGCGCGCCCAGTACGAGAAGAAGGCTTACGGCATCCACGACAAGATTCGGGGCGATAAGGAGGCCCTTGCGGAAGCCGAGCGGCAGGCCAAGGCGGAGATCGAGTCCAAGCGCGCCGTGGCCGAGGCCCAGATAAAGGCCGTCGCCGGGTTCGGTCGCAAGTACGGTCTATCCGATGAGGACATTGCCCGCGAGCAGTTCGAGCTTCTCGGCATCCGATTGCCGCAGCGCAAGCCCGCCAAAGTGCAGACGCCCCTGGGCCAAATCAACGACCTGCGGAAATATCAGGCCGCCTTGGAGGGCGTGGCCCTCGGAACACGGCATAACAAGAAGGGAAAGCTGGAGGAAAACCTCGGCACCGAGGATGCCCCGGATTGGCAGGTAGTGGCGTCGCCGGAACGAGCGGCCACATTGGAGCAGCAGCGCAACGCCTACGACGCCATCGGGTCCGAGATTGAGCGCATCGCATCCGGGGCGGGTCAACCGCTCGTCGGACTGGCCGATGTAGCCCGACGGCAGGTCGCCGCGCCATCGCGAATGTCCAAGCGCACCGGATGGCTCAGCCCGGACGGGCGATGGTTCCCGATCAGTCCGCTGGCGCAGGGCGTCAAGCAGGCGGCTACGAAGCAACCTGTCGGGCAGATCATCGAACGCGGTGGGCAGCAGTGGCGTGTTGTGGGCCATGACGCCGACGGCGAACCGCTGGTTGAAAGGGCCTCGTAATGCCGATCCGGCTATCTGATATTCCCGATAAACCCATCCGGCTCTCGGACATCCCTGATACAAAGCCCGGTCTCCTCGAACGGGCGGTCGGAATCGTCACCGATCCCGCCAAGGCGGTCGCCGAGACCCCCCGGAATCTGGAGATCGGCTTCCTCGAAACCGGGGAATCTATTCTCCGCGCTGTCGAGCGACGGGGTGTGGAGAAACCGATCCCCGACGACGTGATGCGTGCCGCCGGGTTCGAGCCCTCGGGCCGACCGTGGAAACAACCGTGGCTGTCCCGCAAGGCCGGGGAGATGGCCTCCAATGTGGCCGCGACCAAGAAGCGGGCGATTCGTAAACTGGAGCCGGTGACGTTGAAAGACGCCCCGATCCGCCGCCTGACGCGACCCGTGGTACAGAACCTCCCGCAGTACGGCACTATGTTCGCTACCTCGATTCTGAGCGGTACGCCGCTGGCGGGTCTGGCCCTCGGGGCCGAGATGTCCGCCGGCTCGACCTATCAGCAGCAGATGGAAAAGCACGGCAACGCCAAGGTCGCCAACACGGTCGCCGATATCTCCGGTCTGGCCGAGGCGGCTGGCGAGACCCTCGTATTCCCGAGATTCATCAAGGGTCTATCCAAGGGGGTCCCCTTGCGGGAGGCTATCACACTGATCGCGGAGAACGCCGGGCAGGAGGGGGCGACCGGATTCGCGCAGACATTTACGGAGAGCATGGGCGCGCAGATCGCTCAGGGCGTCGATCCGAAGAAGGCGGCAAAGGTCGCGTTCGAGGATGGCGTCAAGGCCGTCCCGGAGAACGCCTGGGTAGGCGGAGCGATGGCTGTGTTGCCGGGGGCCGGGGCCTATGCCCGTGCCCAGCAAATAGCCAATACACCGACGCCGGGTCCGATGGTCTACACGGCGGGTCTGGATACGAGTTCGGCGGCCGGGGCGAGTTGGGACGCCCCCGAGCCGTTGCCGCCCAACGCATCCCCTTACGTTGATGAGGCGGTCCCCGTCCCGCAATCGGTGGACAACCTGGGCCGGGAGCTGGCGGCAGAGCATGGCGAACTGCCCACCCCACTGCAAGAGTCGCCTGAAAGTGAGCCACAAACAGAGTTGCCAGCAACAAGTGAGCGGCAACCTGCCGAAGCGGTGACGCCGGTTCAACCGCAGGCGAAGCAGCCGTGGGAGACAATCCCTGTAAGTGAAATTCCGTATGGTGACGCCTCCGATGACTATTACTATCATGTGACAACTCCGGAAAATGCCGAGCGCATTTTGAAAGAAGGATTACGTGTTGGCCGGAAGCCATCCATGGCGCAAGGGGCCTATCGGCAATACTCTAAGGGCAAGTTGTTTCTTTCGGAGCGAGATTCCGCCCATTTTTGGGCTGACCGGATAGAGGAACACCTTCAACATGAATCGGATGATGACATTCCATCATTGGTAGCTGTAAGGATACCTAAGTCTGATGTAGGGGATGTTCTGGGAGATGAGTTAGGGACTAATGATTCAGGGAGTAAGTCCTACTACATCACACACGATGTCCCCGCTGTTCTCACGACTATCGGGCCAGAGGGGCAACCAAGCGCCCAGGGCGAAGGGACCGCCCAACCTCCGGCGGCCCCCGCGGGGTCTGAGACGCCGGAGCCCGAGGGCGACCGCCCCCCGATCTCCACGCGGAACGTGGACACCGCCCAGGTCCGGGCCGAGGAGGGTCTGCCCCCGCTCGTGGGTGGACAGCGGCGGTCGTTGACCGAGCACCAAGCCCTCTGGGCCGAAGCCGCCCCCTCGGCGGAGATCGTGGACGCCATCGCCGACGAGATGCTCAAGAGGCCCCGCGCCTTGACGCCGGCAGAGGAGCAGGGCTTCCGCCTTCGGATCGAGGGCGTGCGGGCGACCTACGACAGGCTGGTGGCTGAGGCGAAAGACCTGCCCGCCGGCAGCGATGCCCTCCGGGACAATATCAATGCTCGGAAGGAGCAGCAGAACCGCAACGACAAACTCACGCGGGCGACGAAGATGGCGGGAACCGAGTGGTCCCACACGGGCCTATCCCGGCAGAACACCTTGCTGGAGGACGAGACCAGTCCCCTCGCGATGGTCGCCCGAGCCGAGGAGGCCAAGCACGACAAACTCACCGATTCTGAACGAACCGATGTCGAGACCCTCGCCGGAAAGCTCAAGGAGCAGGTCGAGAAGGCAGAGACTCGCCGCAAGGAGCGTGTGGTCAAACACGCCAATCGGGCGATCAAGAAGGGTCGCAACCGCTACGCCCGAATGACCGAGGCCGAGAAGGATGCCGAGCTAGCGGACCTGATCGAGCAGATCCAGAAGCAGCCCGATAACATCGACAAGCTGATCTATCAGGCCGCGATGAACCTCGGCTCCCGGCCCGGCGTCGAGAACGTCGGGGACGTGGCCGCACGATTGCAGGAGCACCTCGACAAGATCGACATCTACACCTTGTCCGACGCCATCGTGGGGGCCACGCGGCGGACGCGGGTAGAGACGGACCTGCTCAAGCAGGCACTCGCCTCCCTGCGCCGCGAGGCCAAGACGAATGTGAACCTCCGCACGGCGATTGATGACGTGTTGTGGCATCTGCGGGAGGGGACTGTACCGGAGCCGAAACGAAAACTCCGCAACGAAACTGTTGATATCCAAGCCTTACGAGAGACCCTCGCATACTATAATGAACAGCTCAAGGATAGCGAGCCCGCTCGAAAAGCGGTGATCGAAGGCCAGATCGCTCGTTTGCAGGCCCAACTCGCCAATGACGACTTCGCTACACCGCAGGAGGAGATGCCGGTCAGCGAGGAACTCCGCGGGCTGGTGGAGGAGCGAAACAAACTGCGGGCCGAGGTTGCCAAGCGAAAGCACAAGGCCCAGCAACAGGACATCACCGCGAAGCTCAAGCGGCTCAACGACCAGATCGCGGAACTCGAACAGCGGGTCGCCACAGGCCACTATCAGAAGCTCCCGCGTCCCGCCATTGAGAGCGGTCCCGAAGAACTCGATTCGATGCGGGCGCAGAAGCGGGCCTTGAATAGACAGCTCAGTGAAATCGCCCGGCGGCAGACGGCACTTGTCAACATACAGGCTCGGATCAGGACCCTGCGAGAACATCTCAACGCCGGTACGGCCCCACAGAAGGCCCCGAGCACACCCGCACCCGATGGATTGATGCGGAATCTTCGTGAGGTCGCGGCACAACTACAGAAACAGCTTGCGAACACAAAAGCTGCCCGCAAGGCCCGGCTTGAACGGGCGCTCGCCCGCGTGCAGGCCCAAATCGCCAACGGCGACTACGGCCCCAAGTTAGCCGAGGCCGACCCCTTTGAGCTGGACCCGGAGATCGGCAAACTCCAGTACCAGGTCGCCCAGGCCCGGCGGGAACTCCGCAAGCGAATCGCCAAGCTGGACCCGTGGACCGAACAGCTCCGTCGTGAACCACTCAAGGCCGGGGCGAGGATGCTGACGCAGCCCTTCCGAGAAGTGCAGGCATGGAAGTCCGCGTTCGACTTCTCGGCCCTGATGAAACAGGGTGGAATCGCCTTGCGGTCGCACCCGATCCGCACCCTGCGCCGAGTGCCGGAGGCGGTTCGAGCGATGTTCGACCCGAAGCTGGCTGCGCAGATCAACTACGAATTGATGAACGGCGACCGGGCGTGGTACTACCAGCGGGCGGGACTCGACCTGACGGACTACGACGGCAGTTTGAGTGCCCGCGAGGAGGAGATCGCGTCGAGATGGATCGAAGGCCGCAAGTACCTCGGGGCGGGGCTACGGGCCTCGGACCGGGGATTTGTGACACTGTTGAACATGATCCGCGTCGATGCGTTCAACGCGATGGAAGGGGCGTTCGCCGCAGAGGGCGGGCTGTCTCTCGATGAGTCGCGTGCGATTGCCATGTATGTGAACGTGATGACCGGGCGCGGTTCTCTGGCAGGGTTGGAGAAGGCGGCCCCCGTACTCAACGGCGTGCTGTGGTCGCCGCGATACACCCTGAGCCGATTCCAGTACAAGATCGGGATGCCCCTGCTCCAGCGCAAAGCCAGTTGGCGGGTGCGGAAGGCCATCACCAAGGAATACGCCCGATACCTGACGGGCGTAGCCGTGACGTGGCTGCTGTACCGGCTGGCCTTCGGCGGGGAGATCGAGAAGGACCCCCGCTCGGCAGACGCAGGCAAGATCAAGGTGGGCAATACGCGACTCGATCCGCTGTCGGGACTGGCCCAGTGGACTGTGCTACTGGCCCGACAGTGGACCGGGCATACCAAGACCCGCAAGGGCAAAGTCGTACCACTCAATCCGGCCGATCCCGACTACCCGACCTATCCGGGTGCCGCCACGCGGATGACAGTAGGTGGACGATTTTTACGGTCGAAACTCGGATTCTTCCCCGGCAAGTTCGTGGACTGGTGGAGCGGCAAGGACTTCGTCGGACAGAAGTGGTCGTGGGGACACGAGATTGCGACGGCCCCGATTCCGCTGGGGTTCGAGGACATACTGCGATTGATGGAGGACCAGGGCGTACCGAAGGGACTGGCTATGGAGACATTAAACCTGACAGGCGACAGTGTGCAGGTGTACGACGATGAAGATGATGCTCCGCGTAGGCGTAGTCATAGACGCCGGATGCTGCGAAGGAGGGCACGACGATGACACAAGAGGAAAGAGATGCTTTGCTCATTCGACTCGACGAGTGGAGGCTGCATCAGATGAAATGGACCGAGGAACACGTACAGTTGCACGTCCGTCTGTCCTCCGCCTTCATCGCCGCCGTGGTGTCGGCGGTCCTTGGACTGGGTACGACCGTAGTAAGCCTGGTCACGATGATCGCCAGGAGCGGCTAAAGTCGCCGGAGTGTATAGCCGATACCGGGGGCAAAGGAGGTCCTATGCGCGATACCATAGTGGACGCAATCGTGTTCTGGCGCGAGGTCGCCCCATTGATTATTGGGGTCATCTGCCTGGTCGTGCTGGCGGTGGGTGCCGCCGTGCGGTGGGTCGTCAAGAGTATCGGCGGATCAGGTCCTCGATCCAGGCATCCTTCGTAAACCAGCAATAGCCGCAACCGCTGGGCACTTTGAGCATCTGGAGTTCGCCGGTGTTGATCCAGCGGCCGATGCGTTGCTCGGATACGAGCGTGCCGGTTTTCTTGCGGATAACCGCCCGAATCCGTTTACGGGGGATGTAGCCAGGATAGGTGCGTGGTTTCAACTCTGTTCCTCCCTCTCCCTATAGTAATGGGTCGGCTCGCTCGTCACCGGATGTTGTCTGATTACCAGTCGATGCTCCACCCCCCGCTTAGACCGGACACGCACCCGCCAGCCGCTCTCGGGTACCGTCTCGATGGAGAGTACGACGCCCATGTTTACGGCATCGGCGAGCACGCGGTCGCGACGGGCGGCCTGCGTGCGGAGCCACTGGAGGATGTGGGCCTCGGCGGGGGTCATTCATCGGCCTCCAAGCGTTCTATCGCAACCTGGAGATCACAAACATCATTCTCCAGCATCTCAATTTCTGCCATCTTCTCACATACGGGGCAATTACGCCCCTCGAAACACACTTCCTCATGCCCTTTGTCGCATAGATTCATGCCGCGTCTCCTAATACCAGTGTCGAACCATACCGTCTCTCCAACTCCTTCTGCACACCATCCGGCAGAGGCCCCTTCGCCACAAGTTCTGCCGCCTCCTTACGGGCCTCCACGAGCAGGTCGTAGTCCTCGACCAGATCAGCAATCTTGAGGTCTGGAAGTCCGTGCTGACGAGTGCTGAGAAGTTCGCCCGGTCCTCGAAGTTTGAGGTCCTGCTCGGCGATCTCAAAGCCATCGTTCGTCCGCTCCATCGCCCGCAGGCGAGCCCTGCCTTCGGCGGAGTCCGTGTCGGATAAGAGGAAGCAATAGGACCGCTCGCTTCCTCGGCCGACGCGACCACGGAGCTGATGGAGCTGTGCCAGGCCGAATCGCTCGGCCCCCTCTACCACCATGACTGTAGCGTTCGGGTTGTCTACGCCGACCTCTACAACTGTCGTGGAGACGAGGATTCGGCCCCACGGCATGGGGTCTGCCCACCACTTGGCTACAAGCTGCTTCTCTACAGGGGTCATGCGGCCGTGCAGGCAGTCAACTCGCGTGTCGGGAAATAGTGCCTCGTACTCCTCCGCCACTTCCTCCACCGCCCGCATCTCATCGTCGAGTGCCTCGATCCGTGGACAGACGACGTAGACCTGATGGCCGGCGGCGAGTTCACGTTCGAGCACATCATGTGCGTGCAGGTCCGGGTATCCGTTGGCGGGGCCTACCCCGGTAAATCGCCAAACCACACTATTCAAATTCGTGACCCACCACGTCTTTACTGGTTTCCTCCCTGGTGGCATGGACTGGATTACCGACACATCGAGGTCGCCGAAGACGGTCATGGCGATAGTACGGGGGATCGGGGTCGCCGACATGCTGAGGCAGTGGGGGTTGCCGTGGCGTCGGAGCGCGGCCCGCTGCTCGACGCCGAATTTGTGCAGCTCATCCACGACGACGAGGCCGAGGTTGCGGAACACCGCAGTTTCCGATAGTATGGCGGTAGTCCCAATTATGATGTTGCCGTCGAATCCTTTCCTTTTCGTGGCGGCTTTGACTTCTCCCCCCGATACCAGGAAACACGCTACCCCCGCCCGCTCGAAATAGCCCTTGATCGTCTCGTAGTGCTGGCGGGCGAGGATCTCCGTCGGGCACAGGATCACCGTTTGGCCCCCGTTGAAGGCCATGACGATGGCTGCGTAGGCGGCTACATAGCTCTTTCCACAACCTACGTCTCCTTGAAGAAGGCGATTCATGGCGCGCGACCGGCTCATGTCGGCCAAAATATCCCGCGCGGCGGCCGCCTGATCGGGGGTGGGGGCAAACGGGAAGTAGTGGGCGAGGTCGCCCAACGGCAGGATACACCGTACATTCGGCGACACCTGTTCACGGCGTGCCCGGCGCAGGGCGAGGGCAAGCTGCATATAGAAAAGTTCGTCGTGTTTGAGACATCTGCGTGCCCAATCGGCCTCCTCCTGGGTTGCGGGTTCGTGGATGCAAGTGAGGGCATTATCCGTGAATACGCTGGCGGAAAGCTGCCGCACCCACCGCCCGATGTCCTTGCTCGTGATCCCCGACGTGACTGGATAGGTCACAGTGTTCAGGTCCGACGGGTTCGGAGTCTCGCCGGGCTTGAGGACGCGCCACTCGGGGTTCGTGAAGCCGCCGTGCGTCACGGCGCCCGACACCATCAGCCGCGAGCCCGCGAAGATCGACTCGCGGAGGTACCGCCCACCGAACCACATGATTCGCACGCCGGAATCGAGGACGACCACGAAGTTGTGATTAGGGTTGCACACGCTCGCCACTGTGCCTACGACTGTGGCCGGCTGTCCCTCAACCAAGGGGCGACCAAGGGGCGGCGCGAATGTGTAACTCGATGGGTAGTGGTGGAGGAGTTGCTCCACCGTTTCGATTCCGAGGCGTTTGAGCCCGGCAAGTTTCACCGGGCCGACGCCTTTGAGATCTTTGAGGGTTGTCACGACTGTCCTCCACATAAACTCGGCGGTTTGTTACGAGGCACGGCGATCACCGCGAACGTGCCTTTGCGGGTGATCGGGGTCTGATTCGCCGCCGGCTGATCCGTGAGCGTCAGGGTCACATAGGTCACGCCCGGTACCGACGACGTGCCCGTCACGCTGTAGGTCCCGTCGGCGTTGGTAGTCAAGACGCCCGTGTCGGAGGTCAGCGTCATCTCGTCGTCATCCGGGTCGCAGTACCGCCGCTCCCACACCCAGGGCGAACCGGCCACAGCGTACATCCAGCCGAGGCAGCACATCCGCTGCTCGTAGGGGTCCACGGCGATCCGGTTCGGATCGAGGGTCGCGGGACACTGAGAGATGTCCGCAAAGACCTGGTCGGGACACTCCGCCTGTCCGAGCAGCAGGGGGGCCGTGACCAGCACTGCCGCGAGTAGTACGATGTATCGCATCAATCATCTCCAGTATATCAACGCATTTACGACGGCCAGCAGTCCACTGGCAACACCCGTTCGCGGCCTGCCGCATGTGAGGTCGTAGACGCACAACCCCACATACGGCAACACCATGCCGATGACCAGCAGCCTGCGGATCATGTCAGCGAGGCCCGGATGGCGTTGATAATTTCCTTGATCTTCTCCGCATCCACCCCCTGCTTCGTCAACTGCTCCGTGATCTTCTCGCCGAGGGTGTTCCACGCGTCCGGGCTGAGCGTCTTGAACGTCTCGATAGCCGTCACCAGGGCGGTCGTCGTCGCCGTCATCTGTTTGCCCAGGGTCCTCGCAACCTTCAATTTCGCCGATACCTTCTTCCACGCTGCAAACGCACCCGCCAGGCCGGACAGCACCAAGGCCGCCGTCCCCCCGAGGAAAGGGGCTACAGCCACGCCGATTCCCGTGCCGACTTCGGCGACGGTGTCGAGAGTCTGCACCACGGCGTTGTTCGGGTCAAGCCCGTAGCTCGTGATGGTCTGCCCGGTGTTCGGGTCCACGGCGGTCAGCACTGTGCATCCGGCCACCGCGAGAATGGTTAACGCCACACTAATCCACAATAGCTTTTTCATCGGTCCTCCTGTTTATTGGTTACTTCGGGAACATCATAGCCGAGGGCGCGCAGGCCGCATCGCTGCTCGTCGGTCAGTTCGCGAGCCCCGCGGTAGACACGCTGGCTGCACTCGGCACACTCAAATATGTAGATGACGCCAGCTCCGGGGAGGGGCAGTACCTTCTTGAACACCGGCGTATGCCCAGTGTTCGCCCCGCACTGGAGTTGTTCTATCCTCCGGCCGAAGACGGTAATCTCTGCCTGACACTCGCGGATTTCCTCTTCACGCAGCCGGGCCAGATTCTCAAGATGTTCTACTCTTGCTCGCAATCCCATAGGTCCTCCAGACAATCGTTTTCACACTCGGGGCAGGTCTCGATGTCGAACGACGGCTCGCCCGCCCTCTGCACAGTCACTACCACGGGGGTCTCAAATCTCGCCCCGCAGGTGGTACATTGATACATAGGTCCTCCTATCCTTGTGTATGTCCTCGGAATACAACGGCACAACTCGGGAAGGGTGCGCTGTTCTTCGCGCCCTCAAACCGCAGTCTCCCTCTGATGAAGCGTATCTCGTCGGCCTGCATTATGTAATCGTGCCAGTAGGCTGAGTCGGTGCGACTCGGGATTAAGAACACCACCGTCTTCCCCGTTCTCCGCTCGTCATAGCCCTTTCTGACCCATAGGGCGATCTCCCGACCGTAGGGCGGGTTCACGAAATTGCACCGGCCCCACTCGATAGACAACCCATCAAATTGCGGACCTGAAGGGCAAGGATCGAAGTCGAAGGCGAACTCGGAATCGAGAACCGCATAAATCTCACGGGGAGTACGCCAGTTCATCTTTGCCGATGAGAAGTGAGCGCGTGCAAAGGCCGACTTTCCGGTTTTAGCGGCCATTGAGACAGATGTAGGACCTCCCGACACTCTTGGCATCCCAATCATCGCTTCAAGTACCTCTCTGCCGCCTCCGCCGACGCGCCCATCTCAACTACGGCCAGGCGTGCGCGGGCGATGTGACAGTAATCCTCGGAAATATCGATGCCAATGTAGTTGCGGCCGAGTTGCTTGGCAGCAAGACAGAATGTCCCGGACCCACAGCACGGGTCGAGGACGGTCTGCCCTGGTTGGCTATACCGCTCGACTATCCACAGGGCGACACCGAGAGGCTTCTGTGTGGGGTGAACTCGCTTCTCTTTGGGATGTCCCGGCTCCTGTAACATCCCATGCCACCTCCATTTAACCTTGCGGACAGCCTTCTTGAACGATGCCCATGCCAATTCACAATCAGCAAAATCGTTGGCCCCATTGTCCTTATCCCACACGATGTAGCAGGACGTATTGCCCAACACAGAGGCATAGTAGTTGCCGCCGAATACAATCTGATTGCGTGAGACGCGGATCATTTCGCGTATAGTTTCATCGGATACCTTTGTCCGGTCCCAGTTATACTCCCCGTAATCCGTATTCCGCGCCAGAACGGACCGACTGAGATTCTTCTTATTGTTCTCGCCAATCCCATACGGCGGGTCCGTCAGTACGAGGTCCACGCACCCATCGGGCCAGTCCCGCATGACCTCCAGGCAGTCGCCGCAAATAACCTGATTGACAGGTAACCCGCTCGACACTCTCGGCATCTCGATCATCGCTTCAAGTACCTCTCCGCCGCCTCCGGGCGAATCGCAATACCGGGGTAGATATTCACGCGCTTCCCCGCCTCCGTGGTCCGTTTCTTTCTGATCGGGTTCGCCAAGTTGGCGAGCTTCATCCCAAAACCGATTTGGGACAGGCTCGTGCGGCTCATGTTCACGTCACACCAGTTTTTCCACAGGTCGTATAAAGTGTTGACCTCGACCCGGTGCTCCGCGTGTCCGGCCCCGATAAACCGCTCCACGCACTCGTCGAGCATGGCACCGACCGGGTTGGTCAGGTCGGCGATCTCCGCCAGGTGTGCCCGCGATCGCGCCGGGACCGTGAATCGGTTGTTGGCGAGGAGTCGCTTGAGGCCCTCGATGGACCACAGGGCGATGCCGGGGAGTTCCATCTTGAGCTTGGAGACGAGTTCCCGATCCGGGTTGAGCTTGCGGTAGTTCTTGCCGTAGTACAGCAGATTCATTCGCGCGGCCATCGCCTGCGACCCATCGTCGAAGGGGATCGCCTCGTTCGCCACGTAGGTCAGCCGGCAGAACAGGCTCACGTCCACGGCCTGCTTGTACTTGCGGGCCACGTTCATCAGGTCGCCGCCGGTGATCGCCTTCCATGTTTGCAAGAGCTGGTCGATGTCCCGCCGGGCTGTGTCGCGGCTCTCGGACATGATCGCCGCGTACTTGTTGAGCAGGGCCTCCCTGCCGAACAGGGTGCGGAAGTTGTTGGTGTTCGCCCCGCAGCAGCGGTTCCGCCCGAGCATCGCCTCCAGGACGCCCGCCGTAGTGCTCTTGCCCGAGCCCGGCACGCCGAAAAAGAACATCATCGACTGCATGTGATTTGAGGCGATCAGGTTGTAGCCGAACCACTCTTGCAACAAGGCCACGCATTCCAAATCGCCGTCGAACACATCCTCGACAAACCACTTCCACAGGGGGCAGGCCATGCCGGGGCGGTACTCGAACGGCAGCGTGCTCGTCACAAACACGTCTGGGGTCAGGGACGCGAACCGTCCATCGCCGACGTAGAGGATTCCGTTCTGGAAGATCACCGCGCGGGCCAGGTCCATCGGGGCGCGGGCGCGGATGGAAAACGGCTCATGCACACCGTCCTCGATGCGGACGTGCAGGAACGAAGAGGCGGCGTCGTGGATGTTGCCGATAAACTTGCGGTCAGGGGCGAACGATATGATCTTTACACCGTCCTTGGTTGGGACCTGCCCCTGCGTCTCGCCGAAAAACTGATACCACTCGCACTTGATTTCTTCCTGGGATGTTTTGCGGTAAACCCCGCTGTTCCAGCGATAGTAATCGCCGTTAATGTAGTGGAGCAACCTGTCGCCGTCCCGCACATGGTTCCGCTGCACCCAGGCTTTGACCAGGCCGAACGGGGTCGTGTCCTGGAGGACCGAGCCGTCGTCGGTCGTCACGCCCGCCTTGGCGACGTGAGCGTCAAATTCCTCACGTGTTGGATGCCAGGCTCTCAGGTCCTTGCCTTTGCCCTCGGGCGGCAGGACCTTGACTATCGACGCAACCACCGGACGAAGCGTTTGATACGTGGATTCCATACCATGCTGACCCACGCCATGCGGGTCCCGGTCGCCGACGAGGATAACATGCCGTCCTTGGGCCAACCCCGCGAGGTCTTTATTGCCGCCCGATGCGTTGGACTTGCCCACAGCCGCATAGCCCAGAGACATCGCAGCCAAACAATCGCTCGCTCCTTCAGTGATAACCACCGGCTGGTCGGAGGATACACACAGCACAGATTCCGCTCGCCCTCTATAATCAGGCTGGGCATGACGACGATGGAGGTATCCCGCCCCAGTTTCGAGGCGACGCTCCGCACCTTCGGCGACTCGGACGCAAATAACCACGGCCGGGTCAGTGTAGTCGTCATCAGACAGGAGGCATCCATCGTTCTCTCTGTGGCAGATAGGGCACTCGACTCCAGCGTCTCCAACTCGGATGAATCGGGGTCGATATTCTGGTACTGCTTGGTCCGCTTGTTGTAGACCCACACTTTCATAATACAGCCCTCGCTTCGAGCCTTCCCAAGTGTACTTCTTACCGTCCTGATAACGTCGCAACAGGCCGATGACGTTGCCCTTGCCGTCTCGTTCGGGAAAAATCCAGCAGCCTTCGGCGGGATAGTAGCCGACCCCAAGCCGGCGGATAGAGTCTGGGGTCACGCCGAGGTCGGCGGCGAGGGCGTCCACCAAGGAGGAAACCATATTTCCCTGAAAGGTCAGCAGTAAATCATTGAAGTCGAGTTTCTTCATGGCATACATGCCCTTATGAACTCAGCGGCTACCTGCGGAACAATGGCGTTGCCGTAGCCCTTCAAACGCCCGACGCGATTGCGCCTTGCACCCTTGACCAGTCCGGCCAGTGCGGGGAGGCGTTGTCCCATATCGCGGGGAATCCCATAAGCCAGCGGGACATCGCCGGGTTGAGAACTGATCCGGCGGATTTTCCCGTCACGGCAGGAGACAGGAATGCTTGCCGACCAAGGAGACAATTCACTTTCACGTCGGCATTCTCGCAGGCTCCGTCCTTGTGATCCCGACTCGCCGGGGTCGCCCAGCCCGCCATCGCTGCATCCGCCGGCAACGCCCCTCCCGACTGATTCGGCCCGCCCTTGCTGCCGTCTGTCGAGCGCGGGGTATTCCAGCCTGCCAGCGTTGCGGCCATCCCCAGCGTCAGCCCGAAACCGTTTCCGTTCTTGTGCTCCGCCTTCAGTGCTTCCCGACGTTGTTCCCAAGTCGTGTCGCCATCGTTCTGCGGCCCCGCGTTCGGCGTGGGCCAGCCCGCCAGCGTCACCGCTTCTTCCAACTTGTGCATATGATTCGGCTTCATATTTGCACTCGCTCCTCCAGACGGAGTTCGTGGACTGGGCCACCCAGTACAGCCGTTGTCTGATGTGCGGTGCCCGGATGCCCGCAGCGCACAGATCACACGCCCCGCAGGCGTAGTCCGCTCTTTCCAAGTCAGTCTGTACTCCATTGAGCCATCGCAGCCCATCCTTGCTCGCAACCTGCTCGCCAAACACGACTGAAGGACGGCACTCCTTGATGAGACGGAAGAACTCCGGCCAGAGATGACGGGTATCGGCAGTGCCCTTCCGCTTGCCCGCACAGGAGAAAGGCTGGCAGGGGCATGAGCCGGTCCACACGGGACGGTCGGCGGGCCAGCCCGCAAGGCAGAGGGCGTAGGGCCAGCCGCCGATCCCGGCGAAGAAGTGACACTGGGTATAGGGAGTGAGGTCATCGGGGCGTACCTCCACGATACTGCATTCATCAACATAGCCGTCGGGGATCAGATGAGCCGCGATGAGATTGCGGAGCCATTGAGCGGTATACGGATCGAATTCATTGTAGTAGTTCACACCTACCCCACAGCGGGGGCCTCCGTGCCCCAAATAGATCTCATCTACAGGCCAAGCCTCTGGAGACATTCCGCGACGACGCCGGACCAGTCTTCCCCTACGTTCTCATCGCCGCCGTACACGTCCTTGACGACTGCGACCCAGGTGTTCTGGACCTCCAGGTCCGTCTTGTCGCTGGCCTTGTCTGTGTAGGCAGTCCAGGCGTCGGCCTGACTCAGGGCGGCAGCCTTGGGGGCGGCAGCCTTGGGTGTCGCGGGGCGGCCACGCTTGGGCTTGGCGGACTCAGGAGACGCCGAGGGAGTAGGGGTCGTCGAGGGGGTCGGCATCGGGGTCCCACTCGCGGACGGCGTAGGGTCCGCCGCCGGTGCCGGAGTCGCGGGCCTGGCCGTCTTGGGCTTGGGACCGCCGCCGAGGCCCTTCAGGATTCCAGCGTACTTGGCGTCGAGGGCGCGGACCGCGGCGGCGTCGAGCTTCTCGACCTTGCGTCCGGGGGCGGCGTCGTAGGCGTCGATGCCCTGCACCTTGCACCGCTCGACCTCATTGTAGGTCTCCATCCCCATGCGCCACTGAATCTGCCCGGCGAGGCCGCTGTTGAGGTCGTTCAGCGGGGACCACGACATGCCGTCCCAGTTGAGGGCGCGCATGATCTGGCGGCAGTTGACCGAGTTCTCCTTCTCCTTGCCGGTGACGAGGTTGAGGTACGCCTGAGCCTCGGAGTCCTCGTAGTTGAACGGCTCCCAGACCTGGGCCTCTTCGTTGTACCGCTCCGTCGCCTGCATGGTGATTTCGAGCTGCAAGTGCCCGCCGGAGGAATTGCTGAGGCCCCGGTCGATGACGCTGCCGCGATACGTACCGGATTGACTGATGTTGGACATAGTGACTCCTGACAAAAGACGGATTGATTCGCGGCTGACACTCAGCCGTCGATGACGATGCGGGCGTTGACCGGGGTGACGGGGGTGTTGAGCGGGTAGATCTCACCATCATCAAAGAATTGCGCTTGGCCGGTCCTCGGACCCGACACGATCTGACTGAGGCCGACAGACCCCCGCCCCCGCTGGTACAGGGTCTTCCCCTTCATACGGAAAAATGTACCGGGCTTGATCTTACTGAACGGAATCTTTTCCATCGTTAGTTCCCCACTAAGAACAGTTTCCTGATTTTGGCCCATCGCCGACGCTGTTCTTCCGTGGGCGATTTGCCGCAACATTTTTTGTATTTATGCCCACTGCCGCACGGGCAGAGGGCGTCGCGCTTGGGGGTCATTGCGTTACTCCTTATTAAAGAGAAGCCGCCAGATGCTGTCGTCCTTCGGGTCAGTGAATGTCACCGCAGCACAGTCCGCCCCGAGCGTGCGGCTCTTCGCCTCGAACGTGGCGTCCGGGTGGACACTCACCATGCGACCCTTAACCGGGGTAATCTTGCGATCCTCGACCGCCGCGCCCTCCCAGCCGATGCGGAACACATGATCGGCCCACTCTATATAATCCTTGCGAACGCTCGATTTGTCGGAGTGGTGCAGGCTCGGGCCGCTCTTGAGGTAGTTCTCCCCGGAGGTATTCGTCTCGGCGACGGCGGCCTCCTGAGCGATCAGGATGATGTTTTTGCCCGTGCGGACGAGGCGGTCACAGTCGGCGAGGACATCGTGCATCAGGTCGAACAGATGCCGATAGCCCTTGCCGTAGCCGTAGCTCTCGATGCTCGTGACGCGGTTACCCTTCTCATGGGGGATCGTGGCGAACATGAACGGCAGGCCCCAGTGCTGGAGCATCGTCACGGTGTCGATGACCGCTGTGGCGTGGTCGTCGAATACGTTGCTCTGCAAAGCCGCCCGCACATCGCTGAATGTCTCGATGCCGGGGACATGAAGGATCGGCTGGCCGGTCTTGGGATTGCGGATCATTCGCCCGCCATCATCGACGCCGATGAACACAGGATCAGGGGCCATCGAGGCAAGAGTGGTTTTTCCCATCCCACTTGGGGCGTAGAGAATGACCTTCTCGCCTTGGCCGGAGCCGGTCCAGGGCATTACTGTAAAGGATTTCGTCGGGATCGCCGGCCGGCTTGACGCGGCACTGATTCGGGGCGCGGGTGCTCGTGGGGGCATTATTTGTCCCTCCAAGAATAGTCTCGTAAATCAAAATCACGGAGTTCTCGTTTCAGCCGAGCGAGGACATATACCGATGCGTGAGAACTTCGGAGGCGACCCACGCAAATTCGAGCGAGTTGCTGCACTACCTCGTTCGCCCGCTGCTCAACACTCTCTGCCTCGGCAACGACTTGATTGAATTCATCGAATGTCATTCCAGTACGACCTCCACTGGGGTAGTATGCCGCCTGCAATATCCCGGCGGCACGGTATCGGGGCCGATCTCTACGCCGGACCTGCACAAATCGAGGAACTCGCACCGCCACTTCGCCTCGCACGATTGCAGGTTGTGACACCACAGGTCGCCCTTCTCCACGGCCCGGATCTGCTTAGCAAGCTTGCACAGACGGAGTTGAAACGCTTCGAGTTCGCGGTCGGTGCGGGAGACCTCGCGTTGAGCGAAATAATGCTCCGGTCGTTCGGCGATGTCCGCGAGGAGGCGGGCACCATACATCTCGGGGGTCTCGACCTCCGGCGGATTGCCGGTGGCGAGGTAACTGACCTCCGTACCACAGTATTCCCCTGTCTCTGACAGCGTCTTGAGGTCGGCCTTACTCACCCGCTTGGGCTTGATGTCGGGTTTGTGCCACACATCGCACCAGGCCCCCTGGATCGGCGGGTCCTCGGGGTTGGCCCCGTAGGGCCGGAGCATCCCGCACGCCTGGGCGTATCGGCCACCGTAGAGGTAGCCGCTGATCTGGTCGCCCTGGGTCAGGCCGGTCCAGTAGTCCTCGCTGGTGATGGGCTGGGAAGTGCTTTTCCGCTCCCAAACGTAGATGAGCCCAGTTTGTCGGTCTCGGACGAGCCTGTCGATTTTGCCGACGAATACAGCCTTGGGAAGCTTGCGGCCTGTATCCGGGTTGATGACCGGGACCTCGAACTTAATCTCCGATCCGATGACCTCCCAACGATCCTCCGAACCAGAGTGGCACCACCGATGCCCGGACAAGGAATACAAAAGTATGACACGCTCCAGCTCCCAATCATCATGAGTTTTGTTGTCGGGCACGATGGCGTAGCACCGATTCAGATACCGCGCCACGCGGTCCATCGGGTCGGCCAGGACGTAGCCGGTCCCGCCGCAGACGCAGCAGTCGGGCCGGATCTCTTCGTGCCGGGAGCAGTCGGGGCAGACGACCCCGGCCTTGTGCTCCAGCATCTCGTGACAACCATGCCAATTGCCGCCGACGCGGGTGGAATCCTTGTCTTTGTCCTGCGTCAGGTCGCACAGGTAGGTCAGCAGATATCGCCGCTGACAGGCCAGGTAGTCGGCGTTGGCTGTGGCAGACAGACGGAGTTCGCGCATCATTCCTCATCCCCCATTTTGATGCAGCCCTGCTCGTCGAGGTCAAAGCCAAGATCGGGACTCACCCCCCGCTGACGGATGATGCGGCCTGTCTCGCTGAAGTAAAGGAGGTTGCCTGCGAACACACGCGACCCCCCCTCATCAACAGCCTCCAGCATGATCGCGCCGTCCAGTGCCCTTACCAGCCTCAACCTCACCGGCGGCTCCTCTTTAGGCGCAGGCTTTCCGTAGATTTCGAGCTTCATGGATTTCCCCTTATTAAACAGTTGGCATTGCAGGCCGTCCGCGCACCTCGCGGAGGCGGCGATTCATAAGTTCCACTTGAGATTCGCGAACATCAATGCTGATCCAGTTGCGACCGTGTTTCTCCGCGACGGCGGCCGTCGTACCACTTCCGCCGAAGGGGTCAAGAACCGTGCCACCCGGCGGACAGAAGGACCGGATGAAGAACTCGGCGAGCTTCTCAGGGAATGGGGCTTCGTTCTCGTGGGCGAGACGGGAACCCATGACGCCGCCGCCCACGATGCAGTGTAAAACATTGCCCGGATTCGCCAGGACCGGAGCCACGTAGGACTCGCCTTTGTCGTTGTCGCGGGTACCATCAGGGTTGCGAGCAGAGATCATTTTAACCTCTCTGTGAGACGGTCTCGGTGTTTGGCATGATATATGGTCCTTGTCCCCACCCGCTCCACCGGATGCGAAAGAGTGCCCCCACTGATTGACACGAGCCCCATTCGCTACTCGATGCGACATCTCCCCGCCAGGAGCCCACTTCGGCGGATGCCCGCAGGCAGTGTTGTCCGACCACGGCAGCTTGCCACCATTCGTAGCGCAGACGACGAACTCGTAGTCGTTCCTCCACCAATCCGGTCCACCGCTGCCCGGCACGCCTACGCGGTGAAACGCCGGCGGCTTCCGCAGCGTGATCCCGGCCCGATGGAGGTCGGCCATCAACAAGGCAGGTGTCGCCGACCATCGGAACTTGCGGGTCTTGCCCTCTACCACGAACGCCGTGAGACCCCGGCAGACCCGCAGACTCTCGCGGTAGACTTGCACCACCCAATCCACCCACGCCTGCCCCTTGAGATTGAAGTCGATGCCATAAGTTCGGCAGTCCTCGTAGGGCGGGGAACCGAACACGAGGTCCACACTCTGTTCAGGCAGCGTCGGGAGTATCTCTAAGCAGTCGCCTAAGATAATTTGTCCCATCAGCGCATTTCCGCCCACTCCCAGTGGGCATCCCCGGTCAGTTCGATTCCGTCTACCTCTGAATCGGTGAACTCCGTGGCGAGTTCTCGGCTGGTCCACTGTTTCGCCCGATCATTCCAGTAGGCATTGCCCTCTTTCATCACCCAGGTACCCATGTAGCTGTTCCTCCAGCTCCTCGACGGATCGGACCAGAAGATATACTCCTCCGTTGGCCTCGATCTTCGCTTGAAAGGTCCGCTGTTTCTCGCTCTGCTTGCCGGTCGCAGATTTTGTCTCAATCTCCAGCCGACGACCATCTGGTAGGATGCCTGTGATGTCGGCCGATCCGGGGTAGCCGAAACTCACCGGCTGGCCGTTGATCCAAGCCGTGCCGGTGTTATTCCTCCAGGTCATTATCCCTTTTGCGTGGAGCCATTTGAGGCACGCCCGGAGGACCGGAGCCTCGCGGCGGTTTCCATCTCGAACGCGACGAGACCCTCCCGCACCCGAGGCGTCGGGCGATTCCGCAGGTACTCGTGGCTGCACCAGCGGCGCGACCACGCCGTATTGCGGTCGAACCCGAGGCGGCGAAGAAAGCGGTATTCCGCTGCGCTTCGCACGAGCCGCCTGGGCCACGAAGTCGCCAAGCGGACGAACCTTACGATGCAGTTCCGATCTTTCGCGGGCATAGTTACGGCCTTTCATGTCTTGTGATACGCCTTGGTCAGATCTCCTTCGGTAGCAACAGGCAGGCCCTCGGCCCACGGGGGGAGCACACATTGGAGGGCGTGCATCTCGGCGAGCTGGTGGATATTCTGTCTGGGCACAAGATTCACGGCCTGATCGTGGACAGAGAAGAGCGTGTTCATGCCTGCATCCTCCATCCGCAGCAGGCCGAGGGCGAAGATGTCCCGTGCCGTTGCCTGGACTACGTTCTCCGTGAGTGACCCACCATACACATGCCCCCACCGATATCGGCAGATATCATCCGGGCTGACCGCCGCATGAGGGTAGAACAGACACCGGCTCGACGGCAATTGGATAACCACCGTGCCGCCCTCGTTCCAGAACCGCAGCGTGCGGCCCTGATGGCTCACCGTAGCCTGCTGGTCCTTGTACCGGGCGACGAACCGCCACGCCTTCTCAAGCTCGCGCCAGAACACCGGGATCAGGCTGAACCGCTTGCGGTAAACCGCAATGGCCCGCTGACACAGCTCGAACGTCAGTTCTCCCGAGGCAAGGGCCTCTTTGAGGGATGGCTTCTGCTTGCATCGCTCGTAAAACGTATTGCCGCCCATGCCGAATCCCGCACCGAGGATCGTCTCCTTTCCAACGTTTCGCCGTGTGGTCAGGGCCTTGGCAAGCTTCGGCGGGTCGTCCTTGCGGGGCTTGCGGGTCTCTTTGTGATAGATCTGCTCCTGGGCAAACTCGCTGTAGATATCCCGCCCCTGGGCGAACGCCTCCAGGAGGTCCTCCTGCCCGGCGAACCACGCCACGACGCGGGCCTCGATCTGGCTGAGGTCGCCGGTACCGAAAACATACCCCTCAGGAGCCGTGAGCATCTGCCCCACCTGTTTGATGAGATCGTGGACATCGCGGGCTCCGAAGTTCTGAAAGTTGATCCCCCCGGTCCCCGACCACCTTCCCGTGTTGCCCGTGACGTGTATTGCGCCGCCATACCGCACCAGCCAGTATCCGGTCTCCGTGGTCGGGCAATAGACAGCCCCAACATACCGGACTTCTGTACAATGCTGAGGTCTAACTTCAGTCATGCCAGGGGACCGCGTCTTGCGAAGCGTTGTTGTCCACCCACTCTTACATGTCCGCGCACCGATACCCGTAAGATGAGCAATCGTTCGCACCCACTCATGGTTCACGGCCAGCTTAGAAGAATACTCCGGCATCGCTCCGCTATGCCCGTCCCAATAGACCAGTTCCTCTATGAAGGCGAACAAGGCACCTGTAGGAGCCTCCAACAGCCACGGCCCAAATGTCTTTCGCTCCGGGGACAGCCACTCAGGACAATCCGCATATCGAATCCGAAAGGTCACTTCTCCCGGATGTGATGAGAACACACACTCGCGGTAGGGCACCCCGGCGGCACGCAACAACTCCCTGAGCCGCGCTTGTTTGCGTTTCTTGGTCAGTCCAAACCGTAGTTCACGCCCGTTGCTTAACTGCCAGTGGCCGTCCGCCTGGACGGCAACCAGTAATCGAATTTGATCCGATGTAATAGTGCCGGCCTGCTTTAATCGCCCACTGATAGGCAGATAAGACACAGAGCGTTCCAGCAGCATGCCCGCTTCACACGGCATGAATTGCCTCGCCCCAGAACCAAATCGGGGAACTGTATGTCCTTTAGTATAAAGTGCCTGGAGGTATGGGGCATCGACCCGCACACACGTCTCATCTATGAAAAAGCTATTATTTCTGGCACCTCGAAAGCTCAAGTTGCCATCCGGCGTCCATTGTACGATTTCCCCTTCAGCCCACACACGAAGCGGCACCCACCCCCCTCTTGTCAACACCTCGGCGTCACCGGGCATACAATGCGCCCCGTAGTAAACGAGGGGCGCGCCCAGATACCCCCCGCGTGCGGCGGCTTGAGCCATCAGTTTCCGCACGCGGGAGATGTGGGTAGGCCAGCTATCCGTGGCCTTACGCGCTTCCATGAGCAGACGCACATTATCGGAGGGGTGTGAGAGGAGGTAGTCGCATTGGGTATCGGTCTTGGCGAGGGCCGGAATCATCTTTTTCTTGCCTTGCTTCATCGGGACGCCCTCGGGCAGAGCCGACTTGAGCAGGGACAGAAACGTGCTGTCCTTGCTCACATCGGCCGCAGTCACCCGCCGCACGGCCGGGGGCCTCCGGGTCCGCCCGATTCGCTTGCCCGGCTCGACGACCCGCACGCCCAGGGCATTTACCGCATCGACGGGCCTCTGTAATTCAGCGGACATATCCACGATCAGCCGCTCGCCGAGTTCCATATCAATTTGGATCTGCGGGATTAGAAACTGCCGAAGCGTTTGGTTGGCGATGCGCAGCTCTACCTGCGGCCACGTCAGACGCGGCAGAAGAGTCTTGAACAGATAACTCTCGATCTCCACGTCTGTCGAGCAGTAGTCGGCGAGGGAGGCTCGCTGCTCCTCAGTCATATCCTGCCAGTGCAGGCCCTCGAACTGCATCGTGTCGCCCTTCGGCATCGGGGCGTGATACTTCTTGGCGAGATGATCGAGGTCGTGTCTGTCGCGGGCGTCCAAGTGCCGGGACAAGTCGAGGATATCGACAACATACTTCGGCGTGATGCCGTATTTCTCGCGGAGAATTAGGCAGTCAAATTTACCGTTCTGGACAACAACAGTGACGCCGGAGAGGTCGGTATCATAAATAAACTGAAGATTCTCGATTGCCCCCACTACGTCATAAGGTATAGCAAACCCGCTTGGCTCCGTGCCGAGTATCCGAAATCCCAGCCCCGTGACCTCGAACCGCTCATCCATCACGAACTCGACTGTAGAGAGTTTCCGGAGGGAATAGTCCTTCGAGAAGTAGGTCTCAAAATCGAGGACTACCGCCTCAGTGGGGAATCCGGCCGATTCGAGTTGTGATTGCCAAGTCACGGTCATGCTTGTAACGTCCACCCTTCCCGCTCATTCCCGACACGTACACACTTGTCAATCCCATGCGCCGCCCAAGCCCGGAGGTCCGCCAGATGCCCCCGGATGACCCCAGCGTTGTTCGTTCCATCCAACGCCTGATCCCAAAACAATTGAATCAGGAACGAGAGCTTGGCGTACACGCATGCAATGTTCGTCCTGCCCCGCGCGTCACAAGGGCTGGACGCCGGCACGGGCAGTCGGGCGAAGTCCCGCACGGTCCCCGGCTCGATGGCGGCGAGGTATTTCCGCAGCGTGTCGAGGTAGCCCGATACGTAGGTGCTGGCGATCAGGGCCTCGACAGTCTCGCGGATCTCCGCCGCGAGGGCCTGCCGAGTACGGTACGCCTCGACGTTCTCGAAGTGGAAACCCTTGGGGGCTGGAACGCTCGGCATACGCAAGGTCATCTTCCTCCCTTCCGCTGAAACTTGCTCTTGTGGTACTTCTCGCCTCGGCCACAGGACATGATGATGTGCTGGGGTATCCCGTCGAGCACGACGGCCGCCGAGAGCATCGGTCGGGTCTTGCAATGCTTGCCGTAGGCGAACTGGTAGGCGTCCACGTCGATCAGGCAGCCGGTATCGAGACCGAACGTGCGACGATCCGGGTTGGCGGACCACTTGACCCCGCTGGCCGCGTGACAATGACCCTGCACGACGGACATCAGATAATGCCGCATGGCATTCCATGCCGGATGCACGCCAGTGGACCCCTCGCCGTGGAAGTAGTACACGTCGTCGATTTTGACATCCTCTACCCACGTCCAGCCGGGCGTTTCCCACACATCAGCAAAATCGCGGATGTAGACGGAGGGGATATTGACCGATTCGGCCAGTCGCAGCACGCGGGCATCATGGTTCCCGTATGTCACGATGGCCTTGGGAAACGCCTTCACCCACGGCCGGAGGCACTTCAACGTCAGCTCGTACTCATCCTTGGGACCGGGACATTCCGGATTGTTCGCATGAAAAGAAATGGCCTGATGATCGACCAGATCCCCGATGAAGACCACGCGGTTGCAATCGTATTGCGCATATAGGTCGCGGCAAAATGCCAGTGCGCCGGGATGACAAGCCGGGTTGTGCAAGTCGGGGATAGCCAAAACGCGATTCTTCATGCCAGCCCCAGCCCCCACGCATCATTCAGAAACCTTTCTTCCGCCTCTTCTGGGTCCCATGACCGCCACGTCTTCGTCGGCATCGGGTCCGGTTTCCTCCACCACAGGGGAGCGGGATCGTACTCAAACAGCCGCCGCCCTTCCCAGATACACATAGCAATATCGGCCTTGTGGACCGCGACATAGTCGTAGTCTGGGAGACCGAACCGCTCTTGGACGGCCAACAGGATTCTTTTCTCCGCTTCGACGATGAGGGGAAACTCATGCTTAATCGGCGAGGCGATATCGGGCAGATACGCCTCGGCGGCGTCATGCAGCAGCCGCCAGGTCTTCGTGCCTGGGAGGTCGAATTGGGCCATCAAGACCGAGTGCTGAGCTACACTCATAAAGTATCTGCAATGGCCCGTATACCGGCACTTCATTGCGAGCGCGTGGGCGATGTCGCAGATGTCGATGTCCTCGGCTTGCATCGCCAGGGGGTAGACGTGCCGCCCAGTGTAGGTGCAGACCCAGTCATTGCGTTCATCGCCGGGCATCAGGCACCGCCTTTCGGCGTAAACAGACCGCAAGCGACTTCATCTTCCGAAACATCATCGCGACAAGCAGAGATCGACGGGCTCCCAGGCCCATACAGGCACTCTCCGCACGTCGGCGACTTCTTCGGCGAAAAACACAGCATGTCAGCGGGATCATCGGGCTTTATGGCCGAATCGCCCGCCGGCTGCTGCGTGAACGGCTCCTTCGCGTCGGGATACCGCTCGATGATTTCAGCGGCCTTGGCATTCAACTCAGCCAGGTTGATCTTGTTACAGATCGGCCGGTCATCAACCCAGTTACCCATCAGCATAGAGTCGCGCAGGACGAACAGGCCAGCGATGGCCTTTGTGATGTGTGACAACCCGCTGTCCGGGTCAATGTCCTGGCCCTCCCACCACGGCATAAGATGCCTGCCGATGATGGCGTCGAAGTACACTGAAGCGCGAACACCAGCCGCCCGATAGTTGTGACGGCCATACTTGCGCGCACCTTCGAGCATGGCAAGGCCAACCTCAAGCAGTGGGCCGCAGGGCACAGTGCTAATCGGCACCTTCTTTGTGCCGACAGCGTCTTTCGGATTCGTGTCTTTGGAACCTGCCATAGTTACCCCCGTTAAAAGAAAAACGTGCCCCGCTGCCCCGTTGCGATGCCAGCGGCCGTCCGCTACCGGCGCGGGGCACGCCTTAAAACTTGTGCTTCACGTCGCCATCCATCCACGGCTCGTAGGGGGCCATGTTGGTCAGACTCGGCACCCCGTGCTGCTCTACCACTGGGTCCCGAAGCAGACTCGGCCACGCCCTGCGCACGCGAGCCAGCCGCTCGCTGACCGCTTGGAACGAGATGCCGTACATGCCGGCGAGTTCGGCCTGCGTGAATTCAGGATAGTTGATGTAGAGTTCGATATCCTGGGCCGTGAGCTTAGCGGCGGCCAGGTGCGCGTCCAGCGTGCGCCGCACATCGGCCTCGGGCCACGGGATTTGTTCGCAACACAGATCAATGAAGTCGTTGAATGTCTTTTTCATCAGGTACTCCTCCAACAATGCTTTCCGGTTCGGACGTTTTAGCCCCCGATTCGGGGCATCGCGGGGGATTTTTTCACCGGCTGCGGTTCGGGTTGTAGCGACTGCGCCACTGGCGCGGCACTGTCGCACCATTCAGCAGGGTGCATCCGCTTCTGTTGGTTGATCGCTGCCTGCACCTGTTCCGCGATGCACCGGGCGATGTCGGCTGCGGCGCGGATGCCGTATCGGGCGATGAGTCCATTGCTGTACTCGCGGGCTACCGCGCTGGGCACGATTGGGGGTTGTTTGTGCATAGGCCTTCTCCGGCAGGGATTGGGAATCCCCAAGAAAATGCTTGACTTAAAAAACGCTCAGTGGTAGACTATGTGGAAACTGGCGGCCCTCTCGCCGAGGCCAGGCGTAGACACAATATGAAGTATCCTTGAAATTTGGCTTGCGAGCAAAAACTTGTTAGGAGGCTCGCCGAATCAGCCGATAGCACGGAGGTACGGAACAAATCTACTGTCATATTGCCCCGGTGGATTCGCTTGGCGTGACTGACATTTTGCATCGTTGACCCCTCATTGATACTCATAATGTCACTATATCCGATAGCGGGGGGCGTGTCAAGAGAAAAATGCCTATTTTTAAGGCTTTTCGTGCGCGCATAAAAAACCCGGCTCATGGTGACGCCGGGCGATGAGAAGGGTCAATCGAGGGACTGCTGTAGCTGCTCCAACCGCTCCTTCAATCGTTTGAACGCGGGGCTCTCCACAAGCTCCCGTCGCATCCCGAACTCTGTACGATAGCCCTCGCACCATTCCGGGCTATCGAGCACACCATCCTCCGGGTTCGCCGCGAGTTCCGCTGACTCGATAAAATCGCCCAGGGTTCGCGCCAATCGTTCGGCCGCATTCCGCAGTTTGTCGTCGGGGTTGAGCCGATGATATGTGTGTTTCTGGCCGTCGAATGTGGCGGCGTACAACTGCTCGAAGTCCCGGCCGCACTTGTTGCAGTGCAGGTACTCCGTGCCGTACCAGTCCGCGAGCGGAATCTTCTCGCCCCGGTGCTCTTCCCGGTTGAGTATGTCGATAGACTCATTCGATCCGCAATGCGGGCAGTAGCCCTCCACGGCATGAGTCATATCGGTCTTCTTGTATGGGTCCGGAGTAGGCACCGCAGGCGGCTCTTTCCAGTTCTGTTCAGTAGCGGCGCATGCCGCCCCTCGATACGTCTTAAAGTATCGGGTCCGCCCCGAGGGGCCGCACAACTGTTCTTGGGTGCCGTCACGATATCGTATTACGCGGTAGCCCTTGTGGTCGCCTGTAGCGACTTGCCAGACTCGCTCCTCGGATGTGTTTATCATCTCTCCTCCAGTAAAACGGCCCGGCGGGCGGCTCTCGGTGGGACGTGTCGGCAAACACTACCCGGGAGGTGCCCCTGTGCGGGGCGGATGCGCGCCCGCCGGGTCAAAGGTTGTTATCGGCTGTCCTGCCCTGGAACTTCAATTCCCGCGGCCTTAAGCGCGACGCGGGCCTGCTCGATTCTGTCTTCATGTGGATTTGCCGTTGGCCAACGCTCGCTATAGTCCCGACACTCGCCCACATAACCGGGCCTGTGGTATGATCCACATTGCCCACACTCCCCCAGAATTTCCAGCTCTGTCGGGCTAAATGCCTTAGTTGCGCGGAGGATCGCTTGCAAGGCTTCCGCCAGGGCGATTGTCCGCTTGTCGTACAGCTCAGGCTCGCCGTCGAGGCGCACAATGAAATCAGATCCCTCAAACATGCCCTCATCCGTGCCCGACACGGCATTGGAGCACAGGTATTCCGCCCCGCCGTCAGTCTTATGATAGTACATTCGTATCATCTATCACTCCTTGCCCTTGCGGGCGGGTTCAATCCAAACCTTCACATAGCCCTGTTTCGGCATACGCCGCGTTTTGATCCGTTTGTCTGCCGCCGCTTGTTGCCACTTCGCCGCTTCCTGTTCACGGGCTTGGCGGGCCGCGTCATAGTGGGCGGCATACAAAGCGTGGAGCATCAAATACCGCCCGTCGCTGTCCATCGGTTCCAGCAGTTCAGGGATGCACGTATAGCTATACCCTAATTTGACCCTCTCATCTCCCCCGCCGTGCCGCACGAGTAGACAGATTTCGCCATAGTCCCGCTTCACAAGCCTAAAGTGGTGGCTGTGGAAGTCGATGGAGTTGCGGCCTTTGACCTGTGGCTTGGGAGCACAGCGACCGCACTCATCATAAATCAGCGTATCGCCCTCACTCAGGACGGGGGCTCGGCCTTCAATGCCGAATCGTCTATCCTCATCGTTTCGAGTTGGCTTTTCACAATCGCACATGGTCTCTCACTCCTCTGTTTGGATTTCCGCCGGCTACCACAGCCAGCAAAGCCCTGTCCCGGAGTCGAACCGGAGAGCCGGCCAGGGCTGCCGTTCTTAGCGGCTTCGCATAGCTGTTCTCCCTTCGGTGAGCGTTCCGGCGGAAAGGGCCGCCGCCCATATCAATCCCCGCGCCGGAGCTGATCCCGGTGAGCATTCGCGGGGAGATGGTCAATCGGCATAGCCCTTCTGTAGCGCATCCTGGAAAATATCCCAGAACGTAGGATCGAGCGAGATTGACTGCCCGGTGCATGTGCGGCCCCACCACGTACCGTAGTCGTTGTCCAAGATCGGTTCGCCCAACGCACGGAGTTCGTCCACGATGAAACTATTGGACAGAGCCCACCATTCAAAAATCTCGGCGGGCTCGGCGTGGTCGCGCACAGCCTGTCGCCAGTCCTCCAGGCCGTCAAGGTCCCCGGAGTCCATTGCGCTGATAACCTGGCCGCGTGCTTCATCGTCGGTGACGTGGGCGTATTCGTCGCGCGTGTCGATCCCGATGCCGGCGTAGCCTGTGTCAATCAGTTCATCGCGTGTCATGGTCCAGGGATTCGGGTCCGGCTCATCATAGCCTAGCCATTCCCGGCATCGGTCCATATCCCAGTCAGACGGGTCCGGGCGCTCATTCTCGATATGATCCACATCAAAGCCCATGCGCTGTCCCGCGTCACTCTGCATCAGGGCATCTATCAAGGCCGACTGACACAGGGCCAGCTCGTTGTTGATGCGGCTCTCGATGTACTCGCGCTGTTTTGTGGTCGCGTTACCGTAGTAAATACGTTGCATTTGCTCTCACCTCTCATAATCTGGCCCCCGCGGGGGGCGGTTGTGTTTTGCCGACACGCTCACAGTATATACTATGTCGGGCGGCGTGTCAAGAGTTTTTTGATTCTCGCCTGGACGGCGATCAGGCGTCGGCGGAAATCATCCGGCCTATACTCGCTACGGTGGGCGAGCAACCTGTATTCCTTGCCCTTGGCCCGTTGCAGGCGGGCTTGAAGGAGTTTTTCCTGATGCTTGTGTTCTTCACGATTGGTCATGGTATAATCTCCTGCCACTGTTTATTGCGATACTGCGCCACCGCGCGGAATTCGGCCGGGGATACTTCGCGATCCGGCCCGCCCATCGTACACCGCGCCCCCTGCGTCGATAGCCAACATGCCTCTACACGACGTATCCGTATCCACCGGGCCTGAAGATAGGCCCACTCATGCTTGGCCGTGTGGGCCGATCCTACAGCCGCGTCACCCTCGGCGTAGTATCGAGCCCGGCCTTCAGGTCGCCAAACATGCGTTTGTCGGCCCTTGCGGTCGCGGTGGCCCTTACACACCCCTGTGGGCCGATGCAGCCCACATATCGGGCAGTATTCCCCCCGGCGGGCGGCTCGCGTGTCCGTGGCCCGCTCCCATGTATGCGGGCTTGCCGGCGCGTCGTAGCTGCCCGGTAGGTAGTATTGGACCGCCGGATAAGTCTGGTCCGGTGTGATACGGGTGTATCCGCACTGTTCCAGATACATTTCATCCGCCAGACCCGCGCTGGCGGCCACGCACCATAGGCCGCGCCGCCAGAATATCATATCGTGGTTTTTGGGGTTCATGTTATTTCCTTTTCAAACAGGTTATTGGACTAAAATTGCATTTACGCTCGAAGCCGCTGCCATACCCTGTCATACCCTTGCATTTTGCGATAAGGTCTTTAGTACCCGGCACTTATCATGCCTTTGGGGTGTTGGCGCGCCCCCTCTTTTTGGATTTCAAACGACCCCCCCAGTATGCCTCAATAATGCGTTTCTTCGTCCTATAAACACGTTTAATAACCATATAACATTACTCAGACTTACTACTCTATACTTCCCTATATCTATTCTATACTTCTTTCTTTTTCAAAAAAAGAAGGGAAAGATATGGTAAAGTATCATTATTAGAGCCCAATCGCCGTTTCTCTGCCATACCCTGGCCTAAAAAGAGGCGGCTTTTCTGGAGGCAAGGGGCGGACTGAGCCTGCGCATACGGTTAGGTCGATTTTTATGCGCTGGAGGAGGTCCGGAACGCATTCTGGCGACTCCGCGCTCATATTTACCCCCGTGCCAGCCACCGCCACGGCCGTGTAGGCCCCCAGCCCACCGGGGGAGCCCGATAGGTCGATCTCATATCGTCGGATGGTTCTCATACTCGTCTCTGATACGGCACAATCGCCGACATAGGGGCGTGACGCCACGCCCCACAGTCGGCTACTGGGCCAGTTGGGCTAATGTCTCTTCCATAATATCCAGATCATATCCACTACCTTCCCAGTCGTTGCCGATGAATCCCCAACAACTGTCGGCATGCTCCCAATTACCCCCGCGCCCACACGCGGGGCATACGGCGGCCTTGTATTCCCCGATAACCCCCCAGACGCCGTCGCGGTTGATGCGGTCGATTTCGTGCTGTTTCTCTTGCTCTAAGCGTTTGGGGTCGATATCGGGGTTAGCCTCGGGGTTGAATACGTCACCCAATAGGTTGTCCAAGTCTGTGGATTCGTCTGGCTCGACCCTAAGACGCACAAGGCCGGCGTCTTCAGCCTTCTCCCAAGCTTCGCGTATGCGGGCTTCCCGCTTTGCGGCCTTTAATTGTACGGCCGCGATACCATGTTGCCCGTACCATTCAGGGTGCCGGGTGTATTGCGTGCGTGCGATGCGATACAAGTCTCTGTACGTCTTCATGTTCATTCCTCCTCTTGATAGTCACTACATTAGATTGTGTTCACGCCACGTGCCGCGGCTGGCCTGTTGGGTCGATGTAGTACGTGCCACTGGTGCTGAAGATAATGTACGTTTGCAGTTTGACGTTGTAGATGACCATGCTTGATCCTCCTGCTAAGGTTGATTGTGTTTGCCGACACTGTGTATAGCATACACCATGTCTGCCTGCGTGTCAAGTAGATTGTTTGTCTTTATTGATTGGATTGCGTGCGCGCGGGCGCGCGACCCCCCACGGTGGCACCCTTGCGGCTTGGGGTTTGCCTTGGGACCCCTCGTACCCGGACCCCCCGCGCGACCCCAAAAATCCGATTCCCGACACTCCGTATCCAGTAGATACAATCGTTACAACCCCTACGACTCCACTCCAAATATCTGAGAAAATCTGCACATTTCTCCATATACCCCCTCCGGTTCCGCCGAACCCGCACGCACTGTTGGAGGGCTGCACTATCTGTGCGCCCATAGAGGAGGAAATCCAGTATGGCAAGTGCCGTTAGGCTACTCGACAACCAGGGTTTTAACGTCCCGCCCGGTGCCCTCGGCTATACGCCTGTACATGGGACGGGGGGCGTGGAGACTGACGCGGCCACAGGAGGGGATCATGCCCTCACCGTGACGGCCGGCAAGACGTACATGATCCTGGCTACCGCTACCGCAGCCTGCATCTTCGGCTTGGCGACCGTCGCGACCGCGGCCAACGTGGCGTGGATGGTGCCGGCCGGGCAGGCCATCGTGATCGCCATACCGCCGGGCTATTCTTCGCTGCACTATATGGCCCTCGCAAATGGAGGCGGTTTTTACTACACGGAGCTGGATACATGAAAGCCCTGCTGATCCTGGCCACCCTCACCGCCCTGGCCGGTTGCGCCGGCGACCCGGCGGACACGGCCGTCGTGGTCTTCAACGACCTCGGCTACGGCTCCGGGGTCATCATCGGCCCCGACCGCGTCCTGACGGCCAAGCACGTTGTAGACTCGAACGGGGTCTTTCAGATCCGGACGAGCGACAACGCACTGTATTCGGTCAAGACGGTTCTCCTCGACGTGGACGATGACCTCGCGGTGGTCGTGATCGAGGGCGTGTTCAGCCAGCCGCCGGCCGTGCTGTGTCCCGCGCCCCTGGTCGTGGGCGATGCCGTGCAGGCGGTCGGGACCCCCTCGGAGGTGCGACTGATGAACTGCATCCTGCCGGGCCACGTCGTCAAGGTGGACTTCGATGTCGAGGAGCTGGGGGAGTATGGTCTGGATGTGACGGACTGCCACGGCATGTCGGGGTGTTCGGGGGGTCCGCTGATCGACAGCCGGGGCCGCGTCCGCGCGATCGTCGTGGTCAGTAACCGGATGCTCCTGTCGGCCGTCCCGGTGGGTCGGCTGGATGAGGGGCTCTGACGATGGCGGGGGCCTGGTCCCACGGCAAGGGTGACTTGATGCGCCCGTCCGGTATCGGCCGGGAGGAGCGGGCCATCCGCGTCGCCCTCGCCTACGGGCTTATGACGAGGCAGGAGTTCGACGCCCGGTATCAAGAACTGCTCAAGGCGGGCAAGATCACGCGGGACGGGAGACCACTGAAATGCCAGTAGGAGAAGTCGATGATCCTCCGCCTGTTCGTGATGTTCCTTCTCGGATTGGGGACCTGGCTTCTCGTGCTGCTCCGAGGGCTCGCGTTGGAGAAACGGCGGCTCTGGTCGCTCTCTGGCTTGATCTTCGTGGACGAGTGCGTGGGGATCGGGACCGGGGTGTTCCTGGCCCGCTGGGGTACGTGGACTGATATGCTGGCCGTGGCGGCCGGGGGAGCGATTGCGGCATGGGTGGTTCTACGTATCAACAGGTCTGGGACGGGGAATGGCTCCCGCTGAACAGGGTCGAGGTCGTGGCCTGCTGCGGCTGCGGACTGACTCACATCATTCGTTATCGCGTGCGTAAGGGCAAGCCCGGGGTTCAGTACACGCGGGACAACCGGCGTACCGGGCAGCTGAGGAGACATCAGAAGGGGGAACAATGACAGATACGTACCGCGATATCGAGCGAATACTGATGGACCTCGGCGAGCCGGGCGAACGCCGGCTTGTGCTGGACTTCCAGAGGAGGGACATCGCCACGTACTACGTGCGAATGGTCGGCGCGGTTTCCTTCGATCTCGTGGAGGTGGCGTATGCGAGCAACCTGAAGCATTACGTATCTTCGCACTTGTCCAGTATGTACCGCGATATGGCCGCATCAATCCAGAAGCGGATCGACGCCTTGGAGGCCGGGCAGCATGGCAAAGAAAAAGTCAGAGAATAAGGACCTCCTGGAGCTGGGGCAGCGATCCCGCGCCGGCAGGCTCTTGTCTGAATATATCCGGGCCATCGGCACGGAGACGGACCAGGTCGTGCAGGACGAGGTCCCGCAGGGCTGCACTCCGGGGATGCCCCGGATGGTCAGCAAGGCGGAGGCCCTCGCCCGGCACATCTGGCGGAACGCCCTGCCCCGCACGGATGACGACGGTACGCGGCACGAACCCGACATCCGGTATATCCATATCGTTTTGGAGCGGGCCGAGGGGAAGGCTGGCACGGTCGAGCAGGAGAAGACCGACACGCGGGAGAGCGTACCGGACAAGATCAGCCGGATCAATGCGGAGCGGATCAATCGTATCTCTTCGGAGGTCATGGGGGACGACCAATGAAATGCCCGGATTGTGGATCAGAGGGAGTAGTGGCACACACCGATCAGGAACTTCGTCGTCAGCACAAACTTGTCTGGCAGTGTTTCGACTGCGACAATTTCTGGGAGACTGCGTGGGACGTGGAGATAGATGAGGGATGATCGGCGGCATCTCCACTATAAAACCCGAGCTTGAAACACCCTTCCCCTCCGGGCGGAAGACGTGGAGGTGCAGTCGCACGGGCCTGATCGTCCCGATGGAGGAGGACGCGAACCGAGAGTATCGGGATAGGCTGCTCCACAAGGCGGAAAAGGATTCGGTATTGCAGGCGGATTTGAAGGCGGCTATTGCCGAGTCGCCCCTGTTCTTCCTCAACAGCTTTGTGTGGACCCTGCACGAGCAGGAAGTCTCTACCGAGACCTGGGGCAACGTACCGGCGCGTGTGGCGTTGCACCCGTGGATCTGTTTCGAGCGGCAGGACGAACTCGTGGAGTTTCTCCTGGGGTGCTTCACCAAGGGACATGATGGGCTGGTAGACAAGAGCCGCGATATGGGTTGCTCTTGGATTTGCGCGGCCTTCATCCATTGGCTCTGGCTGACGCGGCCGAATACGCAACTTAGGGAGTTGAGCAGGGTCGAGGATTTAGTCGATAGCCCAATCTCGAAGTCGCTCTTTTTCAAGCATGATGCGCTCAATGCCTATCTGCCTGACTGGCTCCGGCCCCCCGGTGTTCTGGTGCGGGGCCGCGAGAATCGGACGAGCATGAGGATTCACAACGCCCTCAACGGCAGCACGATTGCGGGTGAATCGACGAACTCCTCGGCATTCAGCGGGGACCGGGCCGCGTTGATCCTCCTCGATGAATTTGCGAAGTGTGCCAACGGGGAGAGCATCAAGCGGTCCACTGCGGCGGTTTGTCCGTGTCGTATCGTGAACAGCACCACGGACCTGCCGGGTAGTTGCTACTCGAATTGGAAGGCGAGCGGCACGATCAAGGTGTTCGGCATCTATGCGTGGGACCATCCGGTAAAGGGAAAGAATCGTTTCCTCGTCCAGAACGAGACCACGAAGGAATACCGTGTCACGTCGCCTTTTATCGAACATGAAATAGAGCGGTCAGGCTGGAAGGAAGTGGCGACTGAGATTTACGCCCTCGAAGGGCAGGTCGGCGACTCGTTCTTCCAAATGTCCGATTTGGAGACCCACGCCGCCCTCTACTGCCGGGAACCCAAGGAGCGGTTCAACGTCAAGCTCCGCGAGTCGATTCCCAACACCGATGTGGCCCGCCTGTTCCGGACCCACGACCTCAAGGCCGTGCAGTTGACGCGGGCCAAGGCCGGGGAACTCGCCGTGTGGGCGCCGCTGACCAAGGGCCGCCTCGACCAGAGCAAGAGTTACATCCTCGGCATCGACCTCTCGAAGGGCCTGGGCGGCGAGGGGACGAGCGAGAGCGTCGTCTCGGTCAAGTGCAAGCAGACGGGTGAGATCGTCGCCAAGTGGGCGAGCCGGACGACGCCGCCGTACAACGCCGCCCGCGTCGTCGCGGCCCTGTGCCTGTGGGTGGGTGGGGGCGCGCCGCAGCGATTGCCGTTCGTGATCTGGGAGCAGAACGGGCCCGGCATGGACTTCGGCAACGTGTTCGTCCACGAGTTGAAGTACCCGTACTACTACCGGGATGAGACCGTGGGCAACGTGGTTGAGAAGAAGACCGCCCGATGGGGCTGGCACTCCACGAGAGAGCGCAAGGCCCTGATGCTCCGGGCCTACGAGCGGGCACTCAAGGAGGGGCGGATCATCAACAGGGACCGGCAGAGTCTCGACCAGGCCCGAACTTATATTACCTACCCATCTGGGGGTTGTGGTCCAGCGGAGTTGGTGGACAAGGACAAGGCAGAGTACCTCGGCCACGGTGACAGGGTCATCGCCGACGCCTTGACCGTGATGGACAAAAGCGTCCTAAACCCAAAACCCCAGGCAGCGGTTGGGAGCGGCACGATGCACTCGTGGGGCGGCCGGTTCGATGCCTATAAGCGCGAGCAGAAAAAAGTGAACGGCTGGCAAAAGCGATACTCGTTTAAGTGAGATGGAGATGGCGATAGAAGTCACAGCGAACAGGCTCTCGGAATCCGTTCGGGAGGGCTACGAGCGCGTAAAGCGTTTTCGCCTGGCCCGTGCCAGCCATATATCCTGTTACGTGGGCGACTACTTCGCGAAGGAGGCGGGCCTGACCGGCGAACGCCCGCTCAATCTCGTATTTCTTGCGGTTCGCAGTCTCGTTCCCAATGTCGTACAAAAAGAGGGGGCCAACAAGGTCCTGACCCCGATCCTCGCCCAGCGGGAGTATGCGGAGAAGCTCGGGCTGGCCCTCGATGAGCTGCACAAGAAGACCCACCGCGCCCGGATGCTGCGGGCCAGTGTGGTCGATATGTGCTTCGGCCTGACCATCACCAAGACGGGCATCGCCCCCAGCGACAGACAATTGGCCCTAACCCCCGATCTGACAATCGACCCCGGCCAGCTCTACACCGAGCGGATCAGTCTCGATGATTTCGTGTGCGATCCGCAGTGTCTCGACTTCAACCGGGCTGCGTTCCTCGGCCACCGCATCCGCATCGAGCGAAACAAACTCCTCGACGCCGGCGGCTGGAACACCGAACTCGTCAAAAAACTGCCCCGCGCTGGGGCCAAGGGCGAGAGCAACACCGCCGCCGATCTCTCGAAGGACGATACGCAATCGACCTCGACGCTCGATTTCCAGGACTTCGTGAACGTGATTGAGCTGTGGGTCCCCGAGGCCGAGTCGGTCTGCTATATCCCCGATCCTGAGGAGATGGCGGCTACGGACTATCTCAAGATCGAACCGTACTACGGCCCGCCCTCGGGTCCGTACACGTTCGGCAGTCTGACCCAGCCGGTCCCCGACATCCCGTTCCCGATCGCGCCGGTGGGCGTGTGGCGGGACCTCTCGGACATGGCGTGCGCCCTGTTCCGCAAGACGATGGACCAGGCCGACCGGCAGAAGAACGTTACGCTATACCGGGCCTCCGCCGCCGATGTGGCCGAGGCCATCCACGATGCGAAGGATGGCGAGTGGATCGCCTCCGATGACCCGGACGGTGTGCAGGTGAAATCCTACGAGGGTCCTTCGGCTGAGACGGTCCAGATGACGCAGAACCTCTACGGCTGGTTCAACCTCGTCGCGGGCAACCCCGAACTCATGGCGGGGTCCAGCGTCAACAGCGACAAGGCGACCGGCCAGCAGATCCTCCAGCAGAACGCCTCGGTCGGCGTCGGTGACATGCGGGACATGGTCTATGAGTTCGCCGCCGAGATCAGCAACAAGGAGGCGTGGTATCTGCACAACGACGACTTGATGTTCGTCCCCGGCCAGCCAGGCATCCCGCTCATCAAGCGGCTGCCCAACGGGCGGGAGCGGCAGATGTACCTGACCCCGCAGGACCGCACGGGCGAGTTCGACACGCTTGGATTCACCATCGTCAAGCGGTCGATGAACGTCATTGATCCGGCCGACAGGATGCGGGCCGTCAGTGCGTTCACGACCCAGATCGCCCCGCAGGCGTTCCAGGCCGCGATGGTCGCCATGCAGGCGGGCCACCCGTTCAACCTCCCCCGATACCTGACCGTGATCGCCGAGGACATGGGCATCGCGGAGATCGTCGAGGGCATCTTCGAGGACCCTGAGTTCCAACAGCGGATGGCGTGGTACGCCTCGACGGTGGGCAAGCAGAACAAGAAGGAGGGCCGCTCGGGTCCGGGCGGCTCGATGGACACGATGCAAAATGGCGGATTCCCGGTCGGCGGTGCGCCGATGGCGGGTCCGACGGCGCAATTCAACCAGCAGGCTCAGCAGACCGCAGCGGTCGGCCAGGCCCAGATGAACATGGGAGGAATCTGATGTTCAGTAAGCCCAAACTCGCCAAGCCCCGCAACGCCAGAGAGAAGTCCAAGGTGAATGCGGAACTCAAGAAGAAGTACCCCGACATGGTGAACAAGACCGGCGCGTGGGGCAAGGCCAAGGCCAACGGCCTGACCGGGGTCAACGCCGAGCAGTACAAATTGCTGTCCAAGGACGACAAGGCGGAGATCGACAGGATTCTGGGGAGGAAATGACGTATGCCGACCTACGCCTTCAAGTGCCCGGCCTGCGGCTGGACCGATGAGATAGCCAAGCCGATGGCCGCGAGTAACTCCGTGGAGACCTGCCGCCAGTGCTGTGCAGTGATGGACAGGGACTACGCCGCCGAGGGATTCCGCACGACTGCGGACTCGTATAACAGGGAGATACATAGTGACGCCCTCGCGATCCACCCGGACCAGGCAGAGGAACACCGACGACTCTACCCCGATGTCCCGCTCGACGCGGCTTGTAGGCCGGTCTTGCGGAACTTCGCACAGCACGAGAAGTACATCGAGGCTCGCGGCGTCGTGAAGCCGTCGAGCCGAAAGGAAATCATTTAGGGGAACGAACACATGGGTAAAGAGATAACTGAGCTTCAAACTGAGATTGACAAGATCGACTTCGAGGGTGGCCTTGACGAATCGCCTACCCCGGCCCCTGCGCCTGTGGAACCGGCAGCGAAGTCCGAACCTACCTCAGAACCAGAGGTCAAGCCCGAGCCAGAGCCGCAGGATGCGGTCCCGACGAAGGCCAAGCCCAAGGAACTGACAGCGACGGACGACCCTACCCCGGAGCCCAAGACCGACGAGCCGGCAGCCGAGGAGACCAAAGCGATCCCCGACAGTCATTACCGGGCGGCCCTGCACATGGGTTATACGCCCGAAGAGATCGGCGCGTTGTATGACGCGAACCCCGATCTGGCCCTCAAGACCGTCGCCAAAGCCTATGAGTCGGTGAACGCCGTCTCGCGGCAACTGGGCGAACTGGGCCAGCGTGCGCGGCAGATCAGGGAACAGCCGCCCCAGGCACCCGCTGCGCCGCAGCCGAGCCGCAAGGAGGCGTTGCTCAAGCAGCTTAAGGAGGAGTACGAGGATGACCCGATCATCGACGTGCTGGGCGAACTGATCCCCGATCAGACTCCAGCCCGGCCGGAGTGGCATCAGCAGCCCGAGCCGGCCCCACAGGCGAACGCAGCCCAGGAGGCGGCCCAACTGCAACAGATCAACACGTTCTTTGCAGCGGATGAAATGGATGTCTACGGCGATTTCTATGGCAAGACCTCGCAGATGGGGGCGTGGAATTCCCTAACCCCCGGCCAGAAGGCCAATCGGATCGAGGTCTGCAATCGGGCACAGAACATCCTCGATGGGGCGGCGATGGCAGGGATGCAGCTCACCGTGGCCGAGGCGTTGGAGCGGGCGCATTTGGAAGTGGCGGCCCCGATGGCGGAGCGGTTCGTCCGCGAACGGATCATCAAGTCCGCGCAGAAGCGGGCGGCCAGCGTCACGCTCAAACCCAGCGGCAGCAAGACCCCGCCCGGTGCGGGGTACAACAAGACCGAAGCGGTTCAAGAAGTGGGTGCGGAACTGAGAAAGCTGTTCGGCACCCCGTAGGAGACGATAGACATGGGTTATACGTATGACCAACTTGCGGGTCTGGTTGCCACCGTGCATACCAAGTACCCGAAGAATGAACTGACCGTGACGTGGGACGATCCCCGTTACGAGGCCGCCCGCATCCTCAACGAGGAGTCGATCAAGAAACAGGGCGGGACCACGATCACCGGCAAGGCCATGCTGGACCAGCAGGGCAACGCCCACTGGATCGACGGCTACTACGACAAGGATGAGTTGTCTCAGGGCGAGACGATCCACGAGTTCACGATGCCGTGGAAGCGGTTCACGACCAACTGGTCCTGGGACGAGTTTGAGATCCTCCAGAACAAGTCCGACCCCGAGGGTTTCATCGACCTCGCCAAGGTCAAGGAAATGCAGGCCATGTGGAATCTGGCCGTGCTGTTCGAGAATTCGTTCTGGACGAACGCCACGTCGGCCACGTCCAAGGAGATGCGCGGCCTGCCGTACTTCATCCGCATGATGGACAAAGACACTACCACGGCGGGTTTCGTCGGCAAGACGATCCGGTTCGCCAACGGTACGACCGCAACCGAGTGCGCGGGCATCGACGCCGCCGTGTATTCGCAGTGGTGCAATTGGGCCGATCTCTACACGGCCGTTAACGACGACCTCATCAAGAGGGTTCGCAAGGCGTTCCTGCGGTCGAACTTCAAGGCCCCGCTGGGTGCGACCCAGTTCGAGCGACGCAAGGCCGCGAAGCGTCGGATTTATACCGGCTTCTCCGTCAAGGAGGACCTGTTCAGCTACCTCGACGCGAAGGACGATGTCCACGCCTCGAAGGAGGCTTTGGGCCGGATGGTCGTGACCGAGGGCACGGACATGCTCCTCAACGGGCACGATGTCATCCCCATCAACACCCTCGAAAGCTACGCGGATCCGGAGACCGGCGACGACGCCAGCCCGATCTATTGCGTTGACTTCGGCCACTTCAATCCGGTCGTCTATTCCGGCTACTGGATGAAGCGGCGCGGCCCGGTGCATGGCGGGACGTTGCAGCACACCACGTTCACAACGTACCTCGATGGAGCTTGCAATGTATGGTGCGACTCGCCGCGTCAGGCGGGTTGGGTCATACACAAAGCCTTGACGGCCTAAGCAATGTTCGGGGCTGGGCAACCAGCCCCATGTTTCTTTTTTCCATAGGAGAAATACAAATGGGTTATGTGAGCTATAAAACGGCGGGGACCGCAGGGCAGGAGTCGCCGATCATCTGGGCGACCTTCGACGGCCTCAAGGCCCGCGCCAACCGCAACGAATATGTGGAAGTGTACGACGACTTCACCGGCGGCGGTGTCGTCACCGACACCAGCGTCCCCGGCTGGGACCTGACCGGGACCAACGCGGATGTCGAGCAGGTGGTCGATGTCGCCAACGGGCAGATCCTCATGGAGGGCTCCGGTGCGGACAACGACTCCTGCACCATCGCCTCGCCCGATCTGTACCTGCTGACCAAGGACAGCGGCAAGCGGTTCTGGTTCGAGGCGTGCGTCAAGCTGTCCGCCGCCGGGGCCGCCGATGATTTCGCCGCATTCGTCGGCCTGATCGAAAAGACCGGGGCCACGGCGGAGTTGATCGCGGACAACGGCGCAACCGTGATCGACGAGGATTTTGTCGGCTTCTTCGCCGATTCCGATGCGACCGCGATCCAGCCGTGGAACTGCACCATCAACATCGGCGGGGATGCGTCGTTCCCGGTGACTGTCGAGGCCAACGCTGTCGCCTTGAGCACGTCCTATGTGAAGCTCGGCATGGCCTTCGACGGCAGGAAGACCGTGAGTTTCTATGCCGACGGCGTCCTGCTCGACACTTACGACATCGACGGCCTGACGGGCAATACGATGAACCACGAGTTCTGCGTGGTCCTCGGCGTCAAGGATTGTGAGGCCGCTCAGTTGGGTCTATCCGTGGACTGGGTGCATTTCGCCGCCGAGAAGAACGTCAGTGGCTACTAAGGAGGTAGGGTATGGGTGTTAGATCGAAGCTCTCCCGACAGCGTGCAGCGGGCGTGGACACGAGTTCCACGTACTCCGCGCACGTTGCCGGCGTGACGTTGACCATCGCCAACCCGGCCGCCTGTGCTGCGATGACCGCCACGCTGACCGGCGTGGACACGGGGACGGACATGACTGCGGCCCAGGCCGGGACTATCAAGACCGACCTCGCGGCATTGAAGACGGCCATTGACGCCAACCACACGGAGATCGACGCGGCCAAGGTGGACCTGACGGCATTGAAGACTGCCGTTGATTCCATCCTCGCGGCCCTCGAATCGGCGGGGATTCTGGCGAGTTCGTAAGGTTTTTCCCGGCGATCCGTCGCCGGTATTGTGCCCGGCGGGTGCTTTCCCCCGCTCGCCGGGCCTTATGGAACAGCGGCGTGGTGGGTTACACGCACCCCGACAAGGGGTAGTTGTGCGCGGGTCCGAATCCCGCCTGTTCCCTTTATTAAGGAGCCATCCATGATGAACCTCGAACAAGCCCGTGAAATCCTCGACACCATCACCCGTCAGGCCCGGATGACCCGTGAAGAGCACAGCCTTGCATCGCAGGCGTTGGAGCTGCTGTATGACGGGGCTAAGGAGCATGAGGAAACGCGGGAGGCTGCATAATGGCGGAGGTCATGTCCAGACTCAGTACTTACGATCTGGTCCTCGAAGTCGCACTGGCCGCTGAAAATGGCTACTACGGCACGACGGGGCAAGAGGCGGAGATGATCCCGATAGACCCGGTCGATCTGGCCCGCTGCCTGCGGGTCGTGAACAACGGGATCAGGGACTTCATCGCCAGAGCCCCCGTCGAGGGCTGGCGGTGGCGGGACCGCCTGATGGAGGTCGATCTGGTCCGGTCTTACACGGGCACGGCCTCGGCCGCCAACGCGACGAGCATCACCGATGGGGACATTGCGGGGGATTATGCCGACGACTATTTCAACGGATACGTACTTCGTATCACTGCCGGTACGGGAATCGA
The DNA here is from genome assembly GCA_039680545.1 of Bryobacteraceae bacterium. Taxonomy (GTDB): domain Bacteria; phylum Acidobacteriota; class Terriglobia; order Bryobacterales; family Bryobacteraceae; genus JAEHDI01. The sequence goes on along the minus strand of JBDKSR010000321.1, from coordinate 1,521 downwards.
CGAGTACGCGACTGTGGCCGACTACACCGGGGCTACCGGGGTCTTTACCTTTGCCGCCCTCTCCGGCGGGACTACCCCCGACACCACAAGCGAGTACCGCATCTGTCGCTCCACGCAGGTCATCGACAGCGATCCGGCCCGATATCTGTTGACGCAGGATTTCCAGGGCGAGTACACGGGCGCGATCACGTTCGCGGCCGGGAGCGAGGCGTGCGGCATAGAGTGGTCGAGCGAGGCCCAGCTCCGCAAGGCCCGCGAGATGCAGGTCAATGGCAACGATGCCCCATTCCTCGCGGCTCTCCTGCCCAGCGCGACGAAACGCCGGTGGGAGCTGATCGTGGACCCCGAGCCCACGAACGAGCATACTGTCGTGTTCCCGTACAAGGCGTCGTTCGATGCCCTGACCCTCGTGGCGGGCACGGCCAACGCCGGCGGGGCCACGTCCCTGACGGATGCCGATATCGCGGGACTCTACCCCGAGGACCACTTCAACGGCAAGAACATCCGCATCCTCAGCGGGACCGGCAAGACGAGTTACGCCGTCTGTACTGATTATACGGGTGCTACCGGCGTTTTCACCGTAGCCGACTGGCTCTATCAGAGCGGGGCGGCGGGCGGCACGGACCCGGCCAGCGGCAGCGTGTATGTGGTCGATGCCGGCGAGGTCCACCCGGCGGGGATGCAGTTCGATTTCGCCATCCGCGCGGCCTGCCTGGCGGCGGCGGAAGAGGAGTTCACCGATGTCAAGCGGGGATTCACCGAGAAGTATTTGCAGAACGACCTCCCGATGGCCCACGCCATCGACGGGCGGTCGGCCCCGAAAAAGCTCGGCGTAATGCGGGGCCAGTCCCAGGCCGGGACCACGGCTGTGATCGAACGCGGCATCATCACCTATGAGGTAAAGTGACATGGTCATTGTCTTCCCGTTTTCTGGCCTGCACAAAGGGGGACTTCCCGGCGACCAGCCGGAGAATACATCGCCCAAACTCCAGAACGTGCGGCCCTACTATCAGGGCCGTCTCCGGGGCGGACAGCGGCCAGGGCTGAAAAAATGGGGCGCGGGCACGCAGATCGGCGGGTCCGAGCAGCCTGTCGTGGCGATGTGCTCCGTGACATCGACGGGAGGGTAACAAGCCATGACATCCCCCATTGCTGGCGATCTGCTGGCGACAATCACGGTGGCTGGGGCGACCATCCCCGCGTACACCATCCCGGTGCCGACGATAGAGGCCGTGCTCACTACCCCGGTGTCCGTCGTGGCGGGCGGCACGTATGCGATTGTGGCGAGTGCCCCGGACGCTGCGGGTGCTGATGGGTCCACGGGCATAGGCTGGCGGTTCTGGTCGTTTACACCCGTGTATACGGCGGGCACATCCTACAGCAGCGCGGACTCTGGGGCGATCTGGACGCCGAGTGCCGGGACGCAGGACTTTCACTTTATCACCAAGGCCGGGGCGGTGGAGAAGGACAAGCCTTCCCTGGCGGGCGGGTCGGCTTCGGTGTACCTCGGCAACACGACTT
>JBDKSR010000320.1:0-5842 GCA_039680545.1 Bryobacteraceae bacterium | reverse complement strand
TGTATCGCGTCGGACCGCGGAGACTGCCGGCGGCCGTGGCGGAGGTGGAGACATGATGTTCATCCGGCTTTGGGTATTCTTCGCCGGGGTACTCGCCACCCTCTTCCTTGGCTGGGCCGCGCTGATTGGGGTCCCCGGTATCCAACTTCAATCGATCAAGGCGCAGCCGGACCTGAGGCCATACACCTATGAACAGTCTCATGGCCGGCAGATTTACATCCGCGAGGGTTGTGTCTATTGCCACTCGCAACAGACGCGGCCGGCGGGTTTTGGCAGCGATCAGTCTCGACGGTGGGGCAGGGCGTCCATCCCGGGAGATTATGTGTACGACCGGCCACACCTGCTCGGCACCAGCCGCACGGGCCCGGACCTCTTGAATATCGGCGTGCGGCAGCCCAGCCGCGAGTGGCATCTGACTCACTTATACAATCCTCGTGATGTCGTGCCAAAATCCGTCATGCCTGCGTTCCCCTGGCTTTTCGAGGAGACAGACAGCGTGGATCCGCTTGATGCGGTGGTGGCTGTACCCCCGAAACGGCTATCGCGCCCCGGTGTCTCGGTCATTGCGACCCGGGATGCGCTCGACCTTTACGAATATCTGCTCGGGATGAACCGGACCTACCCCGTCCGGCGTCCCGCGCCCGCGACGAAACCGTGAGCGAAGAACAGAGACCGACAGGCCCGCCGCCCGATGACTCAGGCGCCTTGCCGCCGCTGCTCGGTGAGCCGGAGCGCGAGGACGTTACGACGATTCATCAGTCGCTCCTCGAACGCGAGCGGGAAGAACCCAAGGAAGGACTGGAGCCGCCGCCGTGGTGGGTATGGGCCGTGTCCGTCGTCGTGATCTTCGCGATGGGTTTCTATCTTGGCCGTTACGGCGGAACCTTCTCGGCGGAGCCCCATGAACTCTACGAGCCGAAGACTGCGGCTGCGGAAGCGGCGAGCGAGACCCCCCGCGGGGATCTGCTCTATTCTGCTGTTTGCATACCTTGTCACCAGGAAGGCGGCAAGGGGTTACCGGGGACCTATCCGCCGCTCGCGGGTTCCGAGTGGGTGGCGATGGATCCGGGCATCCCGGTGCGGATCGTCCTGCACGGATTGAGGGGACCAATCGAGGTAAGGGGAGGCTCGTACGCGAACGAAATGCCGCCGCTCGGCGCGCAATTAGGCGACGCCGAGATCGCCGCGGTCTTGAGTTATGTGAGGTCGTCCTTTGGCAACACGGCGGGCGCCGTGGACGCCGATACGGTCAAGAAGATTCGGGCCGAAACCGGTGCGTCGCCTCCCTGGACAGCCGAGAAGCTGAAAGCACTGAGCGGAGCGAAACCATGAAAGCGGACCGGCTGGCGTTGTTCCCGCTCGTTGCGTTCTCGCTCGTGCTTTGCGGCTGCGATGCGGCTCCGGTACCTTCGCAACCCATCGCGTTCAGCCACAAGATTCACGCCGGAGACAACAAAATCGAATGCCTGTACTGTCATTCGGGAGCGCGCCGGTCGTCAGTTTCCAGCATTCCGTCGGTCCGCATGTGCATGGGATGCCATAGACTTGTTGCCGCCAGCAAGCCGGAAATCGCCAGGGTGCGCGCCCACTGGGAAGGAAAGATTCCGATTCGCTGGACGCGGATCGTAAAAGAGCCGGATTTCGTCTATTTCAACCATTTTCCGCACGTTAATCGCGGCTTCCTTTGCCAGGAGTGCCACGGACCCGTGGAAACCATGACGGAAACCAGGCTCGACCACACATTGAATATGGACCGGTGCGTTTCCTGCCATCGATCCAAAGGCGGGCCGATTGACTGCTTTACGTGTCACCGGTAAGGGTTAACGATGCAAGAGGCGAAGCGTCGCGAATTCTTGAAGATCCTCGGCGTCGGCACAGCCGCCGGGCTCACCGGTTGCACGACTACCGCACCCGATGCGCTCACGCCCTATGTGATTCCACCCGAAGAGGCCGTCAAGGGACACGCCCTGTGGTACGCAAGCACGTGCCGGGAGTGCCCTGCGGGATGCGGCGTGCTGGCGCGTGTGCGCGAGGGCCGGATTCACAAGGTCGAAGGTAACCCGGTTCATCCGGTGAACGCTGGGGGGCTGTGCGCCCGTGGGCAGGCGGCAGTACAGGGGCTCTACAATCCTGACCGCGTCCGCGCCCCTTTGGCTCGCGATAAAGCGGGAGCGCTTGTTCCGGTTTCCTGGGTGGATGCCGAGAAGCGGCTGGCTGCGGGATTGCGTGGGGCGGTAGATGGCGGCGGAGTAGCCCTTGTCTCCTCGCTCGCTGCGGGCGCATTCGATGAACTGGCCGAGGCGTGGACAAAGGCACTGGGTTCCCAGCGCTATCTTCGGTTCGAACCCATTGCCTATGAGAGCGTGCGCGAGGCCAATCGGCTTGCTTTCGGCATAGCCGGCTTGCCTGTGTTACGTTTTGCCGAAGCGAACGCCATCTATCTATTCGGGGTAGACGCGATTGAGACGTTTGTCTCTCCCGTGGGCTATGCGCGAGGTATCGCGGACGCGCGCCGTGCTGGTGGCAGGCTGGTCTATTTCGGCTCCAGGCTGTCTTTAACAGGGGCCCGCGCCGACCAGTGGGTTGAGACCACGGCAAGCAGCGAAGGCGCAGTCGCCATGGCCATCGCGAGGGAGATTCTTGCAAAGGACATTGGGGCTACTCTCGCACCCGCCGATCGGAAGCGATTTGTGGATTGGTGCGCGCCGTTCACTCCCGAACGCGCTGGCGTCGATGCGTCTGTTGTCGAAGCGCTCGCGCGGGAGTTCACTGCGAAACCATCTCTTGCTGCGACCGGAGGAACGGCGTCATGCGATGAGCGCGCGCTTGCGGCGGCGCTCGCGGTTAACCTCCTCAATACGGTCGCCGGTAATGTGAATCGGAGCGTCCGCTTCGATCGTGCCTCGGCCCTCGACCGTGTGGCGACGCGCTCAGGCATGGACGTTTTGCGGCGTGAGATGGAATCGGGCGCGGTCAAAGCGCTTGTCGTGGTCGATTCGAATCCCGCCTATGCGTCTCCAGGCTTCGCGCAGGCCATGAAGCATGTGCCGTTTGTGGCCTGTCTTTCCTCGTATCCCGATGAAACCGCCGAGGCGTCGCAAGTCGTGCTGCCTATCTCCACTCCGCTCGAGGATTGGGGAGATTTCGAGCCATGGAGCGGCGTTCATTCGCTTCAGCAACCGGCCATGCGGCCCGTGTTTGAGACTCGCTCCGCGGGCGACGTCCTGTTGAGAGCCGCTGCAATCGGGCGGAGTTGGAGTGAGACGACCGGCTTCCGTGATTTCCTTCGAAACCGGTGGCGGCGTCTGCACGCTCAGTCCGGCTCGAAAGACGACTTTGAAACGTTCTGGGCTGCGTCCCTGCAGCGTGGCGGATGGTGGGAGGATGTGCCGGATCGCCGGGTGAGTTGGGGTAACGAAGACGTTGCTTCGAAGCTCGCCGCCCTGGCTCCTCATGCGAAGCGGGAAGGATACCGGCTTGAGACATACCCGTCCCTCGCACGGTTTGACGGACGTGGAGCAAACAAGCCCTGGCTTCAGGAATTGCCAGATCCGGTCACACAGACGGTTTGGGACAGTCATCTCGATATGAACCCGGCGGACGCGGCTTCCATGAACCTGCGCACCGGTGACCTGGTTCAAGTGAAGTCCGCGCACGGTGCAGTGCAGTTGCCTGTCTATCTGTATCCCGGTATTCAGCGCGGCGCGGTCGCTGCTCCTCTGGGACAGGGTCATTCGTCGTATGGCCGCTATGCGAAAGGCGTTGGAGTGAACGCGGCGGCGCTTCTGGATCCGCTTCCGGACCCCTCGACGGGCGGCACGCGATGGAGTGGAACGGCGGTTCGCATCGCGCCGGTGAGGCGCGGCCGGGATTTGGTCGTGATCGCCGGACATGATCTTCAGGAACACCGGGAAATCGCACGATCGCGGATTGCTCCTGCTTCCGGAGCAGGGAAGGCGTCACAAGGCGAGACGCACGAGGAAATCTCGCTCTACCCGCCGCACGAGCACAAGACGCATCGCTGGGGTATGGTGATTGACCTCGACGCATGCAACGGTTGCAGCGCCTGTGTCACTGCCTGCTACGCAGAAAACAATATTCCGGCTGTCGGCAAAGAGGAGGTCGGACGGGGCCGTGAGATGTCCTGGATCCGCGTCGAGCGCTTCTTCGGCCGATCCAGCCGGGTCAACGACCCGTTTGCAGTCGACTTCATCATGATGCTGTGCCAGCAGTGTGACCACGCGCCGTGCGAACCCGTCTGCCCGGTGTTTGCGGCCTATCACAACGCGGAGGGGCTCAACGGACAGGTCTACAACCGCTGTGTCGGCACGCGTTATTGCTCGAACAACTGCCCCTATAAGGTGAGACGATTCAATTGGTATCCGGGCGAATTCCCCGCGCCGCTCGACTGGCAACTGAATCCCGACGTAACCGTACGCAGCAAGGGCGTGATGGAGAAGTGTACGTTCTGCGTGCAGCGGATCATGGAGGGCAAAGACCGCGCCCGGCGCGAAGGCCGAGCGCTGAAGGACGGCGAGATCATTCCCGCCTGCGCGCAGTCGTGTCCTACACAGGCGATCACATTCGGTGACCTGAACGACAGTCGGAGCCGGGTGAGCCAGTTGGCGAAGAACAAGCGGCGGTACCGGGTTTTCGAGGAACTGAATACACGGCCCGCTGTGACGTATCTGGAGCGGGAGCGGCGGAGGGTGTGAGAACGGGATGAGCGCACCTATTGCACAACCCTTGACGTACCGGCGCATTGACGGCGATCTGGTGAAGACCATTCAACCGGCGGGCCGCGCTTACTACGCCGCGCTTCTGCTGCTTGCCGCCATCGTCGCGTGGGGCGGCTATGCATGGAGCGTTCAGATTAGGGAAGGTTTGGGGTTGGCGGGGATCAGCCACCCGGTAGGATGGGGCGTCTACATCACTACGTTCGTCTTCTGGGTCGGAATCGCGCACTCGGGGACTCTGATCTCGGCCGTACTGTTTCTGTTCCGCGTGCGCTGGCGGTCGTCGATCTACCGCAGCGCGGAAGCCGTGACTGTGTTCGCGCTGATGACCGCCGGGCTGTTTCCGCTCATTCATCTTGGCCGCCCGTGGGTGGCCTATTGGCTGATGCCCTATCCACAGATGGGCGGGATGTTTCCCAACTTCCGCTCACCGCTTGTCTGGGATGTCTTCGCCATCTCGACCTACCTCGTCGTAAGCGTGCTGTTCTTCATCACCGGCATGGTCCCGGATCTAGCAATAGTGCGCGACCGCAGCGTCGGCTGGCGTGAGAAATTCTACGGCCTTCTCGCCCAGGGCTGGCAAGGCACCGACCGCCAATGGCGGCACTATATGGCTGCCTATGTGTTCCTGGCTGGGCTCGCGACGCCGCTCGTTATCTCTGTCCACAGCATTGTGTCGTGGGACTTCGCGATGTCGATCGTACCCGGTTGGCACACGACGATCTTCGCGCCGTACTTCGTTGCGGGTGCGATTCACTCCGGCCTGGCGCTCGTAATTACGATCCTGGTGCCGATGCGCAGGCTCTTCCGGCTCCACGCCTACGTCACGCAGGACCACTTCGCGAACATGGCGAAGCTGATGATCGTCACCGGCATGATACTCGGCTATTCGTATGGGGTCGAATTCTTCATTGCCTGGTACAGCGGGAACATTTACGAGCGGGCGATCTTCTTCTACCGCGCCTTTGGCGATTACGCCTGGGCTCTCTGGCTGCTGGTAGCCTGCAATGTCGGCTCACCGCTTCTGTTCTTCTTCAGGCGGATTCGTTACAGCACCGGCTGGCTCTTCGCACTCGCTGTCCTGGTTAACGTCGGCATGTATTTCG
>JBDKSR010000319.1:0-1945 GCA_039680545.1 Bryobacteraceae bacterium | reverse complement strand
CGGCGTGCGCGATATGGGAGGCCGGCTCGCCGAGGTGGACCAGTGGCGAAATCTGATCGCGGAGGGCGTGATGGCCGGTCCGCGCATCTTCCGCGCCGGGCCGATCGTGAACGGAAAGGTGTCCGATCCGCTCCAAATCGTGGTCGAGAACCGGGCGGAGGGACACGGCGCCGTCCGTGCGCTTCGGACCGCCGGCGTCGACTTCGTCAAAGTGCATGGGGGCGTCTCGCGCGAGGCCTATTTGGGCATCAGCGAGGAGTGCGCGTGCGGAGGGATCCGCTTTGCCGGTCATATCCCTCGGGCCATCCACCCTCGGGAGGCGGCCGCCGCCGGACAAAGCAGCTTCGAGCACCTCTACACCTTGTTTGATGGGGTACTGACGGACGGTGTGGAGGAGTCGCAACTGGCTCAGCGAATCCGGCGGTTTCGTGAGAGCGGCGCGGAGGAGTTGTTCGCTGGTTTTGCCCGAAAAGGCTCGGTCTTCACGCCCACGATTGTGGCAGAGCACGCGTCATTGTCGCTTCAAAAGCCGCAGTCCTCCGAGCTTGAGAAGTATTGCTCACGTTCGGCGAAAGAGGCTACTCGTCAGTTGCAGGAAAAGTACGGGGCTCTGATTACCGGCGAGTATGTCTCGCGGGGGAAGCGCCAACTTGAAGAGACGCTGCCTCTTATCAGGATGATGCGACAGGCGGGGATCGAGCTTCTGACGGGAACGGATTTGGGGCCGAGCCTGTTCGTTCCCGGTTTCAGCCTGCACGACGAACTGGAGTACCTTGTGGATGCGGGGCTGCGGCCGATTGATGCTCTCCAGGCCGCAACGAGAAACCCTGCTCGCTGGCTGAAACAGGCGGACCTTGGCACGATTGAGGCGGGAAAGCTGGCGGACATGGTGTTACTGGACGGCAACCCTCTCGATGATATCCGTAACACCCGTAAAATCCGGGCCGTGGTGGCCCGCGGGAAAGTGTTTGACCGGCGCGCACTCGACGCGATGCTTGAAGCGGCCGTGCACTCAGCCGAGCACGGATAATACAGCGATTCCACCGCGGATCATCGAAAGAGACCGGCGGGCAGCGTCGTGGAAGATAGCTAACACTACGGATTTGACAACCGATTGCAGGGCGGAGTGGAGCCGGGGAACGGCTCCCACTCCGAGTAACTCACTTGTAGAGGAGATATTTCTCCCGCACCTTTCTGAATTCCTCAAGCTTTTGCATTTCTTTCCACTCGATTGCGCGCGGTTCTTCGCCGGACTGGATTTCCTGGATAATGCCGGCGTTTCCGATCAGCTTGCGATTCGTATCGAGGGAAATCTTTTCGGGGTACAGCTTTCCCAAGGCGGCTGCGAGTTCGATGCCGAGCCGCTCGGCGCTGAAAGCCTCGCGGTCGGTGATTACGAATCGCACACCTTGAATCCACTGGTTAGCAAAGTTGGATGCGGTTGGCCGGAATCGCGTGGGATAAAAGCGAACTCCAGGGACAAAGCGGGAGTTCAGTTCGGCCGCGAGATCCTGACCAACAATCCAGTCGGCGCCCACTTGTTCGAAGGGTGCATCCGTACCGCGGCCCACGGAATAATTGGTTGACGCTTCGAGCATGGCTACGCCAGGGTAGAGCAGGGCGGCGTTGAAGCTGCGCATGTTCGGGGACGGGTCCACCCAGGTCAATCCGGTCGAATCAAACCAGTCGCCACGCTGCCAGTCCTGCATCGAGATGACTTTCAGGTCGGCGCCGATCTTCCTCTCGGCATTGAACAGCCGAGCCAACTCCCCAACGGTCATCCCATGGCGCAGCGGGATGGGGAAGTATCCGATAAAGGATTCGAGGTCGGCATCGAGCACCGGACCTTCCACGTAGATTCCGGTGAGAGGGTTGGGACGGTCGAGGACGTAAAAAGCGATGTGGTGTTTGGCTGCCTCTTCCATCGCATAGCCCATCGTGGAAA
>JBDKSR010000318.1:0-1986 GCA_039680545.1 Bryobacteraceae bacterium | reverse complement strand
AGGATCTGCATCAGATCGGCAGCGTGGCCTACCACTGGCTTCCGCTCAAGTACATCGGCATGAAAGACGGGGACGGGCGGTTCAACGGCATCGCCAACGGGCAGATATACAATGGCGGCTCCCTCGCGACCATGATGGAGTACCCGCAACTAGCGCAGCCGGGTCCCGCGGCTGTGCGGCTTCCGGACAACTACAACAAGCTGTTTCCTGTTCTCGGCGTTGGGCGGATCAGGCGCGGCCCGGCCAGCACCACGGTGCTTTTGAAAGGAAGCAACCGCTTCCTGTCCTTGCGCAAGGGGAAGGCTGTGATCGCGGCGGTTCGATTCGCCTCGGCGTTCTTCGGGAAAGGCCAGTTTATTCCAGGCTCGGGCCAGAGGATCGGCGACAGCTATGCACTGAAGCAGGAATTGACGGCGGCCTACTATCAGCCGCTCGATCCGCCACGGCGGGTGACGCCGGACACCAGGCGGAGTCTCATTCGTGAACGCAAACAGACGGAACTCTGCCGGTTGACCTATCAGGCGACGGAGGAGGAGACAGCCAAGGGCCTTGCTCTTCATATCAAGACGAATGGGCAGAAAGGCGTCCCGTTTACCGTCGAAATCAACCTGCGCGGGAACGGACGGCTGAGTGGATGTTCGGCATCGCAAGCCGCCCCCGAAACGTTATTCATGGACGAGGACTACGCGACCTACTCCAATGGCGGGGACGGAATCCGCTTCGGTCCGCGCCTCAGGGAACATTCCTATACGGAAGGACGAGGGCAGGACAAGCTTCCGGGCCGGTGCGTCTACCTGACCACATACACGCCAGTGGATCATGTGATCCACTTCGAATGGATCTAGTCACAGCGAGTTGTGACTGAGATTTAGACACTGCGCTGTAATCGGTAAGTATCAACATATCAATAAGTTGAGAGATCTCTGCGCCGGTAGCCGGAGTGGCGTCTGCCGGCCTGTCTTTGTGGGTGTCGCTGCTATCATGGCAGCGGCATGAAGAAGACCGGCCTTGCCGGGCGGCTTGCCAGGGAGTCGCACGTCTCCAGAGCCGCCGCGGCGGATAAGATCGATACTGTCGTCAACGACATTCTGAGTAGACTGCGGAGGGGGAAACCCGCGGCCCTGCCTGGTCTCGGGACATTCACGCCGGGCGAAACGCCGGCATTCGAATTCGACCCCCGTGGCGGAAGGGCCGGCAAAAGTGGCAAAGACCGCTGAGCAGGTAGCTATCCTCCTACGGCATTGCCTCGACGAAGGCTGTCCGGTGGAGATAGACGGACTCGGCACGTTCCGCCCCGGCCCGGATGGAGCGTTCGAATTCGTCCCAGACACAGCTCCAAAGGTCTTCCTGGCCTACGTGCAGGAGGATGCGGACGCCGCCGAACGCCTATTCCGCGAATTCCGCAGCCGTGGATTCGATCCCTGGCTGGACCGCAAGAAATTACTGCCAGGCCAGAACTGGCCGCGCGCCATCGAGCAGGCCATCGCGCTGTCGGACTACTTTCTGGCGTGTTTTTCCCGGCGATCAATCCAAAAGAGAGGGCAGTTTCACGCGGAATTGCGTTACGCACTCGACTGCGCGGCGCGTGTGCCGGTTGACCGGGTGTTTTTCATCCCCGTTCGACTGGATGATTGCGCCGTCCCATGGATCATACGGCGCGAAATTCAGTACGTCGATCTCTTTCCGGACTGGGATAAGGGAATGCGGCGGATTCTTGCGGCTATGCGACGAGAAGAACGGCCAGAAGGCGAAAAACTACCGCTTGCGGGCTAGCTTCCTGCGCAGTTTTGCGGCGTATTTGCTGTCCGGCTCTATCTCGACGTACTTCTTCCAGGCCTCACGCGCGGCAGCCGGGTCCCTCATCTTGTCATGGGCATCGCCGAGGCGCCGCCAGGCGTCCGCGCAACCCTGGTTCCACAGGAGAGCCTCTTTGTAACGCGCGATAGCGGCCCGAAAGCTGCCCTTTTTGAAGTAATAATCCCCGAC
>JBDKSR010000317.1:0-8296 GCA_039680545.1 Bryobacteraceae bacterium | reverse complement strand
CGGCGCATAGCTGCGTCCCGGCAGGTTTCTACCAGTCGGCGCCGGCGCTCCCGCAATCTCGCAGATCGAGGGCAACACGTCACAGAAGTTGACCATTTCCGGGCGCCTGCCTTCGATAGGGATTTGCCCGAGCCAGCTCCAGATCATCGGCGTCCTCACAACCTCTTCGTACATGTTGATCGGATTCGACGCCAGGCCCTTGCTCCACAGTCCATGGCGTCCCAGCAGGAAGCCATTGTCGCCGGTGAGGATGACAATCGTATTGCCACGAAGCTTCTTGCGGGTCAGAGCGGCGATGAGTGGTGGGATCTGGTCGTCAAGCGCGGTAATCGATGCCGCGCACTTCCGCAAGTTCCCGACTATATCGTTCAGGTATTCTTTCTCGCGCAACGCGTTCGGCGCCGCCGGCTCCCAACCGATCGTCTCGAACTTCGTGTTCGCGTACATGTCGTAGTACTTCTGCGGGTGCCCGTCGTACGGTACGTGCGGGTTGAAGTGGCTCGTGACCAGGAAGAACGGACGGTCGGCATTCTGTTGCTCGATGAATTCGACCGACTTCCGCGTGATGAGGTCCGGTAGATACCCCTTCTCCTCCACGGTCGTACCGTTCCAGTTCATCCGCGGATTCTGATACGGGCTGCTTCCGCCCAACATCGTGTACCAATACTTGTACGCGTGTTGCGGCGATGCATCGTTACCCATGTGCCATTTGCCGACGTATCCGCAGTTGTAGCCCGCGCCCGCCAGCACGTCGGAGATCATTACTTCATCGCGGAACGAGCTCGGCGGTTCCTTCTGTCCCTGCGGCGGGTCCGCGATGGGGTTCGGCGTCAGGAAGTCGTGTATGCCGTGCTGCCTCGGCACGCGTCCGGTGAATAGGGTCGCTCGGCTGGCCGAACAAATCGGCGAGCAGACAAAGTTGTTCTGGAATCGCGTCCCCGCACGCGCCAGTTCGTCGATGTTGGGCGTGCGTATCTCCCGGTTGCCGTAACAACCCAGCATCCAGTCGGCGAGATCATCGGCGACGACGAGAATGATGTTCGGGCGGCTCTCTTGAGACGCACTCTGCTGCGCGAGCACCGGGGCGGCGCAGCCCGCAAGAAACGATCGTCGAGTCAATGGCACGGGAAAAGCTCCTGAATTATAGGACGTCGGCAAAACCACGCTTCAAGTGACGGAAAAACAGGCCGCCGGCGAAAAAAGTGGCCACCGAATAGGCGGCTACCAGTAACAATTCTTCCACATTCGGCAGCCGGTAGGTCAGCAGACGGTCCCTGTAAGCACCGACGATGTGAGCCAGTGGATTGAGCACGAGCAGGAACCGTACCTGCTCCGGGTACTGCGAGTCCGTGATGAAAATCGGCGTCACCCAGAACCACAGCGTCATCACAACCGACAACACGTGTGATGTGTCGCGCAGGTAGACCTGAAGAGCCGCCACAATCCACCCGACTCCCACCGCAAATAGCCCCAATAGAAACATGTACACCGGAAGGAAAAGGATCATCACACTGAAATGGTTCAGGAACAGCGCTACCGCGCCGATCGCCAGCGTCAGTCCGATCAGATGGTGTATCAGCGAAGAGAGGAAGATCGACAGTGGAACGATTTCCGATGGGAACAGCGTCTTTGTGATCAGGTTCGCCTGGTCCAGCAGGCTCGTCGCCGAGCGTTGCACCGTGTCCTGGAACAGCAGCCACGGAAGGAAGCCGCAGAACAGGTACAGCGGATAGTTCTGCGTCGCGGCATCCCGCCCCAAGCGTATGTTCAGGCACCAGTGGAACACGAAGGTCCAACTAAGCAGCATCACCAGGGGATGGATGACGCCCCAGAGCCACCCGGCCGCGGATCCCACAAACCGCTGCTCGAAATCCCGGCGCACCAGCTCGAATAACAAGCTGCGGCGCTCTACCAGATTGCGAAGAAACAGACTGCCGGGAAAATGCATCGTAAGAACGGCCCCATCAGGGCGTGCAGATCGGCATTGTACCATCCCGCCGCGAGATGCCGCTCCTGCGGCGTGAGAATACGCTGGGGGCTCTCGCCGTCGTATCATTTATAGTTCAAAGACAATGAGCACCAGCAATAATCAATCCAATCCTCAGACGAGCCGCCGCCGTTTCCTGCAACAGGTAACAGCGACCGGATTCGCGGCCCCGTTCTTTGTCCGCAACCTGATCTCCGCACCGCCGAGTGCGACGATCCGTCTGGCCGCGTTCGGGGCGGGCGGTATGGGTTTTCATACCCTGGAAGGGATTTGCCGGCATCCGAAAGTGAAACTGGCGTGCGTGGCCGAAGTGGACTCTGCCCAGCTCGACCTGGTGCAGCCGAAGTACCCGGACGCCCGCGTATATCAGGACTGGCGCGAGATGCTCAAGAAAGAGCATAAGAACGTGGACATGGTCTGTGTCGGGACACCGGACCACGTGCATGCTCCGATGGCCATGGCGTCCATGCGTAACGGATTGCCTGTTTATTGCCAGAAGCCGTTAACACACGACATCTTCGAAGCCCGGAGGCTCACCGAGTTCGCCCGCAAGAAGAAGCTGGTGACGCAGATGGGCATCCAGATTCACTCCCGCGCCGAGTACAAGACCGCGGTTCTCCTGGTGCAGACCGGGGCCATCGGAAAGATCAAAGAGGTTTATACCTGGAGTGGAAAGAAATGGGGCGACATGGAGCCCCTTCCGGACCACGGCGATCCCGTGCCCTCGACCTTGAATTGGGACCTCTGGATCGGCCCCTGTGCTCCCCGGCCGTATATCAAGAGCTATTACCATCCCGGCAATTGGCGGAAGCGCATTGACTTCGGCACTGCGACATTCGGAGACATGGGTTGCCACATCTATGACCCGGTCTATGAAGCGCTGAAGCTGACCGCGCCATTGAAAGTACGCTCTGAAGGGCCTGCGCCAGGCAAAGACAACTGGGCAATCAACGCCATCGTCCATTACGAGTTTCCTGGCACCGAGTACAGCGAGGATAAGACCGTGAAAGTCACCTGGTACGACGGTGACGAGCGGCCGCCTCGCGACATCCAGGCTCTGATAGAGACCACAAAGCTTCCCGGTCAGGGATCGATCCTCATTGGCACTAAGGGAGTCATGCTCATTCCGCACGTTGGAATGCCGAAGCTCTATCCTGAGGCGCAGTTCAAAGACTTCAAGATGCCGCAGGTGGAAAGTGTCAACCACTACTTCGAGTTCGCGGATGCGGTGATGGGCAACGGCAAGACAACGACGTGTTTCGACTACTCCGGCCCATTGACCGAGACGGTGCTGCTCGGGTCAATCGCCGCCCGTTTCCCCAAAACGACGCTGGAATGGAATGCGGCGAAGCTGAGGTTCACGAACTCGCACGAAGCCACGGACTTCGTCCGTAGGAAGTACCGCTCAGGCTGGAAGGTCAAGGGTCTCTAAGGCCCAACAGGATTCTTGCAACTTCTGTAGGACATTACCTGGCCGGAGGCGGTCGCTGCTTCCGGCCAGACCCGTTTCAGAGGGGCAAGTCAAGCAGCCCGAGACCTACTCTGGTACCCTGCGGACGCGCACTCCGGCCTCGGCGAACAGCACTTCCACCATCCCGAAGTGCTGGTTGTAGTAGTCGCTCGAATACTGCAGCATTCGCTCGCTGGAGATGACCACTTCCCGGATGCCCGCCTGCACGATGGCCCGCGCGCAGTCCATGCACGGCATGATCTCCACGTAGAGCGTGCAGCCATCGAGCCCCGTCCCGCATCGGGCTGCATTGCAGATCGCGTTGCGCTCGGCATGCTCGATCCAGAGATATTTCGTCGGCCGTTCCAGCCGTTCCGGAACGTCGTCCCGGATCCCGCGCGGAAACGAGTTGTAGCCGGTAGTCCGAATCTCGTGCGCGGGACCGGCCACAACGCATCCCACCTTCGTATTGGGGTCCTTGCTCCTCGACGCGACAACCCGGCAGATGTTCAGGTAGTACTCATCCCAACTCGGCAACGCGCTCATGTAATTCGCCTTTCTAGGCCGAACTTATTATCTTAGCTGTCGAGCACGTGCAACAGCACCTTCGTCTGGTAGTGGTAGGAGTTCATGCCGCCGCCGTTGTAACGCCGCACCGCATACGGCCAGTCGCAGCCGATGTTCCGGCGGATCGGAACGCCTTTGTATTCTCTCTCGCGATGGTACTGTGTCGGCTCGTACAACGGCTGCGCTCCTTCATAGATACGAGTCGCCCCCGCGCGAATATTACACTGCCCGGCATCTCGCAAGCATTGCCGGCAATCCGTCAGGTAGCGTGCATCCTCCGGCGCGTACTTGCACATTCTCAAGCCACCGCGCCCGAACTCCGCCTGGCGATCTTCAGCCCTTGTCCCCGGGGTCGTGCCGTTCACGAACCGGTCGAACTTGCTCCGCAACTCCCGCACGGCTTTCGTGATGTTCTTTCTGAAGTTCAAGATGAGTTCGCTGACTTCGACGGCTGACGGCGGATGATGGAATAGCGTATACTGCCCGACTCCGTAACCGCGCGACGTGATAGCCGGTTTCCCCTCGGCGTTGCGATCCAGCCCCACGATCACGAAGTTGTCGTCGTTGTCCGAACTCGGCTCCATAAAGTGCCGCGCTCCGCTCTCCTGGCGAAAAATGCCCAGCAAGAACAGCACGGGAACTTCCGCCGATCGCATCGCTGCGAGTTCTGTGGCTATGCGCCGGTTCTCTGCCGCCGGATCAGCCGCATCGGGCACCTTCGCGAACCGCCCGTCGCCAAGCATCTCCGCGAGGCACGCCGCCAGGTTCTGATCCACCACGCCGTTCGCCTCGGGTACGCGGTTCTTGTTGTAGTCCTTGATCGAGACAGGAGCGTCCCCGTCGGAACCCTTCCCGGCATTCGTCAACAGGTCGTATTGCAACGCTTTGACAGCCGTTTCGGTTGCCTTACCAAAGTTGCCGTCGATCCCCGTGCGCAGGTATCCCAGCCTGCGCAGATCCCGTTGCAGATCTTTAATCTGGGCAGCCCATTTCACCACGCCTCTCTGAAGTACAAAACCCGGTTGCTGATAAGACAAAGACATTCTCTTCCAGTCTCCTATCTCGAAGATTCCCGATGTGTCGGCGCGTGTGAACCAATCACGCCATTAGGAATGCACAGGGACGCTCGCATCCGGCCTGCAATCCAGGGCTAACGCGCTGCGATTCAACACCAATTGATGGATCGGGACAACGCAGAATCGTCAGGCCGGAAAACCAGGCCCGCGCTGACTTGCGGCTTGAAATCACACGAAAAGAGATTAATTCGACTTCTTCTTTTCGTCCTTGCGGTACAGCGTTGGCACTTTCTTCTTCTGCTCGGCTTCCTTCTTTTCGGCCACCCGCTTCTCTTCGAGGTCCTTCGTTTGCATCATGCTCTCGCGCTTCTTGTCCTCGCGCGCCTCGTGTGCCTCTACATCGGCTGTGCGGACGTTCAGGTCCTGCAACGACAACTCAAGGCTGTCGGCTGTCGTTTCGATTGCCTGCTGAAGTACAAATTCGTAACGGGCGTAATCGGCAGGACGGCTCGCTTCAATCTTCTTTAGTTCGGCAAGCAGTTTCTTCTCGCCGTCGGCGACGGCCTGCATACCTTTCTCGATGGGGAATTTTCGTTTCAGCGCATCATCCGCTACTGTATCGATCGCGTCGATGATCTGCGTGTAATCTTCGAGCCCGTCATGGACCAGAATGGACCTTCCCAACTTCTCCTTCGCCAGCAGGCTCCGTACCGCGTCTAACCGCTGCTGGGCGAAGTTCAGGTAAAGGACCAGCCGCTCGTTCGGCTCCTGTACCAAACGCACCTGATCGATCTCGTCCGCTGTCAGGAAGTCGCGCTGCGCCCCGAGAGGCAAGACAAGACAGAACGCCAACCACCACGCCCTTCTCATTCGATGTCCTCCAGGGTTCCCGCCTCCAAAACCCCTTTCAGGATTTCGTCATGGGCGCGTTGCACATAGCGAATCACAGGCTGGAGCTTCTCGCGATCGTCAAAAGCCATGTGGTCACGGAACGCGGTCAGTTTCCTGATCAGGTTGCGCGTTGTGATCTCGGCCCGTTTGAAGTGCTTCGGCTTCTTACGTGGATTCTTCCCGGTCTGCTTGAGCGACTCGTAAGAAATTCCGACGGACTCCTTGATCTCCGCCAGCGACTTCTGCGTCGCTGCCCAATCGCCGTCGGAGTAGCTTTTCTCCGCTGCATGCAGGGCTGTCTCGGCGTACTTAAGCGCGAGAGTCGAGCGCTTTTCGAGGTTTGGTTCTGCACGCGCGGCATCGAGGTTCACTTGGCACCATGATGTCGGCGGCAGTAGAACCGCCAGCAGAAGCAGAATCGCGCGCACGTTATTACCTCCGCTCCAACTGCCTCTTGATGATACGCACTCTTTGCCGGGCTTTGAACTCCTCGTCCGGATGTTTCCCATCACTCAGAGAGAGAAACTTCTGATAGTTCTCGAGCGCCGGTTCGAGCAAGCGTCCCTTGTCCAGAATAATGGCACGGAAGAAGAAGTGAGCCGCGTTCTCCGCCCCCAATTCGCGCACCTTATCTAGCGCGGCGAGAGCCTGCTGGTAATTCTCCATGAGCATCAGGACTCCGGCGAGCTCGCTCCACGCGATCGCCGAATTGGGTGTTGCGCGTGTGACGGCGTAAAACTCTTTGGCGGCTTCCGGATAGCGCGTCAAATCCCGCAGCACTCGTCCGTGCATCATCAGCAGGTCGGTATTGTTGGGATCCTCAGCTAGCGCCTGTGTAACCACCGGTAGGGCTAGCTCCTTCTTGCCGGCGCGCAGGTATGCCTGCCCAAGCGCCACGCGATTAGCGGGCGTTGGTGATTTCCCAACAGCAAACTCAAGGTGCGGTATCGCCTCCGCCGGACGCCCGGTCGCGAGGTACAGCATCCCGGCCCTTTCCCTTGCGCCTATATTCTCCGGGAACTGCTCATAGATCGCAATCGCCTCGACGTTCTGCTTCTGCAATTCGTATCTCTGTGCAGCCTCGAGCAGAGCATGCCGAAGCGCCGGATCGAGTGCGGCCGCCTTGTTGATGTGCTCCACTCCCTCGGCGATGCGCCCCTGCTGGACCAGGGCCCGCCCCAATCCCACCTCAGCGTCGCCGGATTTCGGATCCAACTCGCACGAAGTCCGGTACGACTTCTCCGCCTTCACCCAGTCACCCGACCTGAACGCCGCAGTCGCAAGATGGAATACAGCACGGAACTCCTTAGGTTTCTTCTCAGTCGCTGCTTTTAGATATGGAATCGCTTCGGCAGGGTGCTTCTCGCGAAGCAACACGATCCCCAGGTTGAGTTCGGCCTCGTACAGGCCCGGTTGAAGCTCCAGCACCTTGCGATAGACGGGAATCGCCTCGGCATCCTTGCCGAGCAAACTGTAAGCCAACGCGAGGTGGAACTGCGCGCCGTAGTCTTTCGGCTCCGCTTCAACTGCTTTGAGGAAGAGTTGCGCCGCCTCTTCGTACTTGTTGGCCTCCAGGGCCTTCATCCCGTCGGCCAAGTAATCGACCGTCTGTACCGAAACAAGCAGCGCGACCACCATGGGCCACACCATACCTTCAGTCTATATCCCACCGCCAAGAAATAAGCAGTCAATCTGGTCGTAGTGCCGTCCTATCAAGCCATTACGGACGTGTCACCGTCTATAATGGCGAACACGCAATGAATCGGATTTCCTTCGTCCTGTTTCTGGCGGCTTCCCTGCCCGCCTTCTCCGCTGCTCTCGATCTGAGCCGGGCCGGAATCGTTATTCCGGCCGGGGTCACTGGCCCTGAGCGAAAAGCCGTGACGATGCTCGTTGAGGAAGTCGAGAAGCGGTCCAACATCCGTTGGCCGGTGCGTGAGAGCCGTTCTCAAGCCGGAACCCCGTGCGTCGAAGTGAACGTATCCAAGGACAAAGGCCGCGCCCCGGAAGGCTATCGAATTGAGACCGTTGCAGGAACGTCGGGGTGCGCGGTCACCATCACAGGGAACGATTCCCGCGGCGTGCTGTTCGGCGCGGGACGCCTGCTTCGGGCGCTGCGCATGAGCCGCGAGCGCGTTTTGCTGCCGGAACCCCTCCGCGTGACCAGTGCACCGAAGTTCCCCATCCGTGGCCATCAACTCGGCTACCGGTCCGGGAACAACACATACGACGCGTGGACCGTTGCGATGTACGAGCAGTACATCCGCGACCTCGTTGCCTTCGGCTCGAATACCATCGAGATGACCGCGCCCGGCTCCTCGATCGACGCAAGCCCGCACTTCCGTATGCCGCCCGTACGCATGGTCGAGGAGGTCTCCCGGTTGT
>JBDKSR010000316.1:0-4275 GCA_039680545.1 Bryobacteraceae bacterium | reverse complement strand
CGTGAGCGTTACGTAAACCCCATCTTGTAAGCCTCTCAGGCGGCGCCGCAGAGTGGAAGTATGCAGGGACGATGGCGCGAGGCGTATGTGAAGTGGCGCGGGTTGATCGCGGAACAGAGCGGTAGCGGACAAAGTGTCGCGGTGTTTTGCCGGGATCGCGGCCTCACAACAGGGCAGTTCTTCGCTTGGAAGAAGCGGCTGAGCCAGGCCGCCGAGAAAGAGTTCGTCGAGGTTCAGGTCGAGAGAACTGCGGCGCAGGCGCCGAAGACGCACAGCCGCGCGGTTGAGGTTCAGTTGGCCGAAGGGCGGCGCATCTTCGTGGAGCCGGGTTTCGATCCGGAGCATTTGCGAGCCGTGGTCGCGGCGTTAGAGACGCGATGACCGGCCTGCCGAGCCTGCGCTCGCTGGACGGGGCACAGAGCGCGCGAATCTGGCTGGCCGCCGAACCGACCGACATGCGTTGCGGCTTCGACCGCCTCGCCGAACGGGTAAGGACGGTGGTCGGGCAAGATCCACTTGGCGGCCATCTCTTCGTATTCCGCTCGCGCCGCGGAGATCGCTTGAAGATCCTTGTTTGGGATCGCGACGGTTTCGTGTTGTGGTACAAGCGCCTGGAGGCCGGCGTATTCAAGCTGCCTAAAGTGGAAGCGGGCGCGAGTTCGGTGGAACTGCGCGCCAGCGAACTGGCGATGGTTCTCGACGGCATCGACATGTCGCGACTAAGACGCGTGCCGCGCTACGAGCGCAATACGGCGCGAATCAGCGCATGAAAGATTGCGCGGCTGAGTAACATCGTAATAACTGCGGGCGCCTATTATATGTGACTTTCGAGTTAGTCAGCTTACCAGAGGACAGCGACGCGCTGAAGGCGATGGTGCGTTCGCTGGTTCTGGAACGCGACCGGGAGACGCAACGCGCAGCAGAGCAACAGCGCCGCGCGGAAGAACAACACCGCCGGGCAGAGGAAAGCAAGCAGCAAGCCGAAGATCTCCGCGGCCAGATGCTGCGGCTCCAGCTCGAACTGGAGCGTTTCCGGAAGTGGTATTACGGCCCGCGCGCGGATCGGCTGCAATCGAGCGGCGATGTGGCTCAGATGCTGCTTGCCTTCGCCGAGGAGTTGAACCGCAAACCCGTTCATCCGGACGATGCTCCGTCGACGACCGAAGCAGCTGATGAACCACGGTGCGTACGGCGTCGCAAAGGCCGGCGCAATCTTGCCGATTTCGAGAACTTTCCTGTCACGACGCATGTTCACGAGTTGAGCGCAGAGGAGCGCGCATGTCCGTGCTGTGGAGCGGAGCGCAAAGAGATCGGCGCGGACGAAAGCTGGCAGATCGAACACTATCCCGCCCGGTTCGAGCGCATCCGGCATCTGCGCACGAAGTACGCCTGCCCAACGTGCGAAAGCAAGGGCTCCGGCGCGCAAATCCAGACGGCGGCGAAGCCGGAATGCGCAATCGAGAAGGGGCTGGCCGGGCCGGGACTGCTGGCCTACATTGTCACGAGTAAGTTCTCCGATTATCTGCCGCTGTATCGTCTGGAAGACATCTTCGAGCGGCAAGGGTTCGAGATCTCGCGCGCCACGCAATCGGTCTGGTGCGGCGACGTGGCGGACCTAGTCGAGCCGCTGTACCGGCTGATGGCCGAGCGCGTGCGGGCTTCACACCTGGTGGCCACTGACGATACGATCATGCCGATGCTGGCCAAAGGCAAGACGGCGAACGCGCGCATGTGGGTTTACGCGGGCGACGAAGCGGGTCCATACAATATCTTCGACTTCACGCTGAACCGCGGCCGGGATGGCCCGAAGTACTTCCTCAAAGACTACCGGCAGGTTTTGCTGGCCGACGCCTATGGCGGGTACAACGGCGTGGTGGCCGGCAACGAGATCACGCGCGCGGGGTGCTGGGCGCACGCGCGCAGAAAGATCGTCGATGCTGAGAAGACGGCGCCTGACATCGCCCGGGAGGCGATTGAGTTGCTGCGCGCGCTGTATTCCGTGGAACACCGCGGTAAGAACCTGTCTGCGGCGGCACGGCTGGAGTTGCGCCGGGCCGATTCGGCGCCCGTGTTGGCCGACCTTAAGGAGAAGTTCCTCGGCTGGAAACAGCAGTTGCTGCCGAAGCACCCCATGGCGGAGGCGGTGAACTATGCTCTGGGCCAGTGGGCAGAGCTGACGGTGTTCTGTTCAGACGGCGCCGTGCCCATCGACAATAACGTAAGCGAGCGTGAGATGAAGCGGGTGGTGCTCAACCGCAAAAACTCGCTGTTCGTTGGCAATGCGCGCGGCGGCCGCACGGCGGCGATCCTGGCCAGCCTGACCAGCAGCTGCCGCCGGCACGGCGTGGACCCGCAACGCTACCTGACGCAGTTGCTGGTGAACCTGCCAGCCACACGTCTGAGTGACTTGCCGGCATGGTTGCCGGATGAGTGGAAGCGGCGTCAGACAGCGCCGGCCAGCCCGACGCCGGCCTAACCTCGCCGCGTAGTAGGATGAGGCTACCCTGGCCGAAAAGGATCGACTCCGGCCAGGGGCAGGCGAGGTTCTCAAATGCCCAGAAAGCGGGCTTTTTCAAAAGCAGAATCCGGCCACGTTTTCGGCCAGGCACGTAGGCCCGCGAAAATGTTCCGGGCTGGCCTGTATGCCCGCATCTCCACCGATGACCAGCAGACGCTGGCGATGCAGCACCGGGCGATGCGGGAGTATGTCGCCCGACGCGGCTGGACGGTTGCGCTGCAGATCCGTGAAGTGGGTTCCGGCGCGGCGAAGCGCGAAGCCCGCGAGAAACTGCTGGAAGCCGCGCGCCGGCGGGAGATCGATCTGGTGCTGGTGTGGCGGCTCGACCGCTGGGGCCGGTCAGTAACGGACCTGCTGGCCACTCTTCAGGAACTGGAACATCTCGGCGTCGGGTTCGTCTCTCTGACCGAAGCGTTAGACCTGACCACACCCGCCGGGCGAGCAATGGCTGGCCTGCTGGCGATCTTCGCCGAGTTCGAACGAGAGATCCTGCGGGAGCGAACGAAGGCGGGCTTGGCGCACGCGCGACAGAACGGGAAACGGCTGGGCCGACCGGCAACCGCCGCCGTACGCGCCGCGGAAATCCGGAATCTGCATCGCGCTGGCTTCAGCAAATCCGAGATTGCTCGCCGGCTAGAGATCGGGCGCACATCGGTCCGCCGCATTCTGGCCGCTGATTCCTCCCAGAAATAGGCCACCCAACCTGCGGTTCACGTAGCGCTCACGATTCTCGCGGTCTCGGTGGCAGAGAACTCAAACTCTCTGGCGGGCAAAAAGACCGCGGGATTCCAGATCACGCGCTCCTGTCCTGCGACGATTTCTCGTTTCAGTTCAACTGCCTTCTCCTCGGCAGCGTCTAGCGCAATCCGGTCCTGAATGGCCCAGATTGCACGAATGGACCCCACGTCTGCCCGCTGAGCTCCCAAGAGCGCGTGCAGGTTCAGACGCTGGGTCTGATCCAGCATCAACTTCATTAGCTTGTCCTTTCGATTTGAATTACGGGTTGGAGTAGAGCAGGATGTAGCCTGCGGTTATGCCTGCGGGGTTCTTCACCTTGAGGCATCCGGACCATCCGGTCGGGTTGCTCGCGCCCACGATCTCCGCGAAGCGATATCCGTTACCGGACCCGGACGCGATGATCAGTTCGCCGCCCGCCGTGACCTTGAAGAGCGTGTGGTCCGCGAGATTCGAGCCAGGGCCCGCGCACCTTGAACGGAGATTCGCTGGTGTCCTTGGCGACGGCCATCAACGGCCCGCACGCGACTCCGGCCGCAACGGGACCGGCCTGGTAGCCCCACGTGCGCGCGTACGCCTTCTTCGGATCGTTGCCCTGCTGGAGGCACGCGCCCCACGCATGGAACGTCTGGCCCGACGTCCAGCCATCCGTGTAATGGCCTATGGCGACCCAGAGGGATGTGGCGCCGCCCGCCATCGTGCCGATAACCTTGAACCGCTGCCAGGAGGTGGTGAGCGTTACGGCGGTGGGTTCCACCAGCCACGTCGTCCATCCGTTGTCGAGGATGCCGAGCGAGACGGTCATCGTTCCGGACGGCACTTTGAGCCAGACGTAAAACGTGTACTGGCCGTTGGCCACGAGGCCCGCGATGTTCTGCCGGATCAGGCCCGCCGCGCCACTGGCGGTAACGGCGTCGGCGGTCTGGTTGCCATCCGGCGCGACCACGCTGTTCGCGCTCACCGTACAGGTGCCGCCGTTCTTGTCCCAGGTCGCCACGGAGAAGTCTTCGGAGTACTTCGCC
>JBDKSR010000315.1:0-5984 GCA_039680545.1 Bryobacteraceae bacterium | reverse complement strand
GTTGAGCAGCCTCCAAAACCCTCAACACGCGCGCACCGCTATATCCGTCCGTGAGGGGCGGTTGCCTCGTGAGCATCGCGTTCAAGAACGCCTGACACTCGAGAAGTAGCGGCTCGTCCGGTGGATAACTAATCTCTTCCCCATTCCCAGCAAAGAGGATTGACTGTCCTTCTTGAACTTCGACGCGCCGGTCATATACCACCAGGCGCTTTGCGGTGTCGTCAAAGCTTGCCATCTTCCTGGAGCAGATAACGACAAGCCGTTGCTCTTTGAAGGGGTGCAACCAGGAGACATGAATATGTCCGCGTATGTAACTGTCGAATAGAAACTGTGTGACGGTAACGTCCGCAATGTGCGGTCTTATGTAGTTGCCGCCACACGCCGTCACTGTCGACGGCATTCTTCCCACCAACCGCAACATGACGGCGACGTCATGGGGAGCAAAACTCCAGAGAATGTTCTCCTCACGGCGCACCTTTCCCAAGCTCAGGCGGTGAGAGTAGATGTAGAAGAGATTTCCCAGAGCCCCACTGTGGACTATTTCGAGGAGTCGCAGGATGCCTGGATGGTACTCGAGAACGTGACCGACCATCAGGACGCGCTTCTGCCGCTCAGCCAGCTCCGTCAGACGAAGACCCTGATCGTAAGTCAGCGCAAGGGGCTTCTCTACGAACACGTCCTTGCCGGCCATCAACCCACTTGTTGCGACGTCAAAGTGAGTCTCCGCCGGAGTGGCGATGACGATCCCTGAGACGTTTGACCCAAGGACCTCGGAAAGATCGGCGACCACACGTACTCCAGGGTTCAGTTGAGCGGCAACGGCTCTTGCGGTTTCAGACGGATCACAGACCATCTCGAGCACGCCGAGCTGGCTGAAGTTCCGGACAAGATTCCTGCCCCAGCCGCCACAGCCTATAACGGCGATGCGAGGAGGGATTTGCATAGTTAGTCTCCAGGCGGGGCGGCTTTCAATTCGATGCCTTGCCCCAGCCAATGTTCACAGTTGTCAAGCGATTGGTTGTGTTTTGAAAGACTCTTTTTGGGAGAACGTGATCGGTGCTATCCGGACGTGTAATTTTCCGAGCCGCTGCGCCTACATAAGCTTCCGGCAAAGCCTCAACACGTCCAGGTTCGAGCGCAACTCTCTTCTGGCACGATCACGCAATTTGGGTATTGTGAAGGCGCCGATCCACGCAAGCAGTTTGGACGCAGTGAGCCCGCTAAACATTAGCCGCAGCAAGGCCGAGCGCAGTCTGCCGTAGTTGTTGCGGTAGAACAGCATCTTGCCGCGATAGACCATCTTCCGGCGGCGCCAGCGGTCCATGCTTCGGCCCCCGAAGTGAATCGTGCTTGAGAATGGCAAGTAATAGACTCTCCAGCCGGCATGCCGCAGCCGATACTGTAAATCGACTTCGTCCCCATAAATGAAGTACTCTTCGTTGAGCAGACCAACCTCACTTAGGGCCTCGCGGCGAAGCAACAGGCAGGCGGATCCGAGCCAATCCACTGGTCGAACTTCACCGTTTCCTTCACGTAGCGGATAACCGGCTTGCAGCATGTTTCCGATTCGTGTGGCGATCAGGAATTCTTCCGTTAATGATGGAAAGTAGTTATAGCCGGCCTGAAGTGATCCATCCGGATTGAGCAGACGCCCTCCGACGGCTGCGGCGTCCGAGTGGGCGTCGAGGAAGTCGATCATGCGCTCGATCGACGATCCGTCCACGACCGTATCATCATTGAGCAGCATTACGTACCGTCCGCGACTCGCCGCAATGCCACAGTTCGATGCTCTGCTCAGTCCGACGTTGACCTTGTGTTGGAGGAGTTGCACCTCCGGGAACATCTCGCGCAGCATTAGCTGCGTGCCGTCGGTAGAACCGTTGTCTACGATGATGACCTCGAAGGCCGCTTGGAGCTCACCAGAGTATAGAGACGATAAACACGTCTGCAAATACTTCTTGTTGTTCATCGTGACAATGACGACCGAAAGCGGAAGCATCGAGGCTCCCTTTTCCGGCATTCGCATGTTTTTTGGCGTGTTCACACTCATGAGCATGTACCTCCGCGTGCCTTGCATTCCGAGCCCATCTCAGCATGCCTGGCCGAGGTCAACTCCGAATAGATGCCTTGCAACTCGACTACAGCGTCTTCGATGCACCTAATTTGCCTTTTGCCTGTCTGGAGATTCGCGACCAGCTCGCGCGACTCTTCGAGCCGTTGCAACTGCGCCGCCAGTGCATCAGCATTCCCGCGTTCGAAGAGGAGACCGTTGACCTCGTCCTTCACGATCTCGTTCAAACCAGGAAGATCCGTCGCGACAACCACAGTCCCAGTGACCAGTGCTTCGTGAGCAACCAGAGGGAAGTCGTACCAAAGCGACGGCACAACAAGAACATCAAGATGTGAATAGATTTCCGCGCTCTTTTCGTGGTCGTAGCAACCGCAGAACCGCACCTGTGGGTTCCCCGATGCCATATCGCGCAATTTCTTGCCGAAATCGTCCTCTGGCAGATTTCCGTAAATTGAAAGCCGTATCGCGGCAGTCGATGGGAATCGGCGGAATGCATCCAGGAGTATCTGAGGACCCTTTGCTTCGCACAGTGCAGCAATGTAGCCGACTCGAAGCTCCTTTGATGGAGTCTTCCCCGAGTAGCCTTCCAGCCAACTGAGGTCGTGCCCATACGGGGTGACATGAACTGAAACTTCCGGAAACACATTCTCGAAAAGCCGCGCGCCAAACGGAGTCGCGATCGTCACGTAGTCCGCCAAACGGAGAGCGTGGCGAACGAAGTCTTTCCGCTCAGCCGCATTCAACGCGAGTCCGCGCAAGCCGCGATGCCGGGTCAGCGAGGATCGCTTGCTTATAGCGGTCAAGGTCGCCTGTAGCGCATCCTCAGGCAGAATCCCTGCCAGCGATGTATATGCCCGGTTTGAGCCCAACGAACACCGCAAGCACTCCCACGGTGTTGTGTTTCCGTCGCACAGTTGTCCATCCCAGCGGACTAACTTAAGAGTCGGGCAAAGGAACCAGAAGTCAGTAAGCGAAAGCACCACTGGGAAACCCGCGTTCTTTGCCGCAGGGATGATACTCGCCGACAAGCGGTCACACGACGTGACATGGACGACATCCGGATCAATTCGATTCAGACAGTCGTCGAGGAATTGTGCGACCACCGGATTGTCATAAAGATAGCGGTTTGGATTCTGAGCACGCTGCCAGTTCAAATGCAGTCGGATGACTTCCACCCCGTGGTAACTGTCTGCAGTCGCGCCGTTGAAATAACGAGCTCCTTCCGTCCATCCACCGATGCAGACGACTGTCACTTTGTGGCCGAGAGTCTGCAGCCCTGAAGCCACCATTTGCGTGTAGATCTCGGTCCCCCCTATCGCATCCGGAGGAAGACCACGCGTGAGAAATAGGATTCGCATCGAGTTTGTGGTTGCCGCACTACTTGACGGCTGATCAAGCGCCGGAGTCTGGTAACTAAGCAGGTGCTCTCTGTGCGAGTGCCCTCAGTAACTTCGCCTTGGTCACCTTCAGTTGGCGGAGAAGTGACCGGCCAAGTAAACTTTTCAGGAACGCGCCCACTGCTCGTTTGTCTCGAACGAGAGACGGTTTGAACCAAAACGCCCGGAGCATGTGTCGAAAGCTGAAAGAGAGATCTCGGGTGTTGTACGCGAGAAGCCCAATCGCGAAGCTCGCGGTGCCACGGACACGGCGCGCGACCGAACGGTTGGTGTACACGCCCGGGTCACATATACTCTCGATCAGAGTCTCCATGTTCACGGCGTTTTGCCGCAGATGCAGTTCATGCAGCGTTCCTCGATAGCCTTGCGGTTGTGGACCAAGTGCCAGGTCATAGAACAGGCCCAAGTCGTCTGCCAAGCTTGGATCGAAGCGCAGAGCCCGAACGAGGTACCTGGACGCCGCAGTCCAGTCACGACTTCGCTGCACTGAGGTGAGCGTGTGATACCGAAACAACCCTCCGTACGCGCGACGCTTTTCAGCAGACCATGCCGTCTCGTTTTCATCTTCGGGGCCGAAGTTCTTTTCTATGACGGCCCGCGCCGCCGCCTGCATGGATTCCGCTCTGGTGGACAGAGTGTTTGCGTGAATCCGATAGCGAACGAGGCAATTCGATAGGCCGACCAGCGAGTGCTCCGGAAGCAGCCGCAGCCAGAGGTCCCAATCCTCGCAGGAACGGAGCTTCGGATCGAATAATCCCGCCGCAAGGATCGCCGACCGGCGGATCACGACCGTGCTGGGGATGATGAAATTAGTCCGAAGAAGTTCCTGATACAACCTCTGTGGATTGCGCGCCGGTGTGCCGAATACCTGTGGGAGGTCCTGGCCGGCCTCGTCCATTCCTTTCGCTCCGCAATAGTAGGCAACGGCTTCAGGATGCCGCTTTGCTAATACGAGCATTTGCTCCAGGAAGACCGGCAGCCACTCATCGTCTGCGTCAAGCAGCCCGATGAGTTCCCCTTCGGCGCATCGGAAGCCGGCGTTACGTGCGCCTGCCAGGCCTTGGTTTTCCTGCCACACGTAGCGCACCGGCCCGCGAAAGGCGGCAACGACATCGCGGCAATTGTCGGTAGAGCCATCATCCACCACCACGATCTCGAAGTCGCGGTAAGTCTGTCTGAGCACACTTCGGATCGCGTCTCCAATGTAGAGCGTGTGGTTGTGGTTTGGAATGATGACGGTAATCGCAGGCATTGCTGATCCTCACGGTTGGCGAAGCGTTTGATCAAGCTCGAGAATCTCTTCGTATGTGCCCAGGTCCCTATAGGTCCCACCGGTTATTCGCACGCCGCGGACTATGAGGCCGCCACGAATCGCCTCATTTAGAATGACTGCAAAATCGGAAATCCCGCGGCTGAGCACGCAGTCGTGAAGATGCTCCGTGAATCGTTGGCGCCACAACAAGCAGCCCCACATGTCGACCAAGTCGGTCTGGCGCGGCTTATCGATGACCTCGACGACATGTTCCATTCCATCGAGGCGAACCATACCGAACTTCTCGGGGCGCGCCGTTGGAAACAGGCCAAGGACCACGTCATCGGCATCTCCGGCACCTGCCATAAGCCGCGCGAAGACGTCGCTCGGCGACATGATCGTGTCGGGCATACCGAACAGAACCGTTTTCCCCTTTATGAGGTGATACGCAGAATCCAGTGCGTTCGCGAGCCCAGGCGATGTCGAACTATTCTCGACGCCGGCAGGCTCCTGCACAACGTAGCTGATGTGTGTCCCAAAGCGGTGCCCATCGCCGAAGTACCCAATCAGTTGGTGTTTCGTCTCGTTTATCACGAACACAACGTGTTCAATTCCCGCAGCCACAATATCGCCGAGCACGAACTGTGAGACGGGTTTGTAGTGATTGTCCCGGATAATCGGGTACAACTCTTTTGGATATGGCAGGCCGAGCCGCACACCCTTCCCGGCGGCGGGCACCAACCCAATGAACTCTTCTTGCATGCTTGGTCGGCTCCTTTGTTGTCTCGGTTACAGTTCTAGAACTACACTGCGGCGGCGCGCCTTCGGGTCCACGCCTCCTGAGCCAAGGCGTACCCCCCCGGTGTTCCAACATCGATCAGAAGGCCGTCCCACTCGAGGCCATACATCTCACCCAGACACTGTGGCAACAAGTCATAACCGATGTCTGAAACGGTCTTAGAAGGCAACTTGGGAAAAATACCGGCGTGCATAACATAAAAGCCGCCGTTCGCCAGGCACGATTTCGGATCGGGAGGTTTCTCTTCGTAGCCTGTGACACGTCCGGCGTCGTCGAGTTCAACAACGCCGCATTCCGCCGGCCGGCTCGAGCGAAACAGAGCCATCGTGATCAATGCCTGCCTCGATCGATGAAACCCAACAAGGCGGCCAATATCTATGTCTGTCAAGTTGTCTGCGTAACAGACGAGGAAGTCCTCTTCACCCGCCACAAAATCCCGGTTCCACCGAAGTGTTCCTGCACTTC
>JBDKSR010000314.1:0-5274 GCA_039680545.1 Bryobacteraceae bacterium | reverse complement strand
GGACGAGCCGACGGTATTGGAAGGCGTGCGCCGCATCCGGGACGCAGGCGGATTACCCGTGCTGGCGCATCCGGTGAGGGTGCTCCGGCGAAAGCCCGATGCTCTCGAACCGTTCATCGAACAGCTCGTGAACGAGGGACTCGCGGGGATCGAAGTCTGGCATAGCGAGCACAGTCCAAAGGACGTCGAGAGTTTTTTGGGAATCGCTCATCGCTTGGGCTTAGGCATGACGGGCGGTTCGGATTTTCATGGCGAAGCGAAACCTGGCGTGCATCTGGGAACCGGTGTTAATTCCAACCTGGCAATCCCGCTGGAGGTCTTGGACCGGCTCCGGAATTCACACAACCGTGGCTGACGCGCCGCCGAGCGCAAGCCTCGTGCCGCGACGGGAGTTCACCGGGTCGACGTAGGCGAAAGCAACCACCTTACCCGAAACAGGTGACAACACCGCCGAAGTAATGTACCCGGCTTCATTCTCTCCGTCGAAGAGGACTGCTCCGGTTGCAGGAACCTCACCGGCGTCAATCTCCAGCCTGACCAGGCAGCGATTCACGTGGCCCCGGCTCCGAATGCGTTCCACGATTTCCTGCCCGAGGTAACAACCTTTGTTGAAGTGCAATGCCCGGGCGATGCCGGTCTCTTGCGGGAGGTTGGCTTCCGTGAAGTCGTCCCCGTACCGCGGTACGCCGTTTTCGATACGCACTGTTCGCGCGCAGGCTTCGTCGCAGTAGACCGCTCCGGCAGCCTCCAACTCGGACGTCAGCCCAGCCTTCTCTTCCGAGGGGAGGAATATCAGGAAGCCTCCGGAGCCTGTTGTGCTCACATGGCAAACAATACGAGTGCCCCAAGCAACGTGAGCGTATTCGGCATCCGGAATCGGCGCCCCCAATGCCCCAAGCGTCGCAGCCGATGTTGGGCCTTCCACGGCGACCGTTGCCACGTGCTGAGTCGAGTCCTCAAGAGTGACGTCGTCCGCGATGATGTGCTTGTCGATGTGCGCGTATAGCTTCGAAGCTGTCTCCGGTTCGGTATCCAGGAGGAACAATTCTTCCATACAGAAAATATTGGCGTCTCCCAAAATGTGTCCCTGTGCGTTCAGAAAGAACGCATAGCAGCCACGTCCCGGAGTGAGTTCTTCTATGTGATTGGTAGTCAGGGCGTGCAATAAGCGCGCGCGGTCCTCGCCACGCGCGAGTATCTTTCCACGCCCTCGCAGATCGATCCACGCAGAGGATTCACGCAGCGCTTGATAACCCGGGAGCCCCATCCCACCCATAATACAATCAGAGTTTATGGTTCACGAGATTCTGACCGTGGGGATGATCCAGTGCAATTGTTCGATACTCGGTGACGAACTGACGCACGATGCGATTGTCGTTGACCCGGGAGAGAATGCCGAAGACATTCTGGAAGTGATCGGTCGCCATGGTCTCCAGGTGAAGACGATAGTCCTCACACACGGCCATTTCGATCATGTGGGCGCGGTGGCCAGGATCAAGGCAGCGACCGGCGCTCCGGTTCTGATGAATGAGGACGACGTCGAGACGCTCAGCCACGCCGACGAGCAGGCCGCCTGGGTGGGAATGGCGCCGCCCGATTCGTTCGAGATCGATGGACCCCTGCGGGATGGCGACGTGCTCAAGTTAAGTAACTACGAACTTACTGTGTTGCACACGCCTGGGCATACTCCGGGGAGTGTCTGCCTGTGGATACCGGCGGAGAAGATGCTGATCGCCGGTGACACTCTGTTCCGCGACAGCGTCGGCCGCACCGATCTACCTGGGGGCGACTTCCAGCAAATTGTCACGTCCATTCGGAGTAAGCTGCTTCCCCTGCCGGACGAAACGGTTGTGTTCCCCGGCCACGGAGCTCCTACCTCGATCGGGCGTGAGAAGCAATCCAATTACTTTCTGCAGGGTTTTTGAGCTTTGTATAGTGAGAACGCTATGAATATTCCGAAATGGCCCGTGGCCACGGATCGCGAAATTGAACTACTCAAGGAAGTTGTGAATAGTCCCTATTGGGGCGGCTTTCACGAGATGATCACGCGTTTCGAGAAGGATTTCGCCTCGTACCAGCAATGCCGGCACGCCGTGAGCTGCGTTAATGGGACTGTTGCGATCGAGATGATCCTCGAAGCGGCGGGCATTGGCCGGGGCGACGAAGTGATCGTTCCAGCGATTTCGTTCATTTCGACGGCGACAGCGGTGTCCCGTGTGGGCGGCACGCCGGTGTTCGTGGACATAGAGCCGTACAGCTTTAACATGGACCCGGAGCGCGCCGCGGCGGCGATTACCCCGCGCACGAAGGCCATCCTGGTTGTCCACTTCGGCGGGCCGCTGGCGAACATGGACCGGCTTACGAAGTTGGCAGCGGAGCATGGATTGATGCTCTTTGAGGACTCCGCCCATGCTCACGGTTCCGAATGGAACGGCAAGCGTGCCGGCAGCATCGGTTCGGCCGGATCGTTCAGCTTCCAGAACTCCAAGGTGATGACGTGTGGCGAGGGGGGCATCGTAACCTCAAACGACGACCGCATCGCCACGGGAGTCCGCGCCATCACCAACCAGGGCCGGCGCGAGGGAGAGGGCTGGTTCTTCCATTACACCCTTGGCACGAACTATCGCATCACGGCGCTGCAGGCTGCCGTGTTGATCGCCCAGTTGGAGCGCTTGCCGGAACAGATTCGACTGAGGACACGGAACGCGGAGATCCTTCGCGCCGCCACCGCGGGCGTGCCAGGTTTGACGTGGCAGGAAGTGCCGCAGCAGGCGAGCGTGCATTCCTATTACCTGATGCTTGGGCGGATCGACGCCGCGAAGTTCGGCATCACAAGAGATGAGTTCCATGCGGCGCTCACGGCACAGGGAATCCCCTGCACGCCGTTCTATCCGCATACGTTGTATGAGAACCCCTTGTACCGTCAGGGCGGATGCAAGGTCGAGCCGTGCCCGGTCTCAGAGGCGTGCATTCACGACGCCTTCTGGTTCCCGCATCGCGTGCTAATGGGCAGCGAGGAACTTACCCAAGAGATCGCATCGGTGATCTGTAAGCTGCACCGCGGCTGAAAGCGGCGCACGCGTCCCCAACGAGTCTCTTATCGAATGATTCCGCGCTGTTCGAGGAAGGCGAAGACCCGCGGCCACACGGTTTCCCACTGCTCTTTCGTAAATCCGTGTTTCCCCTGCGGGACCGGGATCATCAGCGCGTCGGCTCCCGCGCGGCGGAGCGCCTTCGTCAGGTTGGCCCCGTGATCGTACGGTACGGTGTCGTCGGCATCGCCGTGAACAGTGATAATCGGCGGTACCTTCTTCCGGACGTACGTCATCGGGGAGACGCGGCGCGCGAGTTCCAGACGTCCCGGCTGATCCGGCACCCAGGCGACGGCGTACTGGCGCATGTTGGGGCCGCTTAGTTGATCCGCTACATCGGTGATTCCGTAAAAATTGATCACCGCTGCGACATTGCCGGCCGGGCCGAGCTTCGCCGATTTCGGCGTCATGCCCACCATCAACGCCAGATGTGCGCCCGCTGAGGTGCCGATCACCGCGATCCGTTTGGAATCCACTCCGTACCGCTTGGCGTTCCGGTGAAACCATGCCGCCGCCATCAGGACGTCCGTAACGGCCGCGGGAGCCGGCGCGACGTCAGCCAGCCGGTATTCGACGTTTGCCACGACGAACCCCTTCTCAAGGAACGGCAGACACAAGCGCTGGAAAGAGGCTTCTTTCGTTCCCCCGCGCCAACCGCCCCCGTGGATGGCCAGGAGGCCCGGGCGCTTTCCCTTTGTAGCGGCTTTCGGCTTTATGACATCCAAAACAGTCTCCGGGTGTGGAGCGTACGGGATGTTAGCCTCGATCGTGACCCAGTCAGGTAGCGTGACCGCCGGTTTGGGCTGCTGGGCCACGCACGAAACCACCGTTGCGAGAAAAGCGAGTAACAGGTTTCGCATACCGTCATTAAAGCTTATATTGGAGTAGAAATGAAACTCCAACTTCTGTTGCTTGTCTTGATGGCGGGCGTGGCCTTCGCCGACGGCTCAGGTGTAATCAGAAGTTTCTACTCCCAAAAGGACTTTTCTCTCACGGCCGATCCGAATGCGGCTCAATGGAAGGACGTGGCTGGCGTATTCGCGGAAAATGGACCGACGGGGAAGCCGTCTCCCGGTCACCGCACGGAAATCCGGTCGAGGTGGACGGATACCAATCTGTATTTTCTGTACGTCTGCCCGTACAAGGAACTCCATCTGAGGCCCAATCCCTCCACGACTACGGAGACCAACAAGCTATGGGACTGGGACGTCGCTGAAGTGTTTATCGGCACGGATTTCCAGCACATCCGGCAGTACAAGGAGTTTCAGGTGTCGCCGCAGGGCGAATGGGTCGATCTGGACATTGATAGAGATAATCCGAAGCCTGAAGGGGGATGGCTATGGAATTCCGGCTTCGAGGTCAAAGCCCGCATCGACGAGAAGAACAAGGTGTGGTACGGAGAGATGCGCATCCCGATCAACAAGATTGATTCAAGGAAGCCCGCTCCGGGCATCGAGATGCGGGTAAATTTGTACCGGCTTCAAGGGCCGCCGCCCGATCGGATTTACGTTGCCTGGCAGCCCACCGGTGCAATGAACTATCACATTCCGGAGGCGTTCGGGAAACTGCGGCTGGAAAAATAGACTGCTATTTTTTCTGGTCCTGAATAATAAACGTGGTTTCGCCCTGCTTGAGAAGCCGGAGGCGTTCGCGGATTACGATGTCCTGCTCGGAACTGTCTTCGTTCAGCTTGCGGATGCGTTCGCGCTTGACCCGGATGCCCTGCTCGATGTCGGCGTTCTGCTGCTGCAGTTTCCGAATCTCGCCCTGCTTTTGGAGGACCGCAGCGACACCTTCCGGGCTCCGCAGGGTGGCAATCACGTAAATTGCAACCACCATGAAGGCAACTACCGGCCAGGCTGTACGAAAAATGCCTCTCAGACGAAAATCCGCCAAAACGTTCTCCCTAACTCTTGTTTATAATCCTCTTTTACCGGTTTTTCCAGCTCTAAGGAAAAAAAGGCTCCCATGACAGACAAAATTCTTGTTCTCAGTACATGTGGAACCCCGGAGGAGGCTGAGCGACTCGGGCGTCAACTCATTGAGAAACGGCTTGCAGCCTGCGTCAACGTCATCCCCGGAGCGAAGAGCATCTATCGCTGGCAGGGGGAAATCGAAGACGCACCCGAGACTCTGCTCCTGATCAAATCGCGCCGGTCACTCTTCGACGCGGTCCGCATGG
>JBDKSR010000313.1:0-14222 GCA_039680545.1 Bryobacteraceae bacterium | reverse complement strand
TGGGGCAAAGTCTGCAGGACCTTGGCCTCGCTCATACGCCCATACAGCATTTCGGCGTCAAGGAAGCCGTGTTCCCGTTCAACATGATGCCTGAGGTCGATCCCCTGTTAGGCCCGGAGATGCGCTCGACCGGTGAGGTTCTCGGACTGGCTGCAAGCTTCGACAAGGCATTCTTCAAAGCGCAGGAAGCCACGCAATCGCCGCTACCTCTCGACGGCACGGTGCTCATCACGGTAGCGAGACGCGATCGCGAGGGAGTTCTGGAAGTCGCGCGGCGATTCTCAGAACTCGGGATGAAGATCCTCGCTACACAGGGGACGTCCCAATGGCTTGCCGACCATGGCATCAGCTCCAAAGTGGTAAACAAGATGCACGAGGGCCGGCCTCACATCGTCGATCACATCGTAAACCGGGAAATCCAACTGATCGTCAACACGCCTGCCGGTACGGAGAGCGAGCTGGACGATTCTTACATCCGCAAGAACGCGATCAAATACAGGATCCCGTACATTACGACAACTGCCGGCGCACTGGCAGCCGCAAAGGGTATCGCCGCGTGCCGGGAAAACGGAACCGGCGAGGTGCGCTCGCTGCACAGCTACCACGCCGGGCTGGAAACTCCCGAGCGAACGTAAGCAAGGTTCGCCGCGAGATTGCCGTGGCTTTATCGAGAGGTCAGGCGAGGCACTCCAAGATGAAGTATCGCTTGACGCCTGACGGATCGATGGTCCACTGATTCGTGGCGCCCTTGCTGCCATTGCGCGATTCGGCGAGATCGGGGCTGTGAAGCACTACGCGCGTCAGCGGGTCCGTTGATTCCAGCACCAAGCTGTTTGTCAGTGCCGTGTACTGCAGCTCTGTGATGACGTGCTGGCGACTAAACTGATCCTGCAGTGCCGGATGAAATAGCGTTCCGACCTGCGCCGGGATGGCGTGAATTAGCCAACGATTGCCATCCCGATACTGCCTGATCCGCCAATCAACCGGCAGACCTTTGATCGCGATAGCAGGGTTCTTTGACGATTGCAACACCTCAATCACAGCGGAGGCGACGCGCTTGTCCGCTACCCGTTCGGGCCTCCAAAGCAGACGTCCTTTCCGCATCGGCGCGCTGAACCAGCCGTCGCGTATCTGCTTTCGAAGTTCTTCCGGCACCCGGCACTGCTCGACTTCCTCTGGTTGTGTGATGTTCTTGCCCGGCGGGAATCCGCCGGCGCGTTGCGGTTCTATCACCTCGACCGAAGCACCGAATTCCTGGAGCAAAGTACGCGGCACGGGACGCGCACGCTGGTCGTAGTGGCCGGTCGGTCCTGTGGCGATCACCGTTCCGCCACTTTCGATGAACCGGGCAAGCAAACGGCGCTCCTCCGCAGACAGGCAAGAGACGCTGCTCAGGACGAGCTTTTGCTTGTCGCCATACCGCGGGATCGCGGTAACGACATCGTACGAGATGCCTGCACGCATGAGTTCCAGACAGGTCGTATGGTAGTCACTGGCGTAGTCCGCCGCGCATTGGCCGTAGTAATCCCGCGTGGCCCGGGAGAAGTACACCGCCACATCGGTATCAACGTCGCCGGCAAACAATTGCGGGTGAGATTTTTCCCATTGAAAGCCCTCTTGAACGAGTTCCGAGTCGTCCGCCAAAGCGTTCAGTTGCGACTCCGTTGCGTTGAGCCGGCCTTTGAGAGTACTGAACCAACAGTCGGCGCCGAGAAACTTATTCAGAGCCCAAACGAAGAAGGCGGTGCCGGGGAAGAATCCATATCCGATTCCGAGGCAGTTTACACGATGTTCGCGCGCAATGCCTAAGTGGAGCAACTGGCTGGGCACACGATTGTCCCAGGTTCCCGTGACCGACGGTGTCGAGCCCACCATTTCCAGCAGGACCAGATTGCAGGCGCGAATGAAGTCCTGGTAGCTCATTCCAAATGCGGGCAAGGAATGACCGTCGCTGCTCGAACAACAACTAAAGAAAGGAAAGCCCGGCGGCAAGGTCTTCTGAATCTCGACCAGAAAGTCTCCGCTGGTCTCGAACCGCATCTCGATCCAGTCGGCAAAAGCTTCGCTGCGGCGGTTTCCCCAGAACGTCGTGTCGGTGACAGGGGGCAAGCGGTGCCCGTACTTCTTCTCGAAGCGCTCCCGGCAATACTTACATCCGCATGCCTGCCAGCCCGCATAGAAGATCCCGTCATCGCTCATCAGGCCGTCAATGCCGGTGTCGAGCCGCAGTTTCTTCACGTATTGGAGATAGGAATCCCTGAAGACGGGATTGTTCATACAGAATTGTTCGGCGGTATAGGTTGGCAGGTATACGGGCTGTCCCGTTTCCACGTCGATCATGCGCCAGTCATTCAGGAGCGAGCCATTGAACTTCCACGTGGCCGCGGTCTCGATCGACGGATAGAACGGGACGTGGTGCCGGTTGCGGCGCCAGATGTTCAAGGCATCTTCGCGATTGCGTGGGCGGTGGACGATAACCGAGGAATGATGGTCGAAAAGAACGATCTGCCGCTTGTGAAGTTCGCCGGCAATGAACCTGAGCAAATCATGGAGGCGATCCCATATCGGCATGAAGTCCCAGCGAAGGTGGGTGCCGAAAATCAGGCAACAGTTGACGCCACTTGCTGCGCAGCGGTCAGCTCGCCGGCGGACCTTGTCCATCAACTCATCGTTTGGCCACGTCAGGTCTTCCCACGTCAACCACCAGCTCACGGCACGGTAACGCTGATTTTGTGGGCTGTCGAGGCTGCGCGCGACCGGAGACTCGACCGCCTGTATCATTGAACTGGCACCGGCGAGAGATGGGAGCACCCCACCCGCCACGGCAATTCCCGGCATCGACCCTACGAACGACCGCCGCGTCCATTTCGAGTCCGGCGCCTGAATCGACTTACGAGCAACTGATTCTTGGTCCATAAGCGCAAGCAGAAATCACTCATCAGTATGCCCCACTGAGAGTGAGATCGTACGAACACCAGCACTGCACTGCCCTGCCCTATGGACGAGCGAGCCTGGTCCCGAGTGCGGCGCCGCCTGGTTTGATGGATCCGATGCCGGGGCGAGATCATCCGTAACTATAGTTCATGGTAAATTGCGGCCATGGGGGCAAGCAGCATGGAAAACTGGGGAAATCAAGTAAATCAGGACCTGATTAACCGATTGAAAGCGCGCCTTCGGGGGCCGGTACTCCTTCCCGAAGATGCCGGCTACGATGAGTCGCGTACTGTCTGGAATGCCATGATCGACAGGCGTCCGGCGGCCATCGTACGTTGTCTGGGTGTGTCCGACGTCATCGCGTGTGTGCAACTTGCGCGAGAGCACAGGCTGTTGCTTTGTATCAAAGGCGGTGGGCACAATATCGCGGGCCTGTCCACGGCAGACGGTGCTCTGATGCTCGACATGTCGCTCATGCGCGGGGTGTGGGTTGACGCGCAGAAGAAGATCGCACACGCACAGACGGGCTGTCTGCTCGGCGACGTGGATGGCGAAACACAACTGCACGGGCTCGCCGCCGTCCTCGGTTTCGTCTCGCGCACAGGCATCGCAGGACTCACGCTGGGAGGCGGGTTCGGCTATTTGACGCGGCGCTACGGGTGGACGTCGGATAACGTCGCCGGGATGGATGTGGTCACTGCAAGCGGGCGTCTAGTCCACACAAGCAACATCGAAAACGCGGACCTCTTCTGGGGACTGAGGGGCGGCGGCGGGAATTTCGGCGTCGTCACCGGCATTGACTACAACCTTTACCCCGTCGGGCCCGAGATCGTCGGCGGCCTCGTGGCGTGGCCGGCTAGTGAAGCACCGGGCGTACTCGAACTGTACCGGCGCCTCGCCGGGACAGCTCCGCCCGAACTGACGCTCGTCGTACTTATGCGACTAGCCCCGCCCGCGCCGTGGCTGCCACAGGATATACATGGGAAGCCGATCGTGGCCATGCTCGCCTGTTACAGTAGGAGGCCGGAGAAGGGCGAGAAGGCCGTCGCTCCGATCAAGTCGTTCGGTAAACCAATCGGCGACGTGCTGGTCCGCAGGCCATACGCGCAGTTACAAGCACTGCTCGATGCCACGCAACCAAAGGGCCGGCGCTATTACTGGAAGAGCGAGTACCTCTCAAGTATTCAACCTGCGCTGTGCGAGAAGTTCATGACGCATGCAGCGAAGATCCGGTCGCCGCATTCAGCCGTGATCTTGTTCCAGATTGAAGGCGCACTGAACCGTCTCGCGGAAGAACACTCCGCCGTGGGCAACCGCGACGCACGCCACGTGCTCAACATAGCTGGTTCGTGGGAACAGGCTAGCGATGACAAGGAGAATGTGGAGTGGGCGCGTGCAGCCTGGGACGACATGAAGTCGTTCTCGACCGGCGGCACCTACATCAACTTCCTGACTGAGGACGAAGGACACGAGCGCACCGAGGCCGCGCTCCGCAAGGGACTTCGACGGCTCGCCGAGGTGAAGGCAAAGTGGGATCCGGAGAATATGTTCCACACGAACCGAAACATCAAGCCAGCGCAGACGATTGAGAGCCCGCCGCAGTCACAGCGGTACACCGCCGCCGGCTGAAGGCCCAAGCACTGGGCATGAGTAACGCCGAAGGGTAAAGCCGCGATGCTGCTCGCGGGGATACGGTAGTCCGACTTGATCTCACCGCGAGTAACTGATTCCCTAGCTGATAGTCATTGTTGACCGCCGCCCGGGGATTTGAAATCTCGTCTTCACTATTTCGTTGTACCGCGGTCTGCCACTCAGGTACGCTGGTATCAGTCGCGGTGCGCCAATGGGATCCGTCGGCGACAGGCTGGATTCCTGGAAGGAAATAGCCTCCTACCTGAATCGCGGCACACGCACGGTGCAGCGTTGGGAGCGTGAGGAAGGCCTGCCCGTCCATCGACTGCAGCATCAGAAGCAGGGTTCCGTCTACGCGTTGAAATCCGAGTTGGATGCCTGGTGGGAGAGCCGGAAAGCGACTTTGGAAGAAGCGCCCACGGCTGAGGTTTCAGTCTCTCGAAATGGCAGGTCAGCGCGGAAGGTCCTGTGGGGCGCGGGCATCGCTCTGATCACAATTCTGGCCGGAATCGGTACATGGTGGTTCTCCGGACGACAGGCAACGCAGCAAGTCACCTGGAAGGTGGTCCCACTTACGACCTACCCCGGCTACGAAGGTTGGCCTTCGTTTTCCCCGGATGGTAAGCAGGTAGCCTTTGCCTGGACTGGTCCGAAATATGGCCCCATGGACATCTATGTGAAGCTCATCGGAACAGACCACTCGTTGCGCCTGACTTCCGGTCCGATGAGCAAATACTCGCCGGTCTGGTCACCGGACGGGACTCAGATTGCGTTTCTTCGAGACATCAATCAGTCGCGAATCGAGGTCTGCGTGGTACCGGCGCTCGGAGGTCCGGAGCGAAAGGTCGCCGAGATCAATGGCGACTGGATCGGATTCTTCGACGGATACCTGGCCTGGAGTGCCGACGGAAAGTGGCTGATCACCTCCAACTGTGCCACTGAGGATGATCCGTACGCCCTTACTCTTCTAGCCGTGGATGGCCGGGAGGCGCGCCAACTTACAACACCTCCGCCACAGGAGCTGGGAGATGGATGTCCGGCCGTGTCGCCGGACGGCCGGACCCTGGCATTTCTCCGTTGTTCGACCGTCAACGTGTGCGACGTGTACGTGCAGACACTTTCCCGGGATGTTCGACCCCAGGACGATCCGAAGCGCGTGACCTTCCACGCCTCCCGCGTAAGCAAACCGATGTGGGCGGCAGATGGGCGCGCAATCCTGTATCCCTACGGCGAAAGCGGATCGGCGACCCTGTGGCAGATTCCCCCTGCAGGCGGACGTGCTCCGGAGATGGCGAGTCCCGCAGGCGAAGTCGGATCGTTGGTGACGATTTCCCGGCAGGGCGACAAGATGGCGTGGGTAAGGGGCTATGTGGATCAGGAAATCTACCGGGTGGACCTGGATGAAATGAAAGCGGGGTCCGGATCGGCGGTCAGGATCGCGCCATCCACGCGCGCTGAGTTCGATGTCGAAGTTTCGCCGGACGGGCGGCGTCTGGCCTTTGTCTCGCGTCGCAGCGGCAGCACAGAGGTGTGGGTCAGCAGTGCGGACGGTTCCAGCCCGAATCAACTGACTTCCTTCGGTGGACCCCACGTCACGACGCCGAACTGGTCCCCGGATGGGTTTTGGATCGCGTTTGATGCACGGGTCAAGGAGAATGCCGACATTTACATGGTGAGCGCGCGAGGAGGGCAACCCCGGTGCCTGACGAAAGAAACGAGTACGGATTCTCTCCCGGCGTGGTCCGGTGATGGCAAATGGATCTACTTCACGTCCGACCGGAGCGGCGAGCCCCAAATCTGGAAGATGCCCGTCGAAGGTGGCGCGGCCGTCCAACTGACCCGGCAGATCGGTGTAGCCTCATCCGAATCCTCAGACGGAGCGTTCGTTTACTACATGAAGCCACGGTCAGGCGGCAAGTACGAGTTGTGGCGCATCCCCTCCAGCGGCGGGAACGAGGTCCAGATCATCGGAGCACGACTAGGGCTTCAAAGGTTCGCGTTGGTGAAGGATGGCGTCTACTTCGTGGAAGGAAACTGGCGGGGTTCCGTGTTTGCGCTTCAGTTTCACAGCTTCGCTACTGGCAAGACTGAGCGGGTGGGCGTGATTCACCACCGTCTGGACACGGGCTTGGGCGTCTGGCCGAAGGACCATCCCAGGTGGTTGTATTACGGCAGCTTCGAAGAACCGACGGGCGACCTGATGCTGGCTGAGAGAATACCGTAGCGGGAGGCGACGCAGGCAGGATCCTTGACCTTCAGTACACCTGCCCCTCGGGACAGTCACTGGCTACAACTAACTTCTTGAGGTGACCACACGTGTTGCGGGCACACCCTAGGATCAGGATATGAGGACATCCGTAGACACGCTCGCGCCGTCGCCTTTTTCAGTGGTATCGCAGCGATGTAAAGTGAAAAATTGAACTACAACACCATCTCAATATCGGTCGTGTGGAAGTTGTTCCGGCCACACACATTGACTGCTTAATTTGTTCCGGTCCTGATTGGAACCGCAGTGGCTTGGAAAGCGACGCGGCAACTCGATTGGACGCTGTTCGTAGCTATGCTCGTTGCATCGATTTTGATTCAGGCCGCCACGAACACATTCAATGAATACTTCGATCACGTGAGCGGCCTCGACAACGCCGATTCGATGGGGATAGCAGGGGTCATCACACAAGACCGCGTTCCGCCCAAGATGGTTTTCTACATTGCCGTAGCGACGTTCGCGACCGCGATGCTCCTGGGCGTCTATATCTGCGCACGCAGTAGTTGGTGGCTGGCTCCGATCGGCGCCGCTTGCATGTTAGTGGGCTACCTGTACAACGGGGGCCCCATTCCCATTTCCGCCACGCCCTTTGGGGAGATATTTGCCGGTGGCGTCATGGGGACCGGTATCATTCTTCTCGCATCGTTTATCCAGCAGAAAGCTGTCCATCTAGACGATGTGCTGATCTCGATCCCCGTTACGGTCCTGATTGGCTGCATCCTGACCTCAAACAATATCCGCGATTTAGAGAACGACAGGGAGAATGGACGGCGCACGTTGGCTATCTACCTGGGCCATAAGTGGGCAGTCCGGTTCCTGGCGTTCAGTCTATTCTTCGCAAATCTATGGGTAGTTCTCCTCGTGCGGCTCGGAATTGTCTCGGCGTGGGCGTTCCTGGCTTTTGGAAGCCTGTGGCCGGCATACCTGGCGATTCGGAAGTTTCGGGGCGAACGGACCATTCCCGATATGATGACGGGGCTGATGCACGTCGCACAGACGAACACGGCCTTCGGGATTCTGTTCCTGGTTGGATTGTTAGTCGGCGCTGCTTGATCCTCGTAGTTGCGGCTTGGCGAATCGCGGCAGGGTAGGTGCTGTCGAATGCTATCCGCGCATAGGGCGTTTTCCGGCAACTTGCGGACGAAAATGGGTGCGGC
Source organism: Bryobacteraceae bacterium (assembly GCA_039680545.1). GTDB lineage: Bacteria > Acidobacteriota > Terriglobia > Bryobacterales > Bryobacteraceae > JAEHDI01. The sequence continues at coordinate 6,233 of JBDKSR010000313.1, read as the reverse complement.
GGCGTGTGACGGCCTCAGCCGCTTGGCGTAACGTGTGCGACCGCGAATAACACACGGATCTTTAGTCGGCCCCCTCGGCTTCGCCGAAAAGCCGGGCTCCCAAGCTAGCAAAAAAGCGCCGAAATGCGGCTTCCTTCTCGTCAGCGTGCTCTGGCTTGTCGTCGAGAAAAGGGATGTTTTTCCGACGGAATGCCACGAGTTGGTCGTGCCCGCCGCCCGTGCTCCTCATGTTGGCGTGATAGTAGTCTTCGAGCAACGTGCCAAAACCAAATGCCTTCATATCCGGCAACAGGTCCTCGAAATTCTCGATATCGATCAAGGTCAGAGGCGCGACCCTAACGCGTGATCGCTTGAACGGTGCCCGGTCGAACTGATCGTTCATGTAGCCGGACATACCGGGACAAAGCATGGCGTCATCGAGACAGACCATAACAGGCCGAAGGATGCTCCAATTACGCGATGACAGCCCGGTGACAGAGTCTCCTTTGAGCAAGCGCTCGATGCTGCGGCTCAACTGAGCGATCCCCTTTCGGCCATCGGCATCGCCGGTCACGAACTTCTTGCGAAGGTCCGGTTCGAGAAGGTCGAGACGCCCGCTCAGCTTCGCCTCTGCCGTCAGGACACTGCTCTTGTACTCGCATAGAATGATGCCTGATCCGTCGATGAAGAGCCCGTCGCTGACCTCGGCACCATCAGAGAATTTCGGGCTGGCGATATAGGAGTCCGGAGCAACGCCCGCGCGCCACACGCAATCGTGCAGGTAAGCTTCAAAGGCACGCCCGTAAGTGCCGCCTAGTTTGCCCTTAGTGCGAGCATCTGCAGCACCGAACAGGGTCCAGTAGAGACCACGACCGGTCTTGTCCATCAGGCTCGCGACGTCTAAGCAGTAATATCGCTCGGCACTATCAACTCGGATACCCGGCCACGATTGAAATACTGTTGTGTCGGCGAGGGGACGTTCCCCCCGCGTCGGCAGGTATTCCGCGAGTTGCTGCGCCGTCCGCGCCACGGTCCCGAAAAACGAAGTCAGCTCAGCATCGCTAATGTTCATGTTGGCAAAGCGGTTCTTATCGACGAAGAAGGTCGGATCGTCGCTAATCAGCGATCCTGCGTTCATCACTCGGTAAGGGGTGCCAAACACTAGGCACAATTCAATAAACTGGCGCGGCGAAAGCCCGGTCACGCGTCTGAACTCCGCTTCCAAGTTCAAAGTCCCCGGCTGGCTTGCTAGCAGCGCGTGGTTACGCTCGAACATCTCCAGACTGCGCAGCAGGTCTCCGCGGAAATCATAATGCGCCATGGCATTGTGATTGGCCAACTGGTGGACGAGCAGATCGGCCACGCCCTTCAGTGGCGCGGTGCTAGAGGTGAGTTCGTTCATCATTAAGCAACACGCCAAGACGTGCGCCGCCTGTTGCGGCTCCGTGATATCGGAAGCCTCTGGCCTGTTGCATGCGTTTAGGGCCAGCCGCGCCGTCGCCAGCACACCGAGCCGCGTGAAGAACAGGCGGCGTGGGTTTCCGACCATCGAGTGGGCCTCGGCGCGTCGCGCGTTCTTGAAGACATCGCGTGCCAGCCGATTGTCACTTTGATAATCCGGTCGGAACCAGATGCGCAGCGCCGCGCTCAGTTTGGCGAGAACGAGCAGCACCGCGTCTCGCTTGTATTGAGAGAGGACCTCTCTCGCCCCTTCGAGGGTGGCCGGGCTATTGAAGATCTCGGAGAAGGAGACGACAACGCCCATTTCGAGATGAGGCGGTTTCGCCATAGCTATTCCGATTATCCGCAATAGAGACGTGATGAGGCTGAGGGATCTCTTTCATCTGCATCATCAAAAGCGGAGACAAGGCCCACCTTAACGGTTTGTCGCCATCTCGTACAAGTGCTCCTTCGATTGTTCCTGGATCACGCGCCATTCGGAAGTTGGCCGATTCGATTACATGCCGGCGGCCGAAATCAGTCTAGCTCCCTACAACCCAATCTATACTGGAGATTAACTTCCGAACCAGGGAACCCGCACCTCAAAGGCTTGAGGCGTCGCCTACGTTCTTCAGATCGGAATACACTGCTCGAATCAGACTCGACCGATGAAGCGACGAACTTTCCTGTTCTCCCCGGCGGCTACGCTGGCCGCGCGCTCCTTGGCCGGCGCCGGCTCGCCGCAAAGCGATATCCTTGGCGCGGCTCTTTCCGACCAGCAGGGCTGGCGGCGCCTCGAACACCTCTGTTACCACATTGGACCTCGCCTCGGCGGCAGCAAGGCGCTCTCGCAGGCGGTCGAATGGGCGGCGCAACTGCTGCGAGATGACGGCCAGGAGAACGTGCAACTCCAGCCGGTGAAGGTCCCCCACTGGGTGCGCGGAGAGGAGAGGTGCGTCGAGGTTCTTCCGGCTGGGCGCGAGCTGCGGATCCTGGGGCTGGGCGGGAGCGTGGGGACACCCTCAGGCGGTGTCGAAGCCGATCTGGTCGCCGTCAGCGACTTCGACGAGCTCGAACGCCTTCCCCGCTCTGCCGTCGAAGGCAGGATCGTCCTCTACAATGCGCCCTTTGTCAGCTACGGCGAAACGGTGACCTACCGCTCCTCGGGGGCCTCGCGGGCGGCGAAGCTCGGTGCGGTCGCCGCGTTGGTGCGCTCAGTAACACCGTACAGTCTGTCGACCCCGCACACCGGCACGCTGTACTACGCGGCGGGTGAACCCCAGATTCCCGCGGTGGCCGTGACGGTCGAGTCGGCTGAGCGGCTGGCCGCACTGTATCGGGACGGGGTTCGGGTCCGGATCCACCTCGATATGGGTGCGCGGACACTGCCCGATGCTGATTCCTTCAACGTGCTGGGCGAGATCCGGGGCCGCGAACTGCCCGACGAAATCGTGGTCTTCGGCGGCCACATCGACTCCTGGGATGTCGGCCAGGGAGCGCACGACGACGGCGCCGCCTGCGTGGCGGCCCTCCAGGCGCTCCGCCTTATCCGACGGCTCGGGCTGCGCCCCCGGCGTACCCTGCGCCTCGCCCTGTGGACCAACGAAGAGAACGGCAGCCGCGGTGCCCGCACCTACAGCGAGGCGCTTGGCGACAACGTCACCCGGCACGTCGCGGCAATCGAGATGGACGACGGCTGCGAGCGCCCGAGTGGATTCGGACTGACTTTGGCAGGCTCCGATGATGCCGCGACGATCCGCGCACTGGCGCAGGCCAGACAGATCGCCGCCTCACTCGACGGAATCGAGGCCGGCGAAATCACCCCCGGTGGAGGCGGAGGCACAGACATCGCGCCGCTGATGCGCGCCGGCATCCCCGGCTTCACGCTGCGTACCGAAGGCGACCGCTACCTCGAGTGGCATCACACCGACGCTGACACGCTCGACAAGGTCGCCCCCCACAACTTCCGCCGGGCCGTCGCCGCCCTGGGGGTCTTCTGCTACGGTCTCGCAGAGATGCCGCACCGGCTCGGCGCGGAGCGCTGAAGAATCCAGCGATACATCCTCCTATCTCCCGGCCGTTGCAGCGGGCGGCTGAAGCAGAATCGTGTTTGATGAACTCTTCCCGGCGTTCCGAGGAAGAGCGGAGGGGCGGATCAACTGCCCGCTGCTGAATTGCGCGGTGCAAATTCGCTCGCCGAAAGCGACGTTATACCAACCAGCGCCTCTTAACACCGGGCAATCGCAACAGAGCGCAGTTCCCACAGATCGGGAAGCAGCCCTCGCCACCAACCCGGAAATGTTCACACCAGCCCACGCAGCATCAACTCGAAGTACATGGGCTTCAGGATGTAACGCTTCAAGACCCAGCCTGCACGATGTTCGCGACCGGGATCGAGCAATGGCAACGTGGGGGTAGGCTTCTTCTCATAGTTGTATTCCGCCATCAGCACCTTGCCATATTCGGTCACGAAGGGGCAGGCACTATACCCGTCGTAACTGGCCTCGGGGCGGCGGCCCTCCATCGTTGCGATCAGATTTGCCACCAGCACAGGAGCCTGCATGCGGACGGCGGCTGAAGTCTTGCTGGTTGGAAGTCCGGCCACGTCGCCGGCAACAAAGACGTTCTTAAATCGCTGGTGGGCGAGGGAGTTCTTATCGGCGGGGACCCAGTCGGCGTTCTGGCCTGAAGCCTCATCGAATGCCAGCGAGGATTCGGTCACGAATCGCGGCGCGCTCATAGGCGGCACAATGTGGAGGAAATCGAAATCTCGCGTCACGAGTTCGACACGGGCCTCAGCCGCGCTCGCAGGGGGCGCGGATGGTGTTACCTGTTTCTCAAAAGTGACCCGGCGAGCCTGTGTGTCGACCGACTTGATGCGATGTCTCAGCGTCACCGGTATGGAGCGTTCCGAGTAGATCTCCTCCAGGCGTTTGCGATACGGCTGGACATTGTACATGCTATCGGACGCCGTATAGAACTGGAAATCAACGCGGTCACGCGTACCGTGCCGGCGGCAGTAGTCCTCGGCGATCATGTTGATCTTCTTGGGCGCGCCACCGCACTTCAGCTTGGTCCAGGTATCAGTGAAATAGGCGCGGCCTCCTTTGGCCGAGAGACGCTGGATTGCTTGCCAGCAGCGCTGGGCACTCACGAAGTCGTAAATGCAATGGACATTGCCCTCGCCGAGGCGTTCACGCGAGATTCCCTCAATCGCGTCCCAGTGAATTTCCAGCCCCGGCGTCAAGACGAGATAGTCATACTGGATCACCGTGTTTGATGCCGTGGTTAGCCGGTTCCGCTCGGCTTCGATCGACAATACGTTCTCCGGGATCAAGCGAACGCCATCGGGGACCAGCGACACCTGAGAGCGCTGGACTTCATCCGGGGTGAAAACGCCGGCTGCGATGAGGGTGTAACCGGGCTGATAGAAATGGATCCTTGCCGGATCGATGACGGTAATGTCCGGATGGGCGAGATGCCGATTCAGCCGCGCGGCGATATCCAGTCCGGCGGCTCCGCCACCCACGATGACAACCTTACCCTTCGCGTGACTTATTGATCGAGCCCAACGATAGGCGCCATAGGTGGCGAGTCCCAGCCCGGCAAAGCCGGCGCCCTGAAGGAAGCGCCGCCGTGTAAGAGAAGAATGGTTGCTCATAGGCAATACATACCGGCAACGGGAGCGAGCATTCGAAGATGTGCAGCCGGCGAGTTCCCTACTCTGCGGATCGGAAACTTGAGTCTAGATCGAAAACGGCTGGTATCGCAATGAGCGGGTCATGTACACACAGACAGCGACTCACGGCGTGCCGATGACGCCTCCAGATACGACGCGTTGACTAATGGTTCTTTAGCAGTCTGCTGGTGAGCACATCCAGCCCAAATCTGAAGCCAAGCGGTTTACACCCCTGAGTCTGGTGAAGACTGTAGGAATATAGTAAAGAACATTCTGGAAGCGGACACAGACGACGGATTGAGGCACTACACAGATGCCGCTTTCTGCCCAAGTCCGGTATGGGTACAACGTATATGAATTATTTGAATCAGGTGATTCTGCGTCTGGTAGCAAGCAGGAAACGTATGCCGGCAGGCATGCTTGCAGCCGTGGCCTTGTTCTGTATTGCCGACGCATCGGCAGCGGAGAACCTCACGGTTAGGTCCGGTGCGCTCGCGGTCGAAGTGTCGGTCGAGGGACATATCGTCGCTGTGCGTTCGGGACAGCACAGACTGCGGCGGGCCGTGGATTCGTCAACGGTGCTGGCGGGGTTCACGGAAGAGGGGACCGCGGTTACACGACGAGTTGCCGAAGGCGGTGTGGAGGTCGCGAGATCGCTGGTGGATGCATCGAAAGCCCGGCGGTGCCGGCTCGTGGAACGCCTTACGCCGGGACGGGAGAGCATCCGGTGGGAGATCGAGATCCAGGGCAGCGGCACGCCATGGACAACAGCCATACAGACTCACCTGCGATATCCCGCAACGCCGGGTGTGCGGTTCTGGACCGCGTGGTCGGATCCTGAAAACCAGAATGTGGCGCCGCAACGCCGGCCGGTAGCGAAATGGAACGACCCGCTCGCCGCGAGGCCGCTGAACCAGCTGAAGTATTTCTATGGCACACCCATTTTCACCTATGAGGATCCCAACCCGCGTGTCTCGCCGCTTTGCGGCGACCTGCTATCCATTCCGATCGCCACATTCATGGAGCCCAACCGGGACTTCGGGGTGAGTCTGATTCTCTCGCCGGAAGACGATCTGCTCGATCTGACGCTGGCTACCGACGGGAACGGCGGTATTGAATTCGCCCGCTACCATCA
>JBDKSR010000312.1:0-2756 GCA_039680545.1 Bryobacteraceae bacterium | reverse complement strand
GGAACGCAGAGCGCTATAGAGAGGCGAACATGACGCCAGCCGCGTTTGCGGTAGTTTTGCTGTTTTCAGTGCAGCAGCCCACGCCCACACCCACGGCACTGCGGATCGTGGCCACCGCTTTCCACCAAATGGAAGATGGCCCGGCCGTTCCCGCCGATCACAAGTTCGTTCCGGGAGAGACCGTTTATTTCAGTTGCAAGGTGCAAGGGTACAAGCCGACACCCGAGCACAAGGTACAGCTCGGTTACAAGGTCGACGCCATGGATTCCGACCGGGTCCTGATCGAGCCGACTTCCTCCGGAATTATCGACACGGAGGTTGGGCCGGAGGATAAGGAGTGGTCGCCCAAGGTTCGCCGCGCATTCATGATTCCTCCTCATGCGCTCGGAGGCGATTACAAACTCTCCGTCGAGGTGAAGGATCAGGTAAGCGGTCAGACGGCCACCGCGGAAGCCGCATTCCACGTAACCGGTGCACGTTTCGCGCCCAGCGACGCCCTCACGGTGCGTGATTTCCACTTCTTCCGGAGTGAAGAGGATAAGAACCCGCTCCCTTCGGCGACATATCGTCCGGGCAACACCCTTTGGGCAAAATTCGACATCGTCGGCTTTAAAACGGGAGAGAAGAACCGGGTAAAGGTCGAATATGGGATCGCAATTCTCAGCCCGAGCGGCAAGCAATTGTTTGCGCAGCCGCAGGCTGCCGTAGAGGAAGATTCGCCCTTCTATCCCAAGCGGCACGTGCCGGGAGCGCTTAGCCTGAACATCCAGCCGGGAACGCCGCCGGGCGATTATACTCTGGTGGTCTTGGTCCGGGACGAGTTGGGCAGCCAGAATCAGGAAGTTCGCCGGAAGTTTCGAATTGAACCTTGAGAAAGTAGACTTATTCTTTCACTGCCGTGCTTGTAACGGCTGAGCGCCGGCGAACGTCATTCGCGTGCCGGGGATCAAGTGCAATGCTTATGTTCCTCGCCCTCTTCCTTGCTGGTGCCACAATGGCCCAGCAACCAACACCCACCATTCGAGTTACAACCCGCCTTGTCAACGTCAATGTCATCGTCCGGGAAAAAGGAAAGCTCGTTACCGGACTAACCGCCGGCGACTTCCAAGTCTTCGACAACGGCAAGCCCCAGAAGATTGCATTCTTTGCGATGACAGGGCAGGAGCAGCGTAGCGAGCCTACCACCAAACGCGAACCCAACGTCTTTTCAAACCGCGATACGCCCAGTGGCGAGAACCCCACGTCCGCCACGGTACTGCTGCTCGACGGACTGAACACCCGGTTTTCCGATCAAGCATACGCCAGGCAACATATCCGGAACTTCTTGCGCGAGGTCAACCCGGACGACAAGATCGCCATCTACGTTCTCGGCCGGCGGCTCAAAGTACTCAACGACTTTACAGACGATCGGGACCACCTCGCGCGGGTGTTGGCCCGCTACCGGGGAGAGAACACCACCCAAGTGGATCCTCTCGACGACTCGGATATATTCGGCGACGAGGGTCTCATAGATGCATCCGTGGCGAAGGAAAGAGAGTTCTCCGACAGAAATCGATCGCGGACCACGATGGCGGTGTTCAATGCGGTTGCCAAACACCTCGCCCGTCTACCAGGGCGGAAGAGTGTCATCTGGGTATCGAGCAGCTTCCCAATCTTTCTGTATGACGTTGAGCGCAACCTGAAGCCGGAGGTCGACCAAGTCACGCGATGGTTCAGCAACGCCAACATCGCCATCTATCCCGTCGACGCCCGGGGCCTCGTCGGCGCATCGACGTACGCCACCGCGTCGGTGCGTTTCCCTGAACAGAGGGAACGGTCCGCGGCCAATATGGAAACCTTGAGAATCCTTGCCGCGCAGACCGGTGGCGTCGCTTACTACAACACGAATGACATCGGTGGTGCGATGCGCCAAGCCGCATCGGACACTCAGTTCACTTATACGCTCGGTTACTACCCCGAACCAGGTAAACCCGACGGCAAGTTCCACACGATCAAAGTAAAGGTGAATGGCAAAGGCGCGGACGTACGCCATCGCAAAGGCTATTACGCGACAGAGGAAGCGTCCCCGGAGGGCGACCTGCGTGACGCCGCCGTCCGCGACGCGATATGGAGTCCGCTCGAAGCCTCAGAAATCGAATTGAGCGTCCGGGCCGATCCCGTTCAGGGGGGCTTGGACTTAGGAATCAGGGTCAATCCTGAAACCATAACGATAGAACGGAAACTGGATCACCGGGTTGGAGAAATTCGAGCCGTGATTACGCAACTCGATGCGCGCGGCAAAGTTCTCGAGTCCAAGTCACATGCGCTGAACATGGATCTGACTGAGGACAGCTATAGGTCTGTCCAAAAGGACTGGTTGCTGATCAGGCAGAGACTGCAAACAAGTCCTGAGGCATTCATGGTTCGAGTCATCGTGCAGGACTTGGCCAACGGAGCGCTCGGCTCGGTTAATATCCCGCTCAGCAAGTTAGGTCGTTGACAAGCCGTACCACAACATTTGACGGTACTTGCAGGGAGCGCTGTGGCGGTCCTGGACAGCTCCAGTGTCTTTAATTACTAAGTCCGTTAGATATTGGACATTGTGTCCTGATGGAATATACTTGTGCTACTGCCGCTCCTCATATAACAGTTGAGCGGCAGCAGTCCGGTCAGGGGTCAAGTCCGAATGCGCATGTTCCTTGCTCTCTTTCTGGCTGGCGCCGTGGTGGCCCAGCAGCCAACACCCACAATTCGAGTTACGACCCGCCTCGTAACCG
>JBDKSR010000311.1:0-7517 GCA_039680545.1 Bryobacteraceae bacterium | reverse complement strand
TGCCAACTCGATTCCGCCACCACGAAGTAACTGCTGGTGTCGGGCTCCACGGACCACGCAGAGGAAACCGTCAGCACCGTCGCGCTGTTCGAAGCTACCGATCGTTCCTGGCCCGAGCCCGTCCCTCTGAAGATCCGCACCGTCATCCCGCGGTACGCGTTTTCGGTCATTTGGAGCGCGTCATTGCCGATCGTCTCCGTCGAGTGAACCGTGGCCGGCGCCTCAGGTACTAGCTCACGACGCCAGTAGAAGTTCGCATGGTCGTAGCTCTCATCCGGCGGGCTCACTAACTGCTTCGTCAGCCCCGAGTCAGTAAACTCCGAAGCGAGCTCACTGCTCGAAGCAATCAGGAACAATAGCGACGGGTTCGTACCCCGATACACACAAAAGCCTGTCGCTTCCGGCCCGAATCGGAGCCCGGTAAGCCGCACACTATTCGTCGCCGTGCCCGGCGGGATCACTGCCGTCACAACAAAGGACAGTGCGCTCTCCGCGCCATCTGCTCCAAGCGCGCTGACGGCGTAATAGAGTGTCTGGTCCCCCGCAAGAGTACCTCTGTTGTCATCGGCCAATGGCGACATGTCCAACATCGGTATACTCAGGTCAGTCGATACCGGCTTCGCCGGCGCAATGAACCCTGCCGTCAGCGTGACTGTTGACTGCCCTTCAGAATCGTCACTTGTACTTTCGGTGACTTCGAACTGTGCCTCACCGTTCTCGTCCAGTACGCTACCGACCAGAGGACGTGGGATGCCGACCTCCGACCCTGCCCGGCGCCTCCCACCGGTCCCCGTAGTCGATCCGAGTTCGTCCGTATACCACGCATCATCGTGGATTTGCGCTTCGATCGTCGCGGTACCGTAATTCTGTCCGGGAGTAATGCCGGTGATACGGAACGGCTGCCGCTCCAGCCCTTCCCTCAGATACGTCACCGTAATAATGTCACCCGGCTTCAGGTGCACGCCTCGAACGCTCGTATCGAACTCGACGTACAGGTTCCCGCGAACCGACTTGTCCAATTGAAGCTGTATGATCCTCGCAGCTTGATGGAAATTCGGGATCCCGGTTGCCTGCAACGTCGCACTGATTTCCTGCCGCACCCGCACCGCATCGTCCACATCGACCAGCGACAGGCTGTCTTGCTGATACTCGTTCAGCGCGTCCTGAAATTCGACGCTATAGCGGTTTGGCGTGTCTGCCGTGTTCCGAGCCGATAGACTGATCGAAGGTTCGCCACTCGAGTTTCGCAGAATGCCGCCAAACCCTGATGTCCCGTCGTCGAACTCGTAGCACGGCCATCCGTCGTTCAGCGTCTCAACACCGTTGCTCCCATCGGGCTTCGTCGGCTGTTGCAGTTTGAGGCTGTTCTCTACCCGCAGTCTCAGAAGTCCATCCGTCCCTAACGTAAGTTGCAGGCGGCTGCCTGTCCGTATCCCGCGAATCACGTCAGCCGCGCACTTGCGGCTTCGCAGCACGGCGTTGCACTGGAAGCGCGGAATCTGCAGGGCATTTCCATAGATGTCCTGCCCATCGATCATCTCTTCGCAGTACGCAGCGGTATCTGCGAAGCTCGGCAAATCAATCTCGTCGAGGCTCCACCCGATACGCCGGAGAATGTCCAGCATCACCCACGCCGGGTTGTTGCTGAAGCTCTCCCCCAGCGCGTTTCCACTCGCGTCATATCGTGGCAGCAACATCCCTTGGAGCAAAACTTCAATCGTCGGCAGCGTGTCGCCGTCATTGATCGAGTTCGGAACCACAACCGACAGCACGGCCATGCTGCCGTACGGGTCGCCGGAAGGGTTGCCGTTAGAGTCGGTGAAATCGTAATTGAAATCGCCTGTCCGCTCCCCCGCGTTGAAGAGCTTGTACCAGCCGGTCGCCGTCATGTCGGTGCCATCGACTCCGGCCGCAATCTCGTACTGCTTCACCAGCACCTTCAGGACCCCGTAGATCTTGCCCATCCCGAGCAGCACTTCGAAGCGCGTAAGGTTGCCGTCGTTTCGCGCGAATACGATGGGGGGTTTATACCAAGCCGTTCCGTACACGACAGGGACACAGTCGTTATAGCGGCTTTCGTTCTCGGTTACGGCCGACAAATGGTAGCTCTTGTCTCCATAACTTCGCACTAGGATTGTGGACGGCACGTACTCGATACCGCCGAAGCGTCGAGTGTTGCTCCCCGCCGAGTCCTTGTTAAACATGCCGCGAGCCTCGCAACTTGTTCGCGAGTAGTCGCAGGTCGTATAGCACTCCGTCCCGTTCAGGTTCCCAACGCCACCGCTCGTGCTCGGCGAATAGCCGCATGCGTAGAACGGCGAGTATTTGCCGTCATCAGCGCCGCTCACCCCTTCCATCCTCTGATCGGCGGTCGCCGGGAACTTCCACGGGCACCGGCGCTGAATTCGCACCTGAGGAAGCAGCAGCCGCTGCAAGTTCATCCGGTTCGACACAGTCAGCCGCATCGAACTTTCGGTGATTTCGTCTGGCGGATTCGCAATCCCCTTGAAGATCACGGATTGTTCCGACGCTGCCGCACCGTTCTTCAAGTCATAGAACACGAACCGGACAGTGACTTTCGCGCCTTTCCATCCCGTGTTCCGCTCAATTTGAGAACAATACGAATCTGTATTGACGAGCGTCAGCGAAATCTTCGGCACCCCGTCCACGCCGTCATCTGCCTCGGCACGGATCTCGAACAGGTTGTGCCGTATGATTCGCCCTTCGTACGATGAGCCCTCCACGGTGACACTGTGCGTACTCCACCGCTCCACCGATCCGGATGCGAGTTCGCACTCGACAAGAAACAACGGTGTCTGCGTGGTTCTCTGCTCTTTCAGTGCCGAAATCGTCGCCATGTCAGCTCGCCTCCGCCATTCTCGCAACCAGTCCGAATGAGCAGGAGTAGTTGTCCGCCCCTTCCGCTATCACCGTCAATGTGTCCTCGCTGAATCGGCAGTTTGAATACACGCCGCTTCGGGATGTTGTCTTCCGGTAGCTCGATGGACCTGGCTGGCAATCCAGTTGACAGCCGCACACATCCACCGAAACGCCTGCTTGTAGCTCAATGCCGGCCGTGATTGAGTCGGCCGTTCCGCTCAGTTGTGCCGAATGAATCAGCCTTTGCCACGACGTTCCCACCGGTGCCACTGTCTTCGCCGAGTTCGTCCCGTCCGTTGAATACAGCGTCATCGTTGCCGCCGCCTCGCTCCGCGCGTAAACGCTGAAACAATACCGGAATGATCCCGGCCCCGCGACGCTCTGCGCCATCTGCTGAGCAGCCGCGCCGCTATTAACAATTCGAGTGGCAAGCAGCGTTCCCGCCGGGTCCGTAACACCCGCAGTCAAAGTGAGCATCGGCCCCTTGATCCACGCTGTGTCGGTTAGGTCCTCACTCCACAAGAGAAGGTTGTCCGTCGGATCCAGGAAGGTGAAGTCCCCGAGCCGCCCTTCAGTCGCCTCAAACAATGTTTCGATTGCACTTCGTTCCGATGCGTTGAGGCCCTTCAGTGTCAGGTCCCATTCGACGGTTTCATACGCCGAATCAAGCGACTTCCAGGTTCGGCCGGCCGGAGAACAACTGACCACAGTGCGGCCCTCGCGCATCTTGCGGATTGGGTACTGTACGATGGCGCCACTCGTGAGCTGAGGAAAGTAGAGCATCTTAGGATACGTTCTCCTTGATCACCAACTTCGAGCACCCTCTGAGAACGTCCTCATAGGCGAGTTCAATCCGGTCGTTCTCCAGGTTGCAGTTGGAGTACGTGGTTCCACTGAACGGATCGGTGAACGCGAAGTTCCCGAACTGGCCCTGCTCGGACTGGAAGAATGCCTCGATACTCGCCATCTCCTCTTCGTCGAGAAGGCTGAGTTCAATCACCCATCGCCTGGTTGCCGCGGCATGCTGCCGGTACCGCTGCTCGCTGCCATCCACAAACCACAAGACGCGCGTCGAGTACTCGATCGCCCGGCTCGCCGGGTATTGCGCAACAGCGCCTGTTTTTAGAACCGGAAAATCTGCCATCGTGATTTACCACTCGTTGAGCACATCGTTGAGCGCGTTAGTATTCAGCACAGCCTTCCGCACGGCTTTCGCGATGTCGTCGCTGCGGTCCAGGAAGGATTGACTGTCCAGCGCCTGTACCTGCACGGTGATCGACGTTTGCGACCCTCCGCTCGACTGTGCCGTGCGCGGAAGCCCGTCCTGTCCGTAACTCACTCCGAGGATTCCACCGCTCTGTCCCGAAAGTGCGCCCTCGATATCAATTGATGTCGGCTCCGCGTACGTCGAAAGCGATGCCGACTCTGTGTCGTCTCCGCCGAACAGTCCCAGGAGTCCTGACACAAGGCTGCTCACGCCGAGTCCACTCGAAAAGTACTTCCACACGCCGCTCGCAATCTCTCCCGCAGTTGAGCCCGAGCCGGACGACTCTGTACTCGTACTTTCTGAGACGGCCGTGGTGTTTGCGGTGATAGCATCGATCTGCGACGCTAGCGACGTCTGTAGCTTCTCAAGTTGCGTTTTGACGTCGCCTAAGTTTTCCTGTACGTCCTGACTCGACACAGTAGCTACGGGACTTTCCATCGCACCGTTCGTCCCGTTCGAAGCGGAACCGCTCCACAGTTGCATCGCCACTTTGTCGAGATCAACGTCCGCCATGATTTCCCTCCGATCTCACCTCGTTCTCGAGAACGCAGATCGCGTCGGCTGTTCTCGCTTCCAACCGTGCCAGGTCCCGGCCCCCCGAGAGTCTCCAGGCAAAGTAGTGTTCCAGCCACGCGAGGCTCTGCGCGGTGATCAGTGACGTCGGGCAGGTCGTCGTCGAGCATTTCCCCTTTGCCCACACGACGCGTTCGGGAGTATCCATTGCCGCGGGAACCCACCCACAGCGCCGTCTCATCTCCAGGCCCTTTTGTCTGCACGCGTCGCACTTCCACCCGGCCCGGCTCTGAGAGTAGAAATGAAAGGCGACGATCAGTTTTTTCGTTCTTCGTCCGTGAGACCGCACTCGGCTTTTACGGCAGCAATGACCTCGCGGCAGAGTGCCTCCGGCCCGGTCTCCAGGAGCCGTCCCGGCGTAGCTGGTTCACCGTCAATGTCGAGGCCTTCCACCTTCGCGAGGCCCCAGCTCAGGTACGCCCGGCCAACTTCCGCCCCCAGCAAAACCGCCTCGACCTTCTCACCGCCGTCCTGGCCGGCCTGCAGGTACTCGATCTTCCGTGCCAACTCGCGGATTTGCCGCGTCAGATCGATCCTCCGCTCGAAGGACATCTTGCGGATCGTGTACGTCACCCCCGGCATGCAGTCGGATGTCACAGTAAGGTAGCTGTTGTATTCCATTTCTGCTCCGCCTATCCGAAAGCCACGTAGATTTCGTCGTCGAGTGATCCCTGCGCCCGGCACTTCGAGAAGTTCCATGCGAGCCGCGTTTCGCTGTCGTCAAACTCCGGCACTTCGGGGACGACGCTCTTCATGTACACGCCGAACAACTGTCCAGCTTCCTGCCCCAGTTGGAAGAACATCTCAATCGGGGAACGTTGCCTTGCCGCCTGGTACAGTGCCGTCGTCGCCTCGTCATCCACCTCAAACAGGCTGAAATCGACCTCAATGTCCCGCATGTCGCCTACGATGCACCGCGGACCGGTCGCCCCGAACTCCTTCGCGCGGAGGTCGATGCCATTGCCGATCGACACTTGCGCTTCGGTGAGCGTGTAAAACCGGTCTGGCATCACACCAAGCCACGCCTGCCCTAAGTGCCCAGGGATGATCGTATAGTCGAACGCACCGAGCTCCGGTTCGCTTGGAAAACTTTCCAGTTTTCCCTGCCCCGATGTAAAACTCGCACTGTCGATCACATCCTGAGCCTGCCCTTCGAATTGAAACTCATGGAAGTCGCCGTTCACGACGATCTTCAACGTGTCCACGCCCGCGCCACACAGGACCCGCTGTACCGCGGTCGAAGGCGTCCAATAGTCAAAGATGCTGATGCTTTTGAGCTTCGTCGTTGGTGAGTACGTCGCACTGGCCCCGATCGGAGACCCTTCACTCGGAAGAACGGTGAACGCCGCGTTAAGCAGCACCGACGTCGTATCGATGACCGCCGCGACGAACCGAATCTCACCGCCGAACGTCACCGCCTGTCCCGGCGCCAACCCGTGGGCCGCCGAGAAGCACAACGTCTTACCCTCCGAGCCGACACCGGTCGTCGCTCCGGCAAACAACGTTGGCGCGCCGCCCAGGGCCGACTGAAACAGAGGACCATAAGCCGGTTCCTTCGTCTGATCGCTCCAGCCGGTCATGTACGTGCGCAGTTGGAACGTCGTCTCCTGCCGTGTGTGCGCTGGAAGGCCGAAGAAAGTCCGGCTACCGGTCTTGTCCTGACGTTCGACACGGTCCGGCTCTTGTTTAATTGACAGTTTCACAGCCGGGAATCGGTTCGTGGCGTCGATCGCCGGCACCGTGCCATAACTCTGCTCTACCGCTGTATAGAAGCGGTTATTGGTGGATGCAATGTAACACGACATAGGTGCTTTCCAGAATCTGCCAGTTAGTAAATGCTCACTTCCACGTCAAACGTCACCTTCGCGGTTTGAATGAAATTCTTCCCGCCTTGTTTCGCTGCACCGAAAGACACCTCGTATCCTCCGGCATAAAACATCCCCTGACCCCAGTCCCCGCGGTGCGCGTCAAGCACCTCCGTAACCGCCTCCACGTAGAGCGACAAGTCCCGCTCCAATGGCTCCAAACGGTCCCGCGATACCCTGACATCCACGGCCATCTTCACAGTGCCCGAAAATGTGCGGAATTTCTCTCGCAGCTTGTTCGTGATCTTCTCGCAGTAAACCTGTACCGCCGGGTAGATCACCCCAATCGTCTTTTCCGCCACATCCGCAGGGATATTCCGAGCCGTAACCTGTTGCGGTCCGACTGCTCGCAGTGGGACGCCCTCGCGCTCGGCAATCGCTGGCACCGTGTAGGCCAAACCCGTCGCATCCTGCAACATGCTGAGGACTCTCTTTGTGCACGCGCTTGATACCTGTGCCACGTTCTTATCCTCGCAGCAGCACACGCTGGAGCGTTATGAAGTACTCCGGCGGCTGCCCATCCCCTGGTTGTGCTCCGTCTGTCGGCCCCGCAGGCGGCATGACCCAGGACGCCCCGATTGCAAGTGGCTGGCTGTTTTGCTTCTTGAGCGAGTCCAGCGTGGCGCCGACGTATACATTCCAGCCAGTCGCGTTCGCGGGCGGGTCCTGTGCCTTTACTGAGAGCGTTGAGCCCGATGCGACGTTCAGGTACACCGGGTCCCCCGGTGCACCTTCTGCTCCGGCCTGTCCGGCCCACGCAACCTTCACCCAGTACGTACCCGCCGGCGCCGTACCCGACATTGCTGTCAATTGCGGAGCCGCCGCCTTTCCGAGCGGGTTGCTCACCATTCCAATCCCGGTCTCGAAGGACTTGCGCGAAGCCCAGTTCGCGAGTCCCTCGTATTCCTTCCACTTGCTCATGTACCGGTCAT
>JBDKSR010000310.1:0-5480 GCA_039680545.1 Bryobacteraceae bacterium | reverse complement strand
TCGCCAAGCGCCTGGCTCCCGCGAAGGCACTCGAATGGATGGAGACGGCGTGGTCTCTCGCGGAGCAGGCGGACAAGGCAAGGCGGGACGACGATACGCTGACGGATGCCCGGCGAAAAGAGATCGAGGAGGGCGTGAGCTATCGGGGAAACGTCGCGCCTGATTACCTGCGCGCCCTGAAGATGGCGGGGGTGAAGAGTGTGCCTGCTTCGCTGCGCACCTTCCTCGAAGGCCCGATGCCGCCCAAGAAGTCCGATTGGACTGATCGATACAGATCGTTAGCCTTGCTGGCACTTGTGGAGGGGCATCAGGCGGACGCACTCGCCTATTACCAGCAGGCATTGTTCGCTCGCGAAAAGGTTCCACAGTATTACCGCGGCAGGATTGAAGATAGCCTGCAAGCCGAGGCCAAGAAGGCGTTTCTCGCGGAAGGCGGTACAGAGAAGACGTTCGCGCTTTGGTGGCAGCCCCCGGTCAAGGCAAAAGAACCTGTCGAGGGCCGTTGGGAGAAGCCGAAGAAGCCGCTGCCGTCGTTCGAGCTTGCAGACACGACGGGCAAGACATGGAAGCTCACCGAACTACGGGGCAAAACATTATTAATCAGCCTCTGGGCCACCTGGTGCAGCTATTGCCGCCTGGAATTGCCGCATTTGCAGAAGCTCTACGAGAAGGTAAAGGACCGGCAGGACGTACGGGTAATGTCGTTTAACGTGGACGAGGAACTGGGGCTCGTGGAACCCTTCATGAAGGACCAGGGACTCACCTTCCCTGCCCTGGCGGCGTATGGCTTCGTTCGCGATCTTCTCGACAACTATACGATCCCGCAGGTGTGGCTCGTCGATCCTGACGGCAAGTTGCTCGCGACCCAGATCGGCTTTGACTCCGCGGACACGGACTGGGTCAACTCGATGCTTGCGCGCATTGATGCAGCCAAACGCGGCGAGGCGCCGGCCGAGGCGGAATAACGAATCGTCCAATAGCGGGCCGGACGGGCGATTCCTCGGGCGACGCGAAGGCATCACGTGGGGATATCGCCTTTACTGCTCTGACACGAGGAAGTTCCGTCGATCGAGCGGCGTGGATAGAATCACGGAAGTCACCGTGGGCCCGAACGCGGTGAGTTTCCGGATAAGCGCATCGAGTGACGGCACGCCGGTTACCGCCGCCCGAAGTACAAACGATTCCTGGCCGGTTACATGATGGCACTCGAAGATGTCGTCAAGGGCCTCGACCGCTTTGTTAAACCGTGCATAGTCCTTGGGCTGAACAATGACTCGCAGATAGACGTGGAGATTCCTGCCGAGCGCTGAGAGGTCGATTTCGGCGCGATATGCTCGAATGACGCCTCGCTCCTCCAGCCGCTTCATGCGCTCAGCTACGGCAGGCGCGGAGAGCCGAAGTCTGCGGCCCATTTCGGCAAGGCTCAAACGCGCATCCTGCCGCAGCAAGTTCAGGAGCCGCCAATCTGTCGCGTCAATACCCGCTTTCGGATCGAATCTCATCGTTCTATTCTGCCTTCGATTGAACCGAAAAGTGTAGTCTATCCTTTCGAAACGGCATTCCCGTGGCAGGTCCAGGACGATAGGATCGGGGGAATGACGGCTTCCGTCCTAAGAGGTGCATGGTTGGGATTCTGTATCGCAGCGCCAATTGGACCGATTGGCGTGCTGGTCATGAAGCAGGCGATTCAACGGGGACCTGGAGCGGGACTGGCAAGTGGATTCGGCGCGGCGCTGGCGGATTTGATTTATGGCTTCCTGGCTGCCGGAGGAGTGCGGCTTGCCGCGGGATACGGGCGCGTGGTTGGTGCGACGGGCGGCGCCATCCTGCTGTGCATTGCGTACCGGCTATGGAACGAACCGCCGTCCAGGGACACAGTGTCCGGGGGCGGAACAAGCCGGCTTGGCGGCACGTTCACAACATTCTTTCTCACCCTGTCGAATCCGATGACAATACTCTCGTTTGCTGCGATGGTTGCCAGTGCCGGGACTGATGCGCCGCTTCAATTCGTGACTGGTGTGTTCCTGGGATCCCTGCTCTGGTGGGCGATTCTCAGCCTGACGGCCGTCTGGCTGCGTGTCTGGATAGAGTTTCGAGGAGCAATCTTGAACCGTCTGTCAGCCGTAACCATCGCATGTTTCGGGCTGTGGGCGATTTGGACCAAGGGTTTAAACTGAATGTGTGCGCTAGTCCAGGCGCATGGGGCGATCTGCATTGCCAGTCAGGGCGTCATGAAGCAGGGCGCGACACTTTAGCCACTGCGAAAACCGCCCAGGGTTGTCCCATACTCTCATCAAATTCGAGTTCGTAGGCCCTGGTCTATGAATTCGCCTTGGATGCTCCGGCGCATCGTGGGACAATCGATATTTTTGAGTCGTAACAGCACTGTTTTTTTATAGGAGTGGAGTCCTTATTCATTCGCCATCTATAAAATCATTCATTGTCCGTGTTCTGCTCGCGGTTCTCCTGATTCCTTTCTTTTGCTTCGCGCGTGCGTCCACGATGGTTGCCGATTTGTCGACCGGCAAGGTATTGATTGAGGAAGATGCGGACGCCGTTCGCTACCCTGCTTCACTCACCAAGTTGATGACGCTCTACCTGTTGTTCGACGCCATACAGCACGGGTGGGTCACGCTCGATCAAAAGCTGCCGGTCTCATCTTGGGCGGCACAGCAGCCGGCGTCGCGGCTGGGGCTTCGCGCGGGCGGGCACATTTCAGTCGAGGATTGCATTAACTCCCTAATATTGCGCTCCGCCAATGACGTAGCCATGGTGGTTGCGGAGGGTTTGAGCGGTACTGAAGCCCGCTTTGCTGATGCAATGACCCATACGGCGCACCGCTTGGGCATGAACCAGACCGTTTTCCGTAATCCTTCCGGCCTGCCCGACCCCGCGCATGTGAGTTCGGCGCGGGACATATTGACCCTGACCGAAACCCTCATCACGCGATTCCCCCAGTATTACGAGTACTTCGGGCAGCGCAGCTGCCGGATCGCAGGCAGGACCCTCGTTACGCACAACAGCTTTCTGGCACGTTACGACGGAGCTGACGGACTGAAGACCGGGTACACGCAAGATGCCGGATATAATCTGGTGGCCTCGGTTGAGCGGGGCGGCCACCGTCTGGTCGGAGTTGTCCTGGGGGATTCCGGCCTACGTGCGCGCGACAATACGATGGCCCGGGTCATGGACGACAGCTTCGCGCAACTCGGCATACCGGGCCTGAGTAGGGCTCACGCCGCGTCTCGAACGGCGCGCAGGGGCCACCGTCGAGCCGGCATCGAGCGGGTAGCACGCATGCGTAGGCATCACGCCGTCCGCCACCACAACGGGAGACACTCGGTAAAATCGTCGCGGCGAGCCACGCCCAGCCACCGCGCGAAGGCATCTTCAAAGCGGCACCGGCGCAGAAGATAGAGGACCAGACGGCCACTGGGAGCACGCTGCGGAATCGCGAAACGCTGCAGGTGCAGCGGAGCTATGAAAGGATCGCTCAGGAAAGGCGCAAACGAGGGGAGAAAAACAATATCAATCGCCCCAGCAACCCTCCGATGAACCCAATCACGCAAGCCTGCACTAGGATGAGTGTGATTACGAGCGGAACCATCCCGAAACCAGGCTGCGGAACAGTCGGAAATGTCATATCAACCATCGCCAGCCGGCTTTCCAACAGCGGGAAGGGGCCGGCGGCCTTTGTCACGAGCGGGTGGAATATACCTGCCGCCCAGAACGCCAGAGCTACTGTTTCGGGCACAGTGCCGAGCAGCGCTGCTCGCACCGCCGCCCAGGAAGGGCTTGCGTCGCGTTTACGCAACACGGTCAAGCACCCTGCCAGAAGAACAATGATCAGCGACAGCATTTCACGCGACCCAGGAGTCACATGAGGAAGCGGCCCTGCATTATTCAAGCAAATGACGAGGGTCGTCCAGGCAAAAAGGCAAATCCCGCATACCATCCAAACCTTATCGCGTTTCCAGCGCTGACGAGTGGCGCTCAGGACCACATCAACAACGACGGACGGGGTGATCGGCCGGAGCGACAGCACAGTTGCAAGTTCGTCGCCATACTCCGCACGCCATTCATCAGGATAGAGCTGCAAAAGCGCCCGGATCAGTCGTTGAACGTTCATGCGGTTCGCAGCCTCCTCAGCCCCAAATTCGCAAGGTGGCGCATGCTCTCGAGTTGTGCCTGCAAATGCTGAAGTCCACGGGCTGTAAGCCGGTAGGGGCGCTGCCGGCCATGTGCCTCCTGCGGCTCAATCCAGCCATTTTCGACCAACCGTGTGATCGCACTATAGAGGGTGCCGGGGCCGAGTTCGACTCTGGAAAACCTGCTGACATCCACCATGATCGCGTATCCATGTTTTGGTCCATCAGCCAAGCTGGATAGAATCAGCATTTCAGGATCGGATGCCGGGCCGGCTGCGCTTTTTCTCGCCATACTACGAATTATGATATATCGGAATTCTGAGGAAAGCAATTCGCACTCTTTGTGGACTCGTTATTGCTGAACCGAATACTCTGCTCTGGCCGTGCGAACTCCGGCCAGATATTTACTCGGCAGAAAATCGTTGGGATGTAGCCGGTTTGGGGCGTCGCCGGAGGACAGATCCTCGCCGCCATAGCGTCTACCGGGCAGGGCAAACTGGGTCGAAAGGAAACTGTCTAAGGAAGAAAGCCGAAACCTGCTATCCGGCCTCTATTCGAACGTATCAGTGACCCACAGATTCCCCCGACGATTCTTATGAGTGACGGGCGAGAGACGGTCAGGCACGCAGGCGCTGACAGGCCGACCCCGGGGTAATTTGCTTGAATCACGCCTCAGCCTGACCAATTTCGCCAAAGCCGGGTTTTCCCTGTTAAAGACTCCGGCGGAGCGTGGTAGTCTGAGGGCATGAAGGGGCTGGCGTTACGGGGAAGGATCATCATACTGACCCTGGTTACGGGTGTCGTATTCTCGTTTGCGGCGGCACGGCAGCAGGGTACTAATCCTGGAGAGAAGATTGGCCGCGATCTCGAACAGTTCTTCGAGGCCGCATTGGACGAATTGCACCTGGCAGGCATGTCCGTGTCGATCGTGAAAGGTGACCGGGTCGTCTGGGAAGACGGCTTTGGCCTTGCTGACATCGAGAGGAACGTGCCCGTCGATCCCGGTGTGCTTTTTCACCAGGGTTCGGTATCAAAGACTGTCACCGCCGCTGCCCTGCTCCGGCTCCGCGAGCAAGCGCGTTTCACGCTAACCGACGACATCAACAGATATCTGCCGTTTACCGTGCATAACCCACGGCATCCAGACGTTCCGATCACGTTGCGGATGTTGCTCACGCATACGTCCAGCATCTCTGACGTGAGCGTCGGCCCCGATCGCCTGAGCGGCCTTACCGAGGGGCGCGACTCAGTGACGCCGGTCGAGGAGGTTTTGAAGGGGTACCTGACGCCGGATGGGAAGTATTACACCGAAGAGAACTTCAGCGTCTACGC
>JBDKSR010000309.1:0-7494 GCA_039680545.1 Bryobacteraceae bacterium | reverse complement strand
ATCTGGCCGAATTCTTACCACAACAACACGACGTCGAATATTCCGATCCCGTTCCCTGAGTGCGTTCGTATTTTCGACCGGCAGATTCTACTCCCAGTCCTTGACCGTGGCGAACTGATCAAAGGTCTTGTCGGGTCGGCCGCTGATTACATGATTGTCGTCATGAGCGAGACGGTGCAAACGATGACCGGAGGGCTTGAAGTCGGGACGCCATATCCATCGCTTCGCACTGAATATGGGCGTGTTGGAGCTATTGCCGATCGGTCGATCTGCGTGGATTCATCGGGGAATGCGGCATGGATCGGAGAGGAAGGCGTTATCCGCGCCAGCACTGGCGGTATCGAGTCGATCTCGCACCAACTCGGGATCGACCGGCTTTGGAAGGGCGGACGGTGGATCAATCCGGCTTCGCTGGTAAACGCCGTAATGACTTACTCCCGGCAATATGAAGGGTACGTGATTGCCGGGCTTGAGGTCTACGATCCTGTTGGTGCCGCGTATCAAACCGGATGGTGGGGGCTGCTGACTCTCAAGCCACAACTTGGATTCTGGTTGTTCAACGGGCAGAAAGTCACGAGCAACCTGATCGAATACCCTGACTCTGACGGCCTGGGTGTGGTCCTGGGTGGCGACGATACAAGCGGACGTGTGAAACGGATGTTGTCCCCCGACACGTTGCGCGACGCAACCACGGCCGGGGCTGTTGCGGATTTCACATGGGAATGGCGTGAAGGCTGGCAGTCGATGGGAGACGGCCAGCCGTATGCACCCGGTCACGTCAGGTTGCTGGGGATCACGCTCCCGAAAAAAGCGCTTACCGATTCGACCGGCGCAGCGGCTGCATTGACACTTACGGTCTGGCGCGAGGATTACGTTCAGCGACATGAAGCCGACATGGCTACGGCAGTTACGGCTACCGTCGATACCTCCGGCAAGTTGCTGATGGACATTCCTATTCCTCCGGGCAGCCGGCGGTATCATTCGCTTGGGATCTCCGGTGTTTCAACGTGCGGAGCTGTAGGGACGCGGCCCATAGAACTCATGCGGTGGCAGACGTTGCTCCGGAATGAGCAGCGTCGATGAACACGACTCGATTCACGTCGGCCGCGAACAGGAGCATTTCGGAACTCGGGCGCGAGCTTGACCGTTTTTTCTTCGCCGATCCTTCCAGTTTTGGGGTGATCGTTACGTCTCCATCCGAGATCCGCGGACGGTCGGTTGCGATGCTCCGCATTGCCGGACGCATGAAAACCGGAGAGCGCGGGCACGCTGGGCTTGTTGTCCAGGTAAAGGGAAACGTAGCGTCGAGAGGGAGTCAGTCCAACGACGTTCCGGCGAACGCTGTTGTCACAGATCTATTGCCGAACGGCGATCTCCTGTATGCCGACGACGCATATGTCTGGATCGCCTTGGACCCTCAAGGCGATGCGGGGATTAAAGAGCTTTACCTGTCCGACAACGGACTGGTTCGGACCACTCAGCCATCATCCGGGCTGGTGCAGAAAGTCGGGAGAGCGGTTGCATATGACGGTGAGACGCGCCAATTTCTTTGCCATATTGCTCCTCAGCCAGCTCATTATGGTGCCGTTGTCTCGGAGTAATCCGGTAACGACTTACGATTCGAGCAGGCCGGGCGGGGGGCTTGTCCATGTCGGACGGGCGGACCTGTCAACGACCGGCGCGTTGACTGTGAATTCTCTAAACGCGACGACACTAACCGCTGAGAATATTTTCGCGACGACAGCAACGATCACCGTCACGAGCACCGACCACGGGGCGTTGTCGGGGCTGGGAGACGACGACCACACGCAATATCTGCTGGCGATTCCGGTTGGTGGGCGCACGTCGTTCGCCACGAACTGGAGCGACCTGACCGACGCCGGTGCGACGACGCTGCACAAGCATGACCACGGCGGCATGGACGGCCTCGCCGACGACGATCATACGCAGTATCACACCGACGCGCGGGGCGACGCGCGGTATGTGAATGTGACCGGGGACAACATGACCGGGGCGTTGACCTTTGACGCGTATCTTTCGATCTGGGGCACGTCGAGCGCCGAACAGCCCATCGCGACATTCAATTTAACAGACGATACATATCCCGGTTATTACGACTTTCAGTTTAATAGTGGGTCGTCGGTTCGATTTGATGATTTCGCATCAATCGTCCTCGGGGCGGACGTGAACATTTACCGGAGTGCGGCGGATGTCCTCAAGACGGACGACGCCCTGATCGTGGCCGGGGCGAGCGCAACGGCGAATCAGGTGAACGTGGACAACTTGAGGCTCGACGGAAATACGGTCAGCAGCACGAACACCAACGGCGCCATCGGCTTAGTCCCGAACGGATCTGGCGGTGTGGGCGTCGCCACGGCGTCTCCGGGGGCTGGAATCCTGCTTGATGTGGCGAAAAATACGTCGGGCGGCGAGACGGCCGCGCGTGTCGCGAACCTGGTAGATGCGGCAAACACGCGGGCGTCATTGACGCTTTCGACGGGCGGCGGGTGGGTCGGCTCGATGACGATGTATAACGGGGCGGCCGGCGACGGGCGTCTTGGATTCGTCGTCCCGAGCAGCGGCAAGTTTTCGTTTACCGGTGGGACAAAATTCGGGTTGGGACTGACCGGTCCGCTGAACCAACTCGACGTTGAAGGTGGATCTGTATTTGGTGCGGGGTACGCGGGGACCAACACAGCCCCAACCAACGGAGCATTATTTGAGGGTTACGTCGGGTTCGGCACCACGAGCGCGAGTCATCCGGTGGATGTCGGTGGCAACGCCCGCGTGCAGGGCGGATACCTCTACATGGGGACCGACGGAAGCTACGCCACATACAGCAATGGCTCTCCCTACACCATGGCATTTCTGATAAACCGTTCGGCGAGCACGTCGTTTAATTTCTCCAACGGTCTCGGCACTCGAATGAGTATCGACAATGATGGAGGCGTCACGGCTGAGGCAAGCCTGAACGTTACTGGCAAAGGTCGCGTCAATGAGTTCTGGCAGTACACCACGGCTCTTTACTCTGGGGCAGGGACGGTAGCGATCGCAACGGTTCCGGCTGGCGGAATCGTTGACCTTGTGCTGGTGGACGTGATTACGCCCAGCGACGGCGCAGCGCCGGACATGACGGTCGGGGATGGCGGCAATGCAGCCGGATACTTCGATGGCATCTTGATTGACTCCACCGGAAGCTACGGCTACGATGATTCCGAGTTTGATACATATCTATGGTCCGGGACAAGCAAAAAGCGCAAGAAATATGCTGGCGCGGATACCGTCGATGCCTTCATTTCATGGGGCGGCGCCAGCGAGGGCGAGATTCATTTTGCCGTTAAAATCATTACGCCACAGTGAGGATGAATATGAAGATCATCGCAATTCTCGGACTGCTGGCGGCCACGGGCGCGGCTCATGCCGCCGACGGTGTTCTAGTGACTGCGCTTCCTGGCCGAATCGCCGTGACATTCGACCCGGCGCTGGATGTGAAATACACCGTCGAGATTTCTGGCCCGACAACAACATCGACGGGGATCAATAAACCGGCTTCTGGTGTGGCTTACGTATTCGATCGCGCGCCGGTCCAGTGGCGGGTAGTCGTGAGTCGTCCGCATACCGATGACGACCCGGCGACGAATAGTTTAAATCCGAAGGCCGGCGGGAAATCTTGGATCATCGACGACCGGCCGATTACACCGCAAGATCCTGCGGAATTGGTGATTGCCGCGGAATACCGCGCTGGATTTAGCGCGAGGCTATCGGTGGCGCTGGAAGCACGCGGATTTAAGGACAGCCAGCGCGCGTCGATCATCGAGGCGATCCGCGAGGCGGCGGATGGCGAGATCGTCGAAGCGTGGACGCGGCAGAGCGCAAAGCTTGAAGCTGAGGCGGCGAAAGTAAAGAGCCGGACTGTCAAGCAGGAGGCAATCAGCAATGAACGATGACGATGGTCCGATGGGCTTGTTGGTCGGAGATTCTGTAGACGTGTACGATCATGCCGCTGAGATGTGGGTGCGTGGCACGATCATCAAGATTCTATCTGAACTGAAAAATCCAGTGTGTGTTGAATTACGGGATGGCCGGCGGTTCTGGAGGAAGCACGAAGAGGTAAGGGAAATCTAACAGGAGTGGATGTAATGGAAGCAATCGAAAATTTCCTTGGAAATATGTCAGCACTTGGGATACTGGGTGTTGTCATGATTTATGCCGTGAAGGTATTGATTCCGCGCATGATGGCGGATTTCTCATCGGCAATGGAACGGATGCGTGAACTTCATCGCGATGAAATGGAGGCACAGCGCAATCTGTTCGTTGGAGAAATCAAAGGCGCTCGTAAGGATTATCTCGAAAGCGAACGCGTCAGCCGTGAGCAATACACCAACGAAATGCGATCGGTGAAGGAAAGTCTTGATCGTCTGGCCGACAGCCAGCAGCAGGCGGCGCTTGCATTGCATGAAATGAGGAACGGGAAATGAACATGCGAGACATCTACATCGTTCCGCACTTCCAATACCGTGAGTTAGAATGTCGGCATTGCGGCAAGCAGGCGATGGTTGCCGAGACCATGCTGAAGCTTGAGAAGCTGCGCGAACTTCTTGGCGGACATCCGATCGTGATTACGTCTGGATTTCGCTGTGACGTTCACAACGCGGCTGTCGGTGGCAGCATGTCGAGCCAGCACCTATTCGGCCGAGCCGTCGATATCGTATGTTACAAGGTCGATCTTCACAGCGACAAGGCGTTTCATGCGATGCTTGAGTCAGGATTTACGGGGATCGGGCGCGGCGTGAAACTGGGCGGCGGGAAAACGACTCACGTCGATGACGGCCACGCAAGACACACATTTTGGAAGTACACGCCTGAGGGGATGCTGCGCGACGATGACGCGTACGAACAGGCGGCGCAATATTTCGATGAGGGGTGAAGGTAAGTATTTTCTTGCTTACCTCGCCGATGGTATAATCCGCAAAGCGGAGGGATCTCATGGCTGACAATCCAAATTACTACGATAACCGGGTCGCGTGGAAGCCGGATGCCGTCCAGGGCAGCCTGTCCGGCGCGCTTGGTTCGATGATCGGCTATGATCCAGCAACCGGTCAGACATCGACGACCGGAGACCGCAATCTGCTCGCCGGACCGTGGAATGCGTTCAATCAGAGCCAGATGAACGGGCTCGCGGCCCAGGGGCGTCAGGATCTCCAGTCTCAGAACAAGCAGACGCTGGCCGGCATGGGGCAGGCGCAAGCCGCCCGCGGCACGGGCGGGCCTGATCTGGCCGGGATGCTCCAGCAGCAGATGAACGTCCGCAACAACGCCAGCATGGCAAGTCAGCAACTCATGGCGCAGCTCAAGGGCAAGGAGCAAGGCGTCAGCGAATACAACGCGATGAGTGGGATGTTCGGACAACTCGGCGGGCTGGCGAGTCAGGAGGCCGGGCGCGAGTTCGAGCGTCAGCGCGCGGACATCGGCATCAACGAAGACCGGCGGAACGCATCGTATCAGACGGCAGTGAACAACCTCACTCGGATGCAGCAACAGTATCAGCAGCTCTACGAGCAGTATGTCGCCCCGTCCGTCCAGAAGGGCGGAGCCAAGGAAGGCGAAAAGCTGCGCGACGCGCTCCGCATGGAGATGGACCGGTTGCAGGCACAGATCGAATCGGCGCAGGCCGACGTGAACCGGTATCAGGAAGTCCCGCTTGGCGACTGGCAGAACATGCTCGACACGTCGGGGAAGTGGTGGGACTACAAGGGCGAGGATCAGACTCGGGCGTACGATCTTGCGCCGGATGTGCGCGGCGAGCAGGCCGGGTCGCTATACACGAACAAGCAGAACTTCAACGAGGATACGAAAGACTCGTTGCTCAGTGACCTGCTGGCGCAGATCCGTGCAAACCCGTCCGCCGAGAACCCGGCGCTCCCTGACTGGCTGGTCGGAGATCAGCGCGACGATTTCGAAAAGGATTACCTGAAGAAGGCTGAGAAGGAGCGCAAGAAGGCGCAACAGGCTCAGGCGCAGCAATCCGCGGCGAGGCAGTAACATGGGACTTGGGAGCTTCTTCAAAAAGGCAATCGTGAACCCGACGAAATCCGTCTATGGCGGGCTGGAAGATGTGGGGAAGGGATTGCTTGGCGTCGGTGCCGGCGGCATCGGTATGGGGCCGCTTGGACCGATGGGTTTGGGGCCTGGTGCCGAGCAGATGCCGATCGAGGAACAGTATCGCCAGCAGGCGTTGAAGTATCAGCAACAGAACCCGTTGCCACCGCCCATGCCGATGCAGCATGAGCGATCCGCATGGTACGGCGGCGGCGGTTCGGCGTTGAGAGACCCGATGGGCGGAACCCCGTTGATGCAGCAGCAACAGCCACAGGAAAGCGAATTGCTACGCGCGCTGATGAGTAATTTCAGATAGACAGGAGATCGCGATGGGATCGCAAGCCGCTGGTGGATACGGACAGGCCGGAGGGAGTTTGCTGGGTGCCATACTCGGGAATTTCATCGCCCCAGGTATCGGCACGGCGCTTGGAGCCGGTATTGGCGGGACCGCCGGCGGGATGCTGGGCGGCATGGCCGGCGGCGGGGCTCCGAAGCCGAAATACGATATCGAGGATTTCCAACTCGGAACGAAGCTGAACCCAGGATACTCGGCCGGGCCGAATGCCGGAGGAATGTCGCCCGGAGCGGCGTATGGGAACTATGCGCGCGGATGGGCCGCGACACAGCCGCCCGATCAGCAGACGATGGGGATGAACAGTAGCGCGATCATGGACATGCTTGTGCAGGCGTTAAGCGACGATGCGGGTGGAGCTGGCTTCGGCTCGTATTCCATGCCGACCGGGAGCGCCGCGCACGCGGCCGGTGGTGGGCTGATGAAACCCATGGGTTACGGAGGGTAAGATGCCAAACACGACGATCCGCCGACAGGCCAGAATGCCCGAAGATTACCCGATGCCGACCGCGATGCGGGCTCAAGGATACGGCTCGACGATGCCGCCGCCGGAGCCGAGCGCACTGGAACGCGCGTATCGTGTCGGCGGCGGGGACCAGTCGATTCCTCCGCCTGACAGTTTCGGCGGACGGATGGGAGCGGGGCTTCTCGGCGGGCTCCAGGCGATGGGCGCGATCCCGTCGTTCGGCGCGGTGCAAGGGTTGCAGACAGCGCGAGATCTTGAAGCGGCAAAACTCGGGCTGGTCGGTGCGCAGCGTGATCGGATCACGGGCTTGTTGCCGTTCGAGCAGGATGAATTGGCTGGTCAGGCATATAGCAATTTCGGGCAGGGAGACAAGTATCTGTCTGAGATGCGCGCGAACGACGTGATCACCGATCGTTACGGGCAGGGCTTGCCGCATCCCGACGTTCAATATTCGACCGATGCCGACCTGTCTGGAGAGATTTACGGCGCGGACCAGCAGCGCGGTGCGTCTGAGTTCGGAGCGACGCAACGGCTGGCTGGGACGCTCGACGCCAACCGCCGGCGCGAGAATACCGGT
>JBDKSR010000308.1:0-2420 GCA_039680545.1 Bryobacteraceae bacterium | reverse complement strand
GGCGTTTCGAGCGGGCTCACGGCGGCACGCTTTTCCTTGACGAAATCGGGGAACTCGACAGTGGCCTGCAGTCCAAGCTGCTGCGTGCCTTGCAGGAGAGGACCTTCGAACGGGTTGGCGGAACCCGCCAGATTACGGTCGATGTGCGCCTCATTGCCGCCACCAATCGAGATCTGAAAAAGATGGTGGAGGAGGGGAAGTTTCGTCAGGACCTCTATTACCGGCTGAACACGTTTCCACTTGAGATCCCGCCCCTGAAGGATCGGCCCGGGGACATTCCCGTTCTCGCGCGCTCCTTTCTAACCCGTGCCGCACGGGGGCTCGGCAAGCAGCGCATCGACCTCTCGGACGGCGCCGTGGATGTCTTGCTTGGGTACGCGTGGCCCGGCAATGTACGCGAGTTGGAAAACATGATGGAGCGCGTAGCAATCCTTTGCGACAGCCGCGTCGATGCGCGCGACCTTCCGATTGCTTCACAGGCGCCCACCCGGCCCGTTCACTGGCGGGACATCGAAAGACGCGCGATCGAAGATGCCTTGAGAGAGCACAACGGCAACCGCACGCAGGCTGCCCGTCAGCTCGGTATCAGTCTTCGCAAGCTTCAGTACCGGCTGAAAGAGTACGGAATCACGGAAGGCTTCGACTAACGCACCAGGCGCGGGCACCAACCGCGCAACCCTTGCGCGCCTGGCCCCCGATCCATGCACTCTGTGCGGACTTCAATGCGATTGTAGTCTGCTAATTCGTTCCTGCTCAACAAAATGCACTTTGGCTTTGCGGTTGCCCTTTGAGTGTGCGGAGGGTAACAGACATGAGAAAAGCAATTCTCACTGCAATAGCGATTGTGGTACTGGCTGGGACAGACGTTCTGTCCACGCAGCTTCTGGCGGCTCCGGGTTTCGGACAGAACGGCGGCCGGGGGCGGGGCAGTTGTGACGGTACGGGTAAGGGCCAGGGGAAGGGAGCCCAGTCCGGTAAGCGGACCGGCCCCCAGGACGGTTCGGGGCCAATTCATACTCCACAAGGGGGCGGTGCCCGCCGCGGCGCGCGCCGGTAATTTACTTCATAATGGCGGCGCTTGGGTGATAGATTTCCCCACGCCGCCGTTTCCTTCCAGGGCTGCCTCATCCGTCCGTTGCAAAACCTTCCTGTAATTCCTTCATAACGCTTGGGTTACGCGACTCATCAGCGATTGCGGCGACACACGATCAGGGACCCGGACTCTATGCTATGGTTATGTAAATGTTTGCAAAATTCCTGCCTGCATTGCCAGCATTAATCATTGGTTTATGGATGTTTCCCGGCACGGCGTTGCCGCAAGATCTGGAGCCGGACGAAGACGGCTGCAAGGATTCGCAACTTGTCACAAGAATGCCTGGATGCCGGATCTCGGCGTGCGAAGTGAAGGACTTCGACTCAGCTGAGTTGGTCATTGGTGTAAAGAACGATGAAAATGTCACCAAGCCGCTTGAGGGTAAAGTCGAGATTCTCGAGTACGAATGTCCGGAGAAAGTCTCCCCGCTGCAAATAATCCGGAATGTCGAGACGGCGCTGCGGAAGGTTGGTTACAAAGCGGTATACTCCGGCAATTCGGAGAACGACAAGCCTGCTTATACGGTGCAGAACGGAGGGCAATGGATCGGGGTCACGACTTGGATCAACTCCAACGTGTACTACAAGCAAGTTGCCGTCACGGTTCAAAAGATGGAACAGACGATACAGGCGACCGCGAAAGACTGGGCCGCCGAAATCAACAAATCCGGCCGGGTTGCGGTGTATGGGATTCAATTCGAGTTCGCAAAAGCGGACATCAAACCGGAATCGGAGGGTGTGCTGTCCGAGATCGTGACGCTCTTGCGGGATCAGCCCGACTGGAAGTTACAGGTGCAGGGCCACACCGATAATGTCGGTTCCAAGGCGGTTAACCAGGCGCTTTCAGAGAAACGTGCTCAGGCGGTGGTCGCTTGGCTGGTGGCGCACGGCGTTGATAAAGCGCGGCTTGCGCCGAAGGGACTTGGCGACAGTCAACCGGTCGCCGACAACTCGACCGAAGACGGCCGGGCGAAGAACCGGCGTGTCGATCTGGTCAAGATGTAGCAAGTTTGCGGGTATCGCCGGATGCAACCCAGTACGGTGTCCGGCGGGTGCCATGAACGTGCTTCAGCCCGGCGGTGCGGGGGAAAGGAACGCTTCCGCGTACCGCCGCAGCCCGAGGGTGTAGTTTATCAGCTTGTGGCTATTCTTCTGCTCTTCCGTAACGCTATAATATTGAAGACATTCCCTGTCATAATCGTAAGATTGGAAAGTCCTCACGAATAGACTACAGGAGTATTCATGGCGACCAAGAGAATAGGTATCTTGACCGGAGGGGGCGATGTCCCCGGCTTAAACGCAGTGATTAAAGGGGTTGTTTACCGCGG
>JBDKSR010000307.1:0-2598 GCA_039680545.1 Bryobacteraceae bacterium | reverse complement strand
ATCAATCGCTTGAAGACACGCCTTGATGACTACCAGGCGCGTGGAAGGTATGCCCGTCCATACATCGGCATCCGATCAGTCTACGTGTCGGGTGAACTGGCGGAAGCGCTCGAACTTCCGTCTGAGGGCGGGCTGCTAATCTACTCAATCGAAAAGGGTTCTCCGGCCGAAGCAGCGGGATTGCGCGGTGCGCGGCGGAGAGCCGTCGTGGGTAATTACGAGATCCCCGTTGGCGGCGACTTGATCATGGCTGTGGACGGCCGCGCGGTGGACGGGAATTCTGCTTTGCAGCGGGCCATCAGCAATAAACGTGTCGGAGATGCTTTAGTTTTAAGCGTTTACAGAGACGGCCGAACCATCAAGGTGAAAGTCGTCCTCGGTGAAGGACAGGAACAGCAGCTTTAAACCTGTTGGCTTTACTGAAGCAGCAAGACCGCCATAGCTCCGTCGGTTTCGAGTTTGTCGCCTGTAGCGTTTTGTGACGACGTCGGGACGGCGGGGCGATCTACCAGCGCGAGCGCCTTAACTTTTCCGGTATGCAGGAGATCGGACACCACTTTGGCGCGTTCAACGTCGATTTTTGAGTCAATTTTGTGTATAAAAGTGCGGTTTTCTGGCGAAAAAGCGATGTCTATGTCGTGTGTTGCGGCGCAAACCCAGACGTCTAGACCCTGAAATTTCTCCGGACGCGCGAAAATCCTCAGGTGATGGCGCATGGCAAAGGTGTTGAGCTGTTTCTGAAACACCATGTCAGGTGGTTTGTTTTCAAGCACTAAGGTAGACATCGGGGCCTCTTTGTAACCCCGGTTTTCGACCACCGCCCTCACCGTCTCCAGGCCGCTTTGCGCGCTCAGGCCCTCCGCCGTAGCCCATCCAGCCTCAGTAAAGACCTGCTGAACTTTCTCTTTGGCGCCGATATACATGATGTTTGTGATGTCGGACGGCTTCGATGGCTTTGGAGTAAACGTCTGAAAAGGCAACTTGTTAACGAACTCGTAGAGGGAATCGGCAGGCTCGATCAGAGCTACGTCAGGGGAGGGGAAGTCCCCCTTCAGGTTTGCCTCTTTGGTGAGAGCAAGCCGGAGTTCGACCCCGGGTTCGTAATGGATTTGGGGGTTCACGTCCCGAATAACAGCACCCTTAGCGACCTTAAGGAGACCTGCGAGCTTTGCCAGAGGACCATCGGCCATCTGTTCTATGCCGCGGTCCATCTGGGAACCCAAGGTCTCGGATTCGAGGATGCCGAGGATCTGTCCCGTCTCGTCGACGGATTCGCGGGCGTTGTCAATCGCGAGCACATTAGCGGAAATCGGAACTGTCTTGCCTTTAGAATCAACAATTTGGGTGAATTCGATCTTGAGTTTGGAGCGTTGGTCGGCTGCCTTAGGCGCGGAGGCCGACTTCACCTTACCGGTGATTGTTGTGCCGGAAGGAATCACTATCTGACCGTTGACGCTCACCGGAGCAATGACCACGGCATCAACCTTTTGCCCAGACTGGGAGGAACAGCTTACGGCGTTTTTCAGCCGCACATCGAGTACTGTTCCGGCGGGAGCGGTTTCGGAGCGGCCAAGAGGGGAGAGGGCAACGAGCAAAGCGAGCCCAACGAATGAAAAACGGGACAGATGGCACAGCATTGCACTCTCGAATGTATCACGGCTTAGCCGGACGAGGGCTACGTGCAAAACCTCGGTTGGAGTGGAGATCGCGGCGGTCCGGTTGCCAATCGGGGCTTGGCCATGTATGCTGCAAGCTGGTCCGGACCTGTCTCTAGCGGGAACATGGAGAGAGATGGATGGGAATCATTGAACGTCTGAAAAGAAACACGTTGGTCAGTTTACGGCGGTCTTGCCGGGACGAGGGTGGGCTTAAGAATTTGCGTGTCCCCGCACTGTGCGCGGCCGCAGTTCTCCTGGCCGAGATGCCGGCCGCCGCCTACACGGACCCTGGCAGCGGAGCGCTGCTGTGGCAGATTCTCGTGGCCGGGTTTGTCGGTGCGATGTTCTACTTTCGCCGGTTTACGCAGTGGTTCCGGCGCAAGAAGAATAAGGGAGTCGAGTAACCTCCAGCTTCGGCTCCAGTTTGGACTCTCCTAGCGCGGGAAGGAGAAGACCCCACGCTTTGGATTGACGAGCCGCTCGAAGTCGCTGTATGTCATTCGAATCAGCTCGCTGTGCGTGCCTGCGGTGAACGCGATCTCTTCATCTTCGGCCAGGCTTTTCGCCACATAGACCGGGAGGCCGTAGAGATTGCCGAACGGCGGCATAGCTCCGGTCTCACAATCCGGAAACATGGCCTTGAACTCGTACTCGCCGGCAATCTCGGCCTTGGCAACGCCGGCAGTCGCTGCGAACAGCGCGAGGTCGACTTTGTGCGAGCTGGGAATGACGGCCATCGCGAACTGACCGTCCGCCTTCACCACCACAGTCTTGGCAAGTTCCTTACCACGGATGTGAGTAAGACTTGCGATTTCCTGCGCGGTGTAAGCGATTGAGTGCCTGATGCTGACGTACTTTACGGTATTGGCATCCAGAAATTCCTTTAGTTTCCGGCTCGGCATATGCCCTCCGAAGAGTCGTCTCTATCTTAAGCCCGAAA